>JBLRWH010000059.1:0-16078 GCA_047921395.1 Gammaproteobacteria bacterium
GCCGTGTCCGGCGAGCACTTGGCGATGGCCGCCCACTTGCTGCTGGTGAGCTTGCTTTCGAACCCGTCGATCAGCTTGTTGAGCAACTTCACCTGTCGCTCGTTGAGCGGTGTGGTCGCCCAGCGCTGCCAGAACCGCACCTTGGTCAATACGGCGTCAAGCGTGTGCTGCGCCTGATCGACGGCGCGATGGAGCATGTCGAGAAACCAGGAAAGCCACTCGGTGGCGTCCATCGACCGCTTCTGCGTCTGCTCCAGGATGTCATAGTAGGCCTTGCGTTCACGCTGGATCTGCCCCGAGAGGCTGTAGAAGCGTTGCGGGCTGCCGTCGGCGCGCGCCAGTAGCAAATCACCAATGGCCCGGGCGATACGACCGTTGCCGTCGTCGAGCGGGTGCAATGTGACGAACCACAGGTGACCAAGCCCGGCTTTGAGCAGCGGCGGGTCGCTCGATGCGCCATTCAGCCAGTCCAGGAATTGGCCGGTTTCAGCCTCCAGACGATCAGCTGGCGGCGCCTCGAAATGCACGCGCTGGCGGCCCATGGGACCCGAGACCACTTGCATCGGGCCGCTCGCATCGTCGCGCCAGCCGCCAACCTTGATCTTGGAGAGCCCGGAGTAGCCGGTAGGAAACAGCGCGGCATGCCAGCCGAACAGGCGCTCCCGCGACACCGACGCATAGCAGTTGGCCGTGGCGTCGAGCACCATCTCCACCACGCCCTCGACGTGACGATCGACCGGGGCCAGCGCGCCGATGTCTACGCCCAGCCTGCGGGCGATGGACGAGCGCACGGATTCAACGTTGAGCTGCTCACCCTCGATCTCGCTGGTCTTGACCACGTCCTCGGTCAGTGTCGCCAGGCTCGCCTGATCGCGCAGGGCCCTGCCCACGTCGGCCAGGCGGCCCATCAAGAGCCCCTGCGCGCGACTGACCTCGGCCATGGGTCCGGCCAACGCCGCCAGGTCGAAGCGCCAGTTCGGCCAGTCGCTGGCCTGCCAGATGTATTTGTAATCGCTGCTATTCATGCGGAGATTATGGATCTCAATCCCCGCATGCGCG
Organism: Gammaproteobacteria bacterium; assembly: GCA_047921395.1. Lineage (GTDB taxonomy): Bacteria > Pseudomonadota > Gammaproteobacteria > Steroidobacterales > XN24 > XN24. The sequence goes on from JBLRWH010000059.1 coordinate 1,060, forward strand.
AGTCTTTCTCCGCATAACGTGAGGGGAACGGTGGCGCCAAGCGTCGTACCGCGGCTTTATTACGTCGGAATGGGTGTAAATCGCTGTCTTTTTGGGTGCCTGCTAGGGATGGCTATGCGCATTTTGAATAGTTCGATATTTCGTTTATTTCGATTGCTCTACTGCCCATGACGCTGCTTGAAGCTCCCAGGGGGCTGCTATGACCACATTCGCTCCCACCCATCCGTTGCCGACGGCCGATGAGGTTGCCATCGCCCGCGAGAGCGGTCGGGCGCTGTCCGCCTTCTTGCAGACCCGCGCGGAAACCCAGCAGATCGAGATATTTGACGACAAGGGCGCGCCACATCCGGCCCGCGTTCCGCTGTTGGCGCTGCGGCTACTCGTGGACATCCTGACCGAAATCGGTGAGGGCCACGCGGTCAGCATCATCCCGATCCAAGCCGAGCTGACGACCCAGGACGCAGCGGACGTGCTCAACGTCTCGCGACCGTTTCTCGTGCAGTTGCTCGGGCGCGGCGAGATCCCGTTCCACAAGACCGGAACGCACCGTCGTGTCCGCTACCAGGACGTGATCGCATACAAGGAGCTCGATGCGCTGGCCGAGCAAGCCCAGACGCTCAAGATGAGGTACGACTAACGAGCCTTACGGACGCGGGTTAGATTCCCATTTCAGACACTACTGTCCGGTTAACTGCGCCGAGCCTGCGGCCAAGCGCCTGATTTAGTTTTCAAAAACAGCCATTTTGAGGTGGTGTCGACTTGAACCTGACTTGCTCCTTCGGCGACCGTTGCGGAACCCAGGTTCCGAGGCACGCCGATGTACACCCGCAAGACACTGTTTGCCCAGGTCATGGACTTCCTGCCGTGGACGACCTTCCACCGCATGGTGCAGCGATATCAAGCCAACCATCGGATCCGCACGCTGCCCTGCACCGAGCAGTTCCGCGTCATGGCCTTCGCTCAGCTCGCCTACCGGGAGAGCCTGCGCGACATCGAGAGCTGTCTCGCCGCGCAAGCCCGGAAGCTCTACGCCGGCGAGTCGCTCGGGGTGGAACTGGACAACACCGTCTATGCGCTGGACGCCGCCACCATCGATCTGTGCCTGTCGATGTTCCCGTGGGGCGCCTTCTACGTCATGGATCGCGGCGATCTCGACGTCGAGCGGCTCTATCGGCTCGACCAGGCCGGCAGCTTCTTCGTCACGCGCGCCAAGCGGAACATGGATGCGCGACGACTCTGCAGCACTACCCGGCGTACTTGCGTCGCATCCGCTATCGCGACCCGGATACCGGCAAGGGCCTGGTGTTCCTGACCAACCCTACGCAGGCACCACCAGGGCAGTCGACGCGTTGACCGGATCCGTAGGCGGGCGGCGCCACGCAAATTGCGTGCAAAAGAGGTAATATGAAGCGTTAAGGTGTGGGCGCGTGGCGGAACCTGCCAGGTTCCCCGACCGGGCCGTCCTCCCATCACGAGACGGCGGAAATACAACCGAGGTGAGCGGTGGCAGGCCTGGACGAAAAACTGGAACCGATCTACCAGGAGGTCCTGCGGCGCAACGCGGGCGAGACGGAGTTTCACCAGGCGGTGCGCGAAGTGCTGGACTCGCTGGGCCCGGTACTGGTGAAACACCCGGAGTTCGTCGAGCAGCGCATCATCCAGCGTATCTGCGAGCCGGAGCGGCAGATTATCTTCCGCGTGCCCTGGCAGGATGACCAGGGCAACATTCACATCAATCGCGCCTTCCGCGTCGAGTTCAACAGTGCCCTGGGCCCCTACAAGGGCGGGATGAGGTTTCACTCGTCGGTCTACCTCGGGATCATCAAGTTCCTTGGCTTCGAGCAGATCTTCAAGAATGCCCTGACCGGCCTGCCGATCGGCGGCGGCAAGGGCGGCAGCGATTTCGATCCGAAGGGCAGGTCCGAGGGCGAGGTGATGCGCTTCTGCCAGAGCCTGATGACCGAGCTCTATCGTCACATCGGCGAGTACACGGATGTCCCGGCCGGGGACATCGGCGTCGGCCAGCGGGAGATCGGTTACCTGTTCGGCCAGTACAAGCGCATTACCAACCGCTACGAATCGGCCGTGCTCACGGGCAAGGGCTTCGAGTGGGGCGGCAGCCGCGCGCGCATCGAGGCGACGGGCTACGGTACCGTGTTCTTCCTCGAACAGATGCTCAAGACGCGCGCGGATTCACTGGACGGCAAGCGCTGCATCGTCTCCGGCGCAGGCAACGTCGCGATTTTCGCTATCGAAAAGTTGCAGCAGTTGGGCGCCAAAGTGGTGGCGTGTTCCGACTCCAACGGCGTGGTCGTTGACGAGCAGGGTATCGACCTTGGGCTGTTGAAGCAGATCAAGCTGGTGGAGCGTGGCAGGGTCAAGGCCTATGCCGAGAGACGCAAGAGCGGCAAGTACCAGGAGGGCGGCTCGATCTGGTCGGTGCCCTGCGACGTGGCGGTCCCCAGCGCAACCCAGAACGAGCTGAACGGCAAGGATGGGGCCCGGTTGGCGGAAAACGGCTGCAAGGTGGTGGTTGAGGGGGCCAACATGCCGACCACGCCAGACGCCATGCGCGTTTTCAACGAGGCCGGCATCGCCTTCGGGCCGGGCAAGGCCGCCAACGCGGGCGGCGTGGCCACCAGCGCGCTGGAGATGCAACAGAACGCCAGCCGGGACTCGTGGAGCTTCGAGTACACGGAGCAGCGGCTCAGGGAAATCATGGTCAACATCCATCGCACCTGTCACGAGACCGCGGAGGAGTACGGGGCGCCAGGCAACTACGTGGTGGGTGCAAACATCGCCGGCTTCCTGAAAGTGGCCAATCCCATGGTGGCCCTGGGGCTGATCTAGCCGGCCGGCAAACAGCATATGGCGCCGCCGGTGGCGGCGCGGTCTCCGGAATACCCGGGGCGATTCACAAAATCCATCTCCTGCGAATGCAGTCGGTGGGTCCGTATCATGGCTCTGAGCCGATTGCTGGCGAGACTGGCGGCTCGCCGCGTCAAATTCCCGATTCCTGTTCGGGCCCACAGCCCGGTGCATCGAGCACATAGCCGGCATTCGGCACGGTTCGCAACAGCTGCGGTTTCCCCGGGTCGGTCTCGATCTTCTGGCGTAACCGGTGGACGAGCTGTTTCAGCAACTGTCGGTTACCGCCGGCCCGATTGCCCCAGACATGCACGAGAATCCGCTCAGTCGGAACCGTGCCGCCCGCATGAGCGAACAACAACTGCAGGAACCGCGCTTCCAGCGGCGTCAGGCGAACCGTCCCCTCGGAAAGTCCCTCAAGCATGAGGTCGTCAGGCTTGAGCGTCAGCTCCCCAAGGGTGGTTGCGCCGGCAGATTCCAGGCCCACGCGCCGCAACAGCGCCTTGACGCGCGAGACCAGCACGCGGGGGCTGAAGGGCTTGCTGAGGTAATCGTCTGCACCACTTTCCAGCATGCGGACAATGTCCTCTTCCTCGCTGCGGACGGTGAGCGCGATCACCGGCAAGGCGCTGGTCTCGCGCACGCGGCGGACGACTTCAAAGCCGTTCATGCGCGGCATGTTGATATCGAGCACCATCAGGTCCGGCTGCTCTGCCTCGACCACTTGCAGGGCCTCCTGGCCGTCGCGCGCCTTGATCACGAGGAAGCCGGCCTGTTGCAGCGCGAAGCCTGTGACGGCAAGCAGGTCCGGGTCATCATCCACAATCAGGATTTTCATGCAGGCGCCTCCCCGGGCAGTTCGACCTCGGCACGCGTTCCGCCCCCTTGCCGCGAGTGCAGGCCGACGTGTCCGCCGTGACGTTCCACGATCGAGCGCACGATGTACAGACCCAGCCCCAGGCCGCTCTCCTCCGGATCCTCGCCGCCAGAGCGATGGAACTGTTCGAACAGGGCCGACGCTTCGCCCGGCGGGAGGCCCAGGCCCTCGTCGTCGATCCAGAAGACAAGTCCTCCACCGGGTCGGGCGCGTCCCCCGATGTGAATGGCGCTGTCCGGCGGAGCGAACTTGCTGGCGTTTGCCAGCAGGTTGACCATCACCTGCGTGAGCCGCTGCTGGTCGCCACGGACCGGCGGCAGCTCAGCCAGTGCGTCAACTTCGATCCGCTGGCCACGCTGCTCGATGAGGGGCTCGATGAGGTCCCGGGCCGCCTGCACGACTTCGTCGAGCCGCAGCTCGTGACTGCGAATGGCCAGCCGGCCGGATTCGATACGCACGCTCTCCAGGAGGTTGTCGATCAGCCAGGTCAGCCGCTGCACGCCGCGCTCCAGGGAGGCCACGAGCTCCCGTTGCGCCTCGGCCGGCATGCTGCCCAGCCCGTCTCGCAGGAGCTCGATCGAGGCCAGCTGTGCAGACAATGGGGTGCGGAACTCATGCGAGATGTTGGCCAACACGGTGTCGCGCGTACGCCGCACGGCTTCGAGGTCGGTCTCGTCCCGCAGCACCTGCACCTGGATGCCGCCGCTTGGCGCTGCACTCGCGATGACGACCCGACGCACCCGGCCCGCGCCGACCTCCAGCCGCTCCACCGCCTGCGCCGAACCTTCCCGGCGAGCTTTGAGTATGGGACACGAGTGCTCGCAAGGCCGCCGCCCGTCCTCATCTGGCCTGGGCTTCAGCACGTCGCCACAGAACCGGCCCTGCGCGGCCGTCGAATCGACCCCCAGCAGGCGCTCTGCCTGCGCGTTCAGGAACTGGATGCGGCGCGCCGAGTCGACTGCATAAACGCCCTCGACGATGCCGCCGAGCACCGCCTTGGCCTCGGCCTCGCGCTGACGCAATTCATTCGTCAGCTCCACCAGGTTGCTGCGCATCTCCTCCATGGTCGTCGCCAGCACGCTCATTTCCTTGCCGCCGGTAATCGGGATGGCCGTCGCCAGGTCGCCGGCGCCCAGCAGACGCGCGGACTCCGTCAGTCGCTGGATGTCTGCGATCCAGTACCTTCCGATCCACAAGGCGGCGGCGATCGCCAGCACGCTGACCAACGCGCCTACCCAGATGATCCGCAGCCTCATCCTGTCTACGCGCTGCATGACCTGGTCTACGGGAACCGCGGCGTGCAGCAACGCAATGGTTTCGCCGGTCACCGAGACCACGGGCTGGCTGGCGGCATACAGGCCCAGCCCGGGCAGCCGGGCGGACACCGCCTCACCTCGCGCCAAGGCGCCGGTATCAAGGATTTCGAACGAATCCCCCTGGCTGCCGCGTGTCGCGAAATCGATGACCTGGACATCAAGGCCGGCATTTTCTCCAAGGCGCGCGGCGAACCTGGCATCCATGGCGCGAACCGCGATGACGTCCACGTTGGCGTGTTCCGCTGCGGCCGTCCGGGCCCCATAAAGCGTGAGACCCGGCAGCGCGCCTGTCACCAGGAAAGCATCGCCCTGCTCCGCCGTCGCGGCCAGCACCAGCTCCCAGTCGATCTGGTCACCGACGGTAGCCAGCCGCGACCCGGCACGCACCACGGTGCAGCCGTCGAATGCGGCGCCGTCGCAGTAACGCGCGAGGTAGTCCGGCAGCGCCTCCGGCAGCGCCATGCCGAGCAGGCGATGCAGGGTCGGCCGCTCGCTCAGCACGCGCACCGCGACCACCAGCTCCTCGGTCCCCTGTCGCAGGCCCTCGCGCGCCGTCGACAGTCCCAGTTCCACGCGTGTCAGCGCCTCGGCCTCCGCCAGTCGTCCGACGGTGCGGATGCCGAAGACCGATACTGAAACGACGGCCAGGGTGATCAGCAGGATGGTGACCAGCGCAAGGCGTCCGGCCAATCCTGGTGTTCGCAATCTCATGGGCGCGGATCATCCCATAATCGGGTCGACACAGGGCAAGTCAGGCGACTGCGCGATGCTCGGTCCTGGGACGGGCTGCGGCAGGTGAAGGTGCGGCGCGCGCGCAGGTCAACAGGGCCGCTTGAACCCTTCGCCGCTCTGACTGTCGACGCGGCCAGCATATTTTTGAACCACTGCCCTGCCTGCCAGCGGTGTGGATCCGTGAACCAGCTCGCCAGCAGCATCGCGCCCGCACGGAGGCGCCGACGTTTCTGATCTCCCTAGGCATTGGCGGTCAGCGCCTCGAGATACGGCCGCACGACTGTGGAGACCCCGCCCTTCTCGGCTTGCCGAGCGATTTCCGCGGCAGACGCCTTACGTTGCCTGAGCGCCTCTTGTAGCCCCTCGATCGCGACGGACAGACCCACTTTGCCGCGATGTCGGAAGCAATCTGCCACCGTCTTGGCCACGCCAAAGACTTTTACTGACACACCTTCGATCACATGCGTCTCGATGCCCTCCCTCAGCAGACTGCCTGTGAAACGCACAATGCGAAGGCCCGCACCGCTACGCTGCGGCGCCCAGTCCTTGGGTCCGATCGCCAGCCAGACTTTCGGAGGCAGTTGGTCCGTTAGACCGTGGAACGCCAGGGCGGAGACGAGACATACGATGCCCTTGGGCACCCGCTTCGCGGCCTCCGCCAGGCTGTGGTTCGGGTCCAGGTCGGCGCCTGACAGCTGATAGACGCCCCGCGACAGGCGGATGACCTCACCTGCCCGCTCCATACGACTCATCGTCGCCGCGGTCACGCCGGCCTCGCGCAGCTCGACCAGGCGCATGATGCCCTGCTTCTTGAGCAGAGTCTGAGCCAGCTCACGTTGCGAGCAGGGTTTCGTCATTGATACAAATACTCGGTGTGTAGATGCTATGTACCGAGGATTTGTATCATCTGTCCATGCGGCGCGCCACCCTCGTGAACGCTGAGAGGTGGTCTGGGCCTCTTGTATACATACATTCACGAATGTATCTTTGCGCACCATCTCCAGTCGTTAGACAGTCATCGCGCGGCACGGCCGGGCACGCGCCTCCCAGCGGAGTCTGATCATGCAATTTTTTCCAATGCCTCTTCGCAGCCCGGTCGTCGCGCTGTGCCTGCTTGCCTTGCTGGCTCTCGGCGCCTGCATGCGCGGCGACAACGGCAACGGCGCCCCCGGCGGAGGCGGCCCGGGCGGCATGCCGCCGGCGCCAGTGACGCTGGCCGAGCCGGTACGCGAAGACGTGCTGCGGCGCGCGGACTACACAACGCGGGTACGCGGCCTGCAGGAAGTCGAGGTGCGGGCCCGGGTCGGCGGCATCCTCGAGGAGCGCCTGTTCGAGGAAGGGGCCGCCGTCGAGGTGGGCCAGCCGCTGTTCCGCATCGAGCAGGCGCCCTATCGTATCGCCCTGCAGCGGGCCCGCGCCGAGCAGGCCAATGCGCGTGCCGCACTGAACCAGGCCGAGCGCGAGTGGCGGCGTGTCGCCGGGCTGTTCGAGCAGCGCGCCATCAGCGCGCGGGAACGTGACCTGGCGCTGTCCAACAAGGAACTGGCGGAGGCGCGCCTGGCGCTGGCCGAGGCGAACGTGGCGCAGGCTGAACTCGAACTCGGCTATGCGACGGTGCGTGCGCCGGCAGACGGCGTGACCGGGCTCGAGCAACTCACGGCCGGAAACCTGGTGGCCGCCGGCACGTTCCTGACCACGGTCACAACTCTCGACCCGGTGCAGTTGCGCTTCGCCATGCCGGCGGATGATGCCGCAAGCCGGCGCGCGCTGGAGGCCAGGAAGCGGGACGGCATGAGCGTCGAAGCCTTGCGCGCCGACGGCAGCGTGTATCCGCACCTCGGCCGGCTGCAGTTCATGGCGAGCACGGTGGAGCCGGCGACCGGCAACGTCCCGGCCCAGGCGGTCTTCGCCAACCCGGACGGGGAGTTGCGGCCCGGCGAGACGCTGCGGGTGCGGCTTGCGGTGGCCTGGCTGGAGGACGCACTGCTCGTGCCCGCAACCGCCGTGGCGCAGGGCCTGCACGGAGCGCGCCTGTTTGTGGCCGGCGAGGGCAACGTGGCGGTGGCGCGCGAGGTCGAGCTGGGTCCGGTGATCGATGGGCGGCAGGTGATCCTGGGCGGCCTCGAGCCCGGTGACTGGGTGATTGCCAACGGCCAGGTCGGGGTGCGCGACGGCGCCCCGATCGCGCCGCAGGAGCCCGGCCAACCCCGGGTGCCGGACGCGGAGGCGGAGGCGCGCTGATGCTGCGCTTTTTCATCGACCGGCCGATCTTCTCCTCGGTCATCTCGATCCTCATCATGCTCGGCGGCGCGGCTGCGCTGCGTGTCCTGCCGGTGGAGCAGTACCCGGACGTGGTGCCGCCGCAGGTCGTGGTGACGGCCTTCTTCCCAGGCGCCAGCGCGCAGGTGCTGGCCGATTCGGTGTCCGCTCCGATGGAGCAGGAGATCAACGGCGTCGATGGCATGATCTACATGGAGTCGCTGAGCACCGACTCCGGCGTTGTCCAGCTCACCGTGTCATTCGAAATCGGGACCGATCCGGACCAGGCGCAGATCAACGTCAACAACCGTGTCCAGGCGGCGCTGCCGCGGTTGCCGCAGCGGGTGCGCGACCAGGGCGTGCGCGTGGAGTCGCGCTCCACCAGCATCCTCATGGTGCCGGTGCTGCTGTCACCGGACGGGCGATTCGACACGCTGTTCATCAGCAACTACGCGCTGCTGAATGTCCTCGATGAACTGGTGCGCCTCGAGGGGGTGGGCAACGCCTCGCTGTTCGGCGCGCAGGACTACTCCATGCGCATCTGGCTGCATCCGGAGCGCATGGCCGAATACGGCATCACGCCCGGCGAGGTCGCCGCCTCGATCCGCGAGCAGAACGCGGTGTTTGCCGCCGGGCGCATCGGCGCCGAGCCGGCGCCGCAGGGTCAGGATTTCACCCTGGCCATCTCGACCCGCGGCCAGCTCCTCACCCCGCAAGAGTTCGAGGCCATCATCCTGCGCAGCGATGCGGATGGTTCCGTACTGCGCCTCGGCGAAGTGGCGCGCGCGGAGCTGGGCGCGCGCAACTACAACTTTTCCGCCATCTACAACGGCGAGCCGGCCGTGCCCATGGGCGTGTTCCTGCAGCCGGGCGCGAACGCGCTGGACACGGCGGACCGGGTCCAGGCGGCCTTCGAGCGGCTCGCGGAAAATTTCCCTGAAGGGCTGGAATTCCGCATCCCCTACGACACCAGCGAGTTCGTGCGCATTTCCATCCGCGAGGTCTACGTAACACTGCTGGTGGCCGTGGGGCTGGTGGTGCTGGTGACTTTCCTGTTCCTGCAACACCTGCGCGCAACGCTCATTCCCATCGTCGCCATTCCGGTGTCGCTGGTCGGGACATTCCTCGGCATGCAGGCCTTCGGCTTCTCAGTCAACTTGCTCACGCTGTTCGGGTTGGTGCTGTCCATCGGCATCGTGGTGGACAACGCCATCATCGTGATGGAGAACGTCGAGCGCCTCATACACGAACAGCGCATGAAGGCGCGTGAGGCTTCCATCGCGACCATGCAACAGGTGGCGGGGGCCGTCGTCGCCTCGACCCTGGTGCTGGTCGCGGTCTTCGCCCCGGTCAGCTTCCTTGGCGGCCTGTCCGGCGAGTTGTACCGCCAGTTCGCCGTTACCATCGCGATCTCGGTGGTGGTCTCAGGCGTGGTCGCTCTCACGCTGACGCCGGCCATGTGCGCCCTGCTGCTGGACAAGGAGCGCCAGGAGGTGGCGAAGCCTTTCGAGTGGTTCAATGCGGGCTTCAACCGGGTCACGAGCGCCTTCGTAGGCAGCGTGGGCTTCCTGCTGCACCATGCCGTGATGGGCGTGCTGCTGTTCGCCGGCGTCATTGCGCTGGCCGTCTTTCTGCTGCTGCGCCTGCCAGCCGGCCTGGTGCCGCAGGAGGACCAGGGCGTCGTCATCGTGGCCGGCTGGCAGCCGCCCACGGCCTCCCTGCAACGCACTGAGCAGGTGCGCAACAGCCTCTCGCAGGCCTTGCTCGACAACTTCGACGAGATCCGCGAGTTCACGACTTTCGCCGGCTTGGACATCATCACCCTTTCCGAGCGCACGAATGCCCTGGTCGGCTTCGCCCGCTTCGAGGACTGGCAGGATCGTACCGGGCCGGGCCAGGACGCGGCCTCGGTGGCCGGGCGGATCATGGGCATGGGCTTCGGTATCCAGGAAGCGCAGGTTCTTGCATTCATGCCGCCGCCCATCGTGGGCCTGTCCCTGACCGGAGGGGTGGAGGGCTACCTGCAGGCGCGCAGCGACACGGATCCGGCTGCGCTGCAGCAGTTGGTCGATCTTCTCCAGGGGGCGGCTGCCGGGCGGCCGGAGATTGGCAGCCTGCAGGTCTTCTTCGACGCCAGTGTGCCCGGCTACCACGCCGAGGTGGACCGCGAGAAAGTGCGCGCCATGGGGGTTCCGATCAACGCCGTGTTCGACGCCATGCAGGCCACCTTTGGCAGCCTGTACGTCAACGACTTCACCCTCGCAGGGCGCAATTGGCAGGTCAACCTGCAGTCGGAGGGCGAGTTCCGCAACGAGCCGGAGGACCTGCGACGCGTCTTCGTGCGCGCCGCCGACGGCGCACTGGTGCCGCTGAGCACGCTGGTGCGCCTGGAGCGCCGGGGCGGCGTCGACATCGTGAATCGGTACAACCTGGTCTCGGCGGTGCGCCTGCTGGCCGAGCCGGCGCCCGGCTACACGACGGGCGAGGTCAAGGAGGCGCTCGAGGAGTTGGTCGCGGCGAGCCTGGGCGAGCAGGCAAGCATCGGCTGGATCGGCGAGGCCTATCAGCTGGAAGCCGCCGAGGGTGCAGCCGGCGCAGCCTTCGCCATGGGGCTGTTGATGGTGTTCCTGATCCTCGCGGCGCAGTATGAGCGCTGGACGCTCCCCCTGGCGGTGGCTTCGGCTGTGCCTTTCGGGGTACTCGGGGCGTCCCTGGCGGTGTTGCTGCGCGGCTACCCGAACGACATCTATTTCCAGGTCGGCCTGCTGGTGCTGATCGGCCTGGCGGCGAAGAACGCCATCCTCATCGTCGAGTTCGCGGCGCAGAACCGCGCTGCGGGCAAGAGCAGTTTCGAGGCCGCCATCGAGGCGGCGCGCCAGCGCTTCCGCGCCATCATGATGACGGCGCTGACTTTCATCATCGGCACGCTGCCGCTGGTCTTTGCCACGGGCGCGGGCGCGGCGAGCCGGCGCGAAATCGGCACGGTGGTGGTCGGCGGCATGATCCTGGCCAGCACGCTGGCGCTGCTGTTCGTGCCGCTGTTCTACAAGCTGCTGGAGGACTGGTCCGGCCGGCGCAAGGCGACCCGCCCGCGCGATGAGGAGGTGCGGCATGCCTAGCTCATCGAGCCTGCTGCTGCTCGTCGCCGTGCTGGCGGGTTGCGCCGTCGGGCCCGACTACGAGCGGCCCGAACTGGCCATGCCCGAGTCCTGGCCAGAGCCGGTCGCGCTGCCGGCAGTCGAGCTGCCCGACGATTGGTGGCGGGCTTTCGGGGACCCGGTGCTGGATGGCGTGGTCGAGCGCGCCCTGGCCGAGAACCTCGGGCTGCGCCTGGAGTATGCGCGCATCGCCGAAGCGCGGGCGCGCCTCGGCCTGGCGCGGGCGGAGCTGTATCCCAGCGTGGCGCTGCAGGCGGAAGCCAATCGCCAGCGCCAGCCGTCGGCGGCCGTGGGCATCGAGAACTTCGAGATCCCGCCGCGCACGCTGCTTTCCGTGGCCGGGTCGCTGTCCTACGAGGTCGACCTGTGGGGCGGGCTGGCCCGCGGCCGGGAGGCGGCGGGGGCTGCGCTGGAGCGCAGCGTGTTCGCAGCTGAGGCGGTACGGCAGGCGCTGGCGGCAGACGTGGTCAGCACCTGGTATGCACTGCAGGCGGCGCGCCGCCAGCTGGAGATCGCCGAGCGCAGCATGGCGTCGCGCGCGGAGACGGTGCGCGTGCAGCGCCTGCGGCACGAAGCGGGCCTCATCGACGAGCTGGCGCTGCGCCAGGCCGAGGCGGAGCTGGCCACGGTGCGCGCGCAGCGCCCGGGCCTCGAGGACGCGGTCAACGCGCGGGCCAGCGCACTCGGCATCCTGCTTGGCCTGAGCCCTGCCGAGCTCATCGGGACGGCGTTCCCGGAGAGCGGCCAGGCGGCGCCCGCCGGGCCGGGCGACATCCCCGTGGTGTTGCCGGCCGAGCTGCTGGCGCGTCGCCCTGACGTGCGCGCTGCGGAGGCACAGCTCGTGGCCGCGACGGCGGGCGTCGGCGTGGCCGTCGCCAGCCGCCTGCCGGGGCTCAACCTGGCCGCCCTGGTGGGGCAAGCCGCAGGCACGGCGGGAGACCTCTTCACCGCGGACGCCGAGACCTGGAGCTTCACGGGCACCATCGCCGGCCCGCTGCTGGATTTCGGCCGTGGCCGCGCGCGGGTGGATACGGCCAGGGCGGTCCGCGACCAGGCGGAGCTGGGCTACCGAACGGCGGTGGCCGTAGCCGTGGCGGAGGCGCGCGATGCCCTCAGGGCGTATGCCAACAGCCGCGAAGCCCTGGATGCGGTGCAGGGCCAGGTGACAGCCCTGGAGCGCACGGAGGCCCTGGCGCAGATCCGCTACAGCGAGGGCTACATCGGCATCCTCGAGCTGCTCGACGCCCAGCGCGGACTCCTGGCGGCGCAGCTGGTGCTGGCCGAGACCCGCGCCGCTCGTCTCGCCGCGGCCGCCACGCTGTTCAAGGCGCTCGGCGGCGGCTGGGAAGGCTGATGGCCAGGCGCACCCGGGCGGAAGCCGCGGCGACACGGGAGGCGCTGCTCCACGCGGCGGAACAGGAGTTCCTGCAGCGCGGCGTGTCGCGCACCAGCCTGGAGCACATCGCGTGCCGCGCGGGCGTCACGCGCGGCGCGATCTACTGGCATTTCCGCGACAAGACCGATCTGTTCGCGGCCATGCTCGAACGCGTGCGCCTGCCCTTGGCCAATATGGCAGACGAGTTCCGGCAAGAGCTGGGGGAAGAGGACCCCATCGGTCTGCTGACCAAGCTGTGCCGCATTGCGTTCGCCCAGCTCGAGGAGAACGAGACCTACCGCAACGTGTACACCATCCTGTTCACCCGCTGCGAGTTCGCGGGTGAGGTCAACCCGGTGTTCGAGCAACAGCTGGCCATCGACGCCGAAACGCTGCAGCGTGTCGAGGTCGACATCGAGCGGGCGCGGGCGCTGGGGCGGGTGCGCGGCGACGTGAGTCCGCGCGTGGCCGCGCTGTCGCTGTATGCGCTGATGCACGGCATCTACGTATCCTGGCTGCGCGCACCGGACAGCTTTTCCATCCGGTCTGACGGCGAGGCAATGCTGGAAATGTTTTTCCGCGGTCTCGCACCCTAGTCCCCGCCCGGCGGCGTTTCCAGCGCCAGGGATGCCAGCGCGGCCAGCGCAGCGAACCCGGCCAGCAGCAACAGCACCGCCCGTTTCGCCCAGCGGCGCCGGCCTCAGGCGCGCGCCCGCGGCCGCACGATCAGCGCATACAGCGCCGGCACGAACAACAGCGTGATTGCGGTGCCGACAATGACCCCGCCGATCAGCACGTAGGCCAGTGGACCCCAGAAGCTGTCGAAGGTCAGCGGCACGAAGGCCAGGGCCGCCGCCGCGGCGGTCAGGACCACGGGACGTGCGCGACGCACTGCGGCCTCGATGATGGCCTCGCGCCGGTGCTGACCCTCGGCCAGGTTGTCGGCCACCTGCTGGGTGAGGATCAGCGTGTTGCGCATCAGGATGCCGGCCAGGCCGATCAGGCCCAGCAGGGCGACGAAACCGAAGGGCTGGCCGAACAGCAGCAGCGCCAGCACCGCGCCGATCAGCCCCAGCGGCGCGGTGGCGACGACGACGAAACTGCCGATGAAGGAGCGCATCTGCAGCATGATGAAAATCAGCATCAGTGCGACCATCATCGGCATCAGCTTGTTGATCGAGGCATTGGCCTTGCCCGACTGCTCCATCGAGCCGCCGATGTCGATGCGGTAGCCGTCGGGGAGGTTCCCGCGCAGTTCGGCCATCGCAGCCCACAGCTCGGCATTGACGTCGTTGGGCTGCGCGCCGCGGACGTCAGCCTGGATGGCGATGAAGGGATGGCGATTGTAGCGCCAGATCACCGGGTCCTCGAACTCTACTTTGAGTTCACCGAGCTGCGCCAGCGCCACTTTGCGGCCGTCGGCGGTCTTGAGCTCCATGCCCAGCGGGTCGATCGGGCCGTCCTCGTTCAAGCCGCGCGCGACCAGGCGCACGGTGCGGATGTCCTGGCGGATTTCGCCGATGGTCAGGCCGTGGCTCTGATACTCGAGCTGTTCGGCCACTTCGCGCGGCGTCAGGCCGATGCGACTCAGCCGTTCGGGGTCCATCACCAGCCGAGCGACCGGCGCACGCTCATCCCATTCCAGGTGCGGATCGACCACGTTCGTATGTGCGGCCATTATGTCGCGCACGGCGTAGCCGAGACGGCGCAGCTCCATCAGGTCGTCGCCGACGATGCGGTACTCCAGCGGCCAGATCACCGGCGGACCGTACAGCAGCCGCGTCACGCGCACCCGGGCTTCGGGGAAGGCACCGTCGTTGATGCGCTGCTCGAGCGCGGCCATGATGCGATTGCGCGCGGCCTCGTCCTCGGTCACGGCGATGACCTTGGCAAAGGCCGAGTCTGGCTGTTCCGGGTTGGCCGAGATGAAAAAGCGCGGCGCTCCGGCGCCGACGTAGGCCGACAGCGACCGGATGCCCTCCATTTCCTCCAGCGCCGCCTCGACCCGGCGGGCGATGCGGTCGGTCTGGCTCACCGACGAGCCCTGCGGCAGGAAGATGCTGACCACCACTTCGGGCCGATCAGAGCCGGGGAAGAACTGCTTGGCCACCGGGCCGGCCATGCCGAGCACCGACAGCAGCAGCAGGCCCACGGTCCCGGCCACAACCAGGCCGCCGCGGTCGACGCAGAATTCGATCAGCGCGCGCAGCCGCCGGTAGGCGGGCGTGTCGTACCCGTCCGACTGGTGACCGTTGCCACGCTCGGGCAGCAGCATCACACCGAGCAGCGGCGTGAAGGTGACCGCCACCAGCCACGAGATCAGCAAGGCGAAGGCCAGCACCCAGAAGATGTTGCCGGCGTACTCGCCGACCCCGGACCGGGCGAAGCCGATCGGCACGAAGCCGGCCACCGTGACCAGCGTGCCGAACAGCAT
>JBLRWH010000060.1:0-15107 GCA_047921395.1 Gammaproteobacteria bacterium
CCGAGGTCATCAAGACCATGATGGGCATGGGCGCGATGGTCACCATCAACCAGGTGATCGACCGGGATACCGCGGTCATCGTCGTGGAGGAGATGGGGCACACGCCGAAGATCCTGCGCGAGAACCAGATCGAGGAAGTGGTCGAGGAGGCCGGCCGTGCCGAGGGCGAGGTGCAGCCCCGCTGGCCGGTGGTCACCATCATGGGCCACGTCGACCATGGCAAGACCTCGTTGCTCGACTTTATTCGCCGCAGTCGCGTGGCGGCCGGCGAGGCCGGCGGCATCACGCAGCACATCGGCGCTTATGTCGTGGAAACGCCCAAGGGACGGATCACGTTCCTGGATACCCCGGGCCACGCCGCCTTCACCGCGATGCGGGCGCGCGGCGCGCAGGCGACCGACGTGGTCATCCTCGTGGTGGCCGCCGACGACGGCGTGATGCCGCAGACCGTCGAGGCCGTCCAGCATGCCCGCGCAGCCGGCGTGCCGATCGTGGTGGCGGTCAACAAGATCGACAAGCACGGGGCCGACCCGGAGCGGGTCAAGAGCGAGCTCTCGCAGCACAACGTTATCCCCGAGGATTGGGGCGGCGACACGCAGTTCGTGAACGTCTCGGCGCACACCGGCGAGGGCGTCGATACGCTGCTCGAGTCGGTCGCCTTGCAGGCCGAAGTGCTCGAGCTGGCCGCGGTGGTCAGCGGGCCCGCGAAGGGCGTGGTGATCGAGTCCAGCCTCGAGAAAGGCCGCGGCGCCGTGGCGACCGTGCTGGTGCAGCAGGGCACCCTCCAGGCTGGCGACGCGCTGCTCGCGGGACGCGAATACGGGCGCGTGCGCGCCATGTTCAACGAGCACGGCAAGCCGGTAAAAGAGGCGGGGCCGTCGACGCCGGTGCAGGTGCTCGGCCTGTCGGGCACGCCGATGGCCGGCGACGATGTCGTCGTGCTGCCCGACGAGCGCAAGGCGCGCGAGGTCGCGTTGCACCGCCAGGGCAAGTTCCGCGACGTGAAGCTCGCGAAGCAGCAGGCCTCCAAGCTCGAGGACGTCTTCACCCAGATGGAGGAAGGCAACGCGAGCGCGGTGCAGCTGCTCATCAAGGCCGACGTGCAGGGCAGCGCCGAGGCGCTTCGCGACGCGATGACCCGCCTGTCCTCGGATGAGGTCAAGGTTAAGGTCATCGCCAGCGCCGTCGGCGGCATCACGGAGTCCGACGTGAACCTCGCGGCCGCGTCGGGCGCGATCATCATCGGCTTCAACGTCCGGGCCGACGCCTCCGCGCGTACCGCCGTCAAGGAAACCGGTGTCGACGTGCGCTACTACAGCATCATCTACGAGGCCATCGACGACGTGAAGTCGGCGATCGTGGGCCTGCTGTCGCCGGAGATCCGCGAGCAGATCGTCGGGATCGCGGAGGTGCGCGAGGTCTTCAGCTCGCCGAAGTTCGGCCAGGTGGCCGGCTGCCTCGTCACCGAGGGTACGGTGCGGCGGAACAACCCGATCCGTGTGCTGCGCGACAATGTCGTGATCTTCGAGGGCGCGCTGGAATCGCTGCGGCGCTTCAAGGACGACGTCAGTGAGGTCAAGTCGGGTACCGAGTGCGGCATCGGCGTGCGCAACTACACCGATATCCGTGCCAGGGACCAGATCGAGTGCTTCGAGCGCATCGAAATCGCCAGGACCTTCCAGCAAAGCTGATGCCGAAAGAGTTTTCCCGCAGTCGCCGGGTCGGCGAACAGATGCAGCGCCTGCTCAGCGAGATCCTGATGCGCGACGTCAAGGATCCGCGCGTGCACGGGGTCAGCGTGACGGCCGTGGAGGTCTCCCGCGACCTGTCGCACGCGACGGTCTGGTTCAGCCTGCTGAACCCGGACGCCGACCCCGCGCCCGCCGCGGTGGCGCTGGCCGGCGCCGCCGGCCTGATCCGGGGCAAGCTGGGGCGCTCGATGTATCTTCGCCACGTCCCGGCGCTCCACTTCCGTCACGACGAGAGCCTGGAGCGGGGCGCGCGCCTTTCCGACCTGATCAACCGCGCGGTGGCATCCGACGAGGTGGCCGCCGAGAAGGACAGGCCGGACGACGATGACTGAAGCGCTCGCGGTGAGCCGGCGGTCCGCCGGCGGCCCGGACGGCGTGGTGCTTCTCGATAAACCGGTCGGCCTGTCCTCGAACATCGCGCTGCAGAAGGTGCGTCGCCTGTTCGGATCGCCGAAGGCCGGCCACACCGGCAGTCTCGATCCCCTGGCGAGCGGCCTGCTGCCGATCTGCCTCGGCCAGGCGACGCGCTTTTCCGGCTACCTGCTGGACGCCGCCAAGGGGTATCGCGTCACGGCTCAACTGGGTACGCGCACGTCGACCGGCGATGTCGAGGGTGAAGTGGTCGAGAGCTGTGCCTGGGAGCAGCTGGACGAGGCGGCCATGAATGCCGCACTGGCCGGCTTTCGCGGCAGGATCACGCAGGTGCCGCCGATGTACTCGGCGCTGAAGCAGGGCGGCGAGCGGCTCTATCGCAAGGCCCGGCGCGGCGAAACGGTCGAGCGGGCGCCGCGCGAGATCGAGATTTATCAGCTGGCGCTCGAGGACTGGGCGCCGCCATGGTTTTCGCTCGACGTATCCTGCTCGAAGGGCACCTACGTGCGGACGCTGGTCGAAGACATCGCCCGCGCGGCGGGCAGCTGCGCCCACGTCGCCGCATTGCGGCGCTACGCGGCCGGACCGTACTCGGGCGGCGACATGTACACGCTCGAGGCGCTCGAGGCGCTGGCCGCGGAGGGCCCGGAGCACCTGGCCGAGATCGTGTTGCCGGTGGACAGCGCCCTGGAGGGCCTGCCGGCGGTGGTGCTCGGGGCCGAGGAGGCTGCGCGGCTGATGCAGGGGCAGGTCGTCGAGACGGCCGGCGCCGGCGGTGACGGGCTGGTCCGGGTCTACGCAGCCGACGGCTTCATCGGCGTCGGCGAGCGCAGCGCCGCGGGGCGGCTGCGCACGAAACGGTTGCTCGGCGTCGTCCAGGTATAGCTAAGGCGTCGAAGATAAAGGGTTTTTAAGGGTGGCAGGCTTGTTCGATCGCGGTTCCTCGCGATACAATTGCGGGCTTGTCAAAGGGACAGTAAAGAGAAGGTTTTCAGGAGATATCGCATGCCTCTGTCCGTCGAGCAGAAGAAAGACATCATCAAGGAGTACGGCCGCGGCACCGCCGACACCGGCTCCCCCGAAGTGCAGGTGGCATTGCTGTCTGCCCGCATCAGTGAGCTGACCGAACATTTCGGTACGCACAAGAAGGACCACCATTCCCGGCGTGGTCTCCTCAAGCTGGTCAACCAGCGGCGCCAGCTCCTCGACTACCTGAAGCGGAAGGATGCCGGCCGCTACCAGGACGTCATCACCCGCCTCGGCCTGCGTCGCTGAGGACATTCAAAGTCCGGTCATGGGGACCGGCAGACAATAGGCGAAGAAAGTGAATCTGACTCCAATCAAGAAATCCTTCCAGTACGGGGCCCACACGGTCACCCTGGAAACCGGCGAGATCGCTCGCCAGGCAGACGCCGCGGTCATGGTCAGCATGTCCGACACGGTCGTCCTGGTCACTGCTGTCGGCAGGAAGTATGCCAGCGAAGGCCAGAACTTCATGCCGCTGACCGTCAACTACCAGGAAAAGACCTACGCGGCCGGCCGGATCCCCGGCGGCTTCTTCAAGCGCGAGGGTCGGCCCTCCGAGAAGGAGACGCTGACGTGCCGCCTGATCGATCGCCCGATCCGTCCGCTGTTCCCGAAGGGTTTCTACAACGAGGTCCAGGTCATCGCGACGGTCCTGTCCGCGAACCCGGACGTCGATCCTGACATTCCTTCCCTCATCGGTGCATCCGCAGCGCTCGCCCTGTCCGGCATGCCCTTCAACGGGCCGATCGGGGGGGCGCGCGTCGGCTATATCAACGGCGAGTACGTGCTGAATCCCACCAGCACCCAGCTGGCGGACTCGCAGCTCGACCTGGTGGTTGCCGGGACATCGCGTGCAGTGCTGATGGTGGAATCGGAAGCCAATGTCCTCAACGAGGAAGTCATGCTCGGCGCCGTGATGTTCGGACACGAGCAGATGCAGGTCGCGATCGACGCCATCAACGCGCTGAAGGCCGAGGCCGGCAAGCCGGCGTGGGACTGGGCGCCGCCGGCGTCCGACGACGAGCTGAATGCGCTCGTCGCCGCCGAGGCGGAGGCCGCTTTCAACGAGGCCTACCAGATCACCGTCAAGCAGGACCGCTACGCGCGCGTCGACGAGATCAAGGCCGCGGCCAAGGAAAAGCTGGCCAGCGGGGACGAGCCGCGCTGGAGCCCCGACCAGGTCAAGGCGGCGCTCAATGCACTCGAGAGCCGGGTCGTACGCGGGCGCGTCACCAGCGGTCATCCCCGCATCGATGGGCGCGACACGCGCACCGTGCGTCCGATCGAGGTGCGCACCGGCGTGCTGCCCCGGACCCACGGCTCGGCGCTGTTCACGCGCGGCGAGACACAGGCCCTGGTGGTCACGACGCTGGGTACGGGTCGGGACGCCCAGATCATCGATGCGCTGTCCGGCGAGTTCCGCGAGCCGTTCATGCTGCACTACAACTTCCCCCCGTACTGTGTCGGCGAGACCAGCTTCCAGCTGGGACCGAAGCGGCGCGAGATCGGTCATGGCAAGCTCGCGCGGCGCGCGGTGCAGGCCGTGCTGCCGGAAATGAGTGATTTCCCGTATGTGCTGCGCGTCGTCTCCGAGGTGACCGAGTCCAACGGTTCGAGCTCCATGGCTTCGGTCTGCGGCGCCAGTCTCGCCATGATGGACGCCGGCGTGCCGATCAAGGCGCCGGTCGCGGGTGTCGCGATGGGCCTGGTCAAGGACGGGGAACGCTACGCCGTGCTGACCGACATCCTCGGCGACGAGGACCACCTCGGCGACATGGACTTCAAGGTGGCGGGTACCGCCGACGGCGTGACCGCGCTGCAGATGGATATCAAGATCGAGGGCATCACGCGCGAGATCATGTTCGATGCGCTGGAGCAGGCGCGCGATGCGCGGCTGCACATCCTGGGAGAGATGAACAAGATCATTTCGAAGCCGCGCGAGAAGATGTCCGACTGGGCGCCGACGATCATGGCCTTCAAGATCGATCCGGAAAAGATTCGCGAGGTCATCGGCAAGGGCGGTTCAGTGATCCGCCAGATCACCGAGGAAACCGGCGCCACGATCGACATCGACAACGACGGCACCATCCGGATCGCGTCGGTGGACGGCGACTCGGGCCGCGAAGCCCGCCGCCGGATCGACCTGATCACGGCGGACGTCGAGGTCGGCCAGGTTTACGAGGGCAAGGTCGCCCGCCTGATGGACTTTGGCGCCTTCGTGACGATTCTGCCTGGCAAGGACGGCCTGGTGCACATTTCGCAGATCTCGGACGAGCGCGTGGAGCGCGTCAGCGACAAGCTGAGGGAAGGAGATTCCGTGCGCGTCAAGGTGCTGGAGGTCGACCGCCAGGGTCGGATCCGTCTCAGCATGCGGGACGTCGACGCGGCCTGACGGGACGCAAGCAGGACGTAGCAAAGGGCGGGTGCCGCAGGGCATCCGCCCTTTTTCATCGCGAGCCGCCTTGCAGGGAAATCGACTCGCGCGAAGAACCAAAAAAAAGCCCCCGCCAATGGCAGGGGCTTAAAAGGACGCATGAAGCGACCAATTGGAGGAGTCGTCAAGGGATGATGCAATGCATCAATTGACGCGATGCACAATATCAGCGTCAGCCGGGCTTGTCAACGGCATCTGGAATCATTCTTGACGCCGGCCGTGGCCGGCGCCGGCTCAGCGCTTGCCGTTCCGCGGCGTCTTCGCGCGTGGTTCGCCGTCGCTCTCGTGGCGCGACGAGGCGAAGTTCCGGAAGATTTCTTCCTGCAGGGCCTTCCAGCGCTGGTAGTTCTTCTGGGCAATGCCCGCGACCATGCCGACCGGGTCGACGCCGACCACTTCCTTCACGCGGTCCCGCAGCTGCTGCTGCTGGCCCATGAAGAGCCTGAGGCTCTGGTCGAGGTAGCCGCCGACCATCCCTTGCATCGCGCTGCCGTAGGAGCGGATGATCTGGGACAGGAAATCCCGGCTCATGATCGGCTCGCCGCTCTGCTCCTGCTCGCTGATGACCTGGAGCATGATGCTGCGGGTGATGTCCTTGCCGGTCTTCTTTTCGACCACCACGAAATCGACTTTCTCGACGACTAACCGCTTGATGTCGGTCAACGTGATGTAGCGGCTCTCCTCGGTGTCGTAGAGGCGGCGGTTCGGATACTTCTTGATAATGCGTGGCTCGCTCATAACCTGCTTCCGTTCATGGCCGCCGCGTGGCGCGCACTTTGGATGGATGGGCATGTTGCAGTGCCCCTAAAGATAATCGATTTTTGCACTGCAGCCAAAGTATTCATGGTGCGGGTATGTTGCGGATACCCCCAAGTTGCTGCGGGCGCCAGTGAGGGACAGCCCAGGCCCAGAGTTCCGCAGGGGCCGCGCCCCGGAGTTCCGGCGGCGGGGCCTGGCCAAGAGCGGCCAGAATGCGCCAGCCGAGCTCATCCGCGCACCGCGCGTCGACCGCCGCCGCGCCCGTCTGCTTGCTGAGTTTCTCGCCGCCGGGCGCGATCACGATGGGCAGGTGCATGTAACGGGGCGTGGGATAGTCGAGCAGACGCTGCAGCCAGACCTGGCGTGGCGTCGAATCGAGCAGGTCGGTGCCGCGCACCACGTCCGTGATCCCCTGCAAGGCGTCATCCACCACGACGGCAAGCTGGTAGGCGATAAAGCCTTCCCGGCGCCGCAGCACGAAGTCGCCGACCTCGCGCTCCAGGGACTGCTGGAAGGAGCCTTGCAGCCGGTCCACGATCGCCATGGGCTCGGGCGTGGTGCGAACGCGCAGAATCCGGGTTTTTCTGGCGGCAGCGGCCGGCAGCGTCCGGCAGGTTCCCGGGTAGCTGCGGTCTCCAGGGCGACCGCGCTCACGGTTCGCGGCCTCGATTCGCTTGCGGCTGCAGGTGCAAGGATAGGCCCAGCCCGCCGCGCCCAGCTGGTCCAATGCGGCCTCGTAGAGCGGCAGGCGGTGGCTCTGCAAGACCACTACGCCGTCCCACCACAGGCCGAAGGCCTCCAGGGTCCGCAGTATTTCGTCGATGGCTCCGGGAGGCTCGCGCGGCGGATCCAGATCCTCGATCCGTAGCAGCCATTCGCCGCCAGCCGCGCGCGCATCCAGCCAGCTGCCGGCCGCGGCCAGCAGGGAGCCAAAATGCAGCGGGCCGGTCGGCGAGGGCGCGAAACGCCCCCGGTAGCTTACGTCCGGCGTCCCCGGCGAGGCCTCGCCGGGCTGGGCATCAGCGGTCGTCCCGATCCCGGTACTGCTTCTCGGCAAGCTCGCGACGCTCCTGGGCCTCGACGGTCAGGGTGGCGACGGGACGCGCCTCGAGGCGCCGCAGGCCGATTTCCTCGCCGGTCTCCGAGCAGAATCCGTAGCTGCCGTCCTCGATGCGGCCAAGCGCCTGCTCGATCTTCTTCAGCAGCTTGCGCTCCCGGTCGCGGGTGCGCAACTCGAGACCAAACTCCGACTCCTGGGTCGCCCGGTCGTTGGGATCCGGGAAATTGGCCGCTTCGTCCTTCATGTGATGGACGGTGCGGTCGACTTCTTCCATGAGCTCCTGCTGCCAGGTGACCAGGATTTTGCGGAAGTGCTCCCGCATGGCATCGCTCATGTACTCCTCACGGGGGGCCGGCTGGTAAGGCTTGAAAGCCTTCAGTGGACCGGAGAAGCCGAAACTGGGTTCAGGCTGCTCGGGCTTGATGGCCAGCGGCTTCTTCTTCACGAGCAGTGACTTCTTGGTGGCTGAGGCCTTCTTCGCCGGCGCCTTGGGCGCGGCTGGTTTCTTGGCCGCGACTGGCTTGGCAGGCGCCTTGGTCGCGGCGGCCTTTTTCGCGACCGGCTTCTTGGCCACAGCCTTCTTGGCCGCCGGCTTTTTCGCCGGGGTTTTCTTTACGGCAGCCTTCTTGGCGGCCGGAGCTTTCTTGGCCGGAGCTTTCTTTGCGGGGGGCTTTTTCACGGTGGGCTTCCTTGCCGGCGCCTTTTTGGCAGCGGTCTTTTTTGCAGCAGCGGTCTTGCTGGCGGGCGCTTTCCTGGGCGCGGCGGCCTTGCCGGCACTCCCGGACTTGGCGGCGGGTGATTTCTTCTTGCTGCTCTTGCTCGCGGGCATCATTGCCTCCCGGCGGATGGCGATATTCGGTTCAGTTGAATTTCCGTTGTCGACCCCTGACAGGGTCGGCAGAGGTCGACGATACAAACTGCGCTTTTTAGCCCGTTTCGGCTTCCGAGTCCAGTCCCGACAGGGTACAGCAGTCGGGCTCAGGGAAGCTGCACCGGGGAGGCGGGAATCCAGGCTTGCTGGCGATATTCGGCCACGACCGAGGTATACAGCCCGCCGCGCACGTTGAAGTCGGCGCTGACCCGAATGAAGCGTGGTTCCAGCCGATCGCGCAGGTCCGCCAGCATGCGGTTCGTGATCGCCTCGTGGAACGCGCCCTCGTTACGGAAACTCCACATGTAGAGCTTCAACGACTTCAGCTCGATACAGCGCTGATCGGGCACGTATTCGAGCAGGATCTCGGCGAAGTCGGGCTGGCCGGTCTTCGGGCACAGGCAGGTGAACTCCGGGATGCGGATCCGGATGGTGTAGTCGCTCTCGGGCGCCGGGTTGGGAAACGTGTCCAGGTCCCGATTGGGCGCAGTCTCCGCGCCCAGCGCGTGCAGGTCTTGCAAGGCATGACTCCTGTATTGGCAGGCCGCTGCGGCGGAGTATCCCCGGCTGCACGGCGGCTGGAAAAGAAGGGGAATTACTTTACACTAGCGCGGTTACGTTGTTTACCTTCCTGTTTTCCCCCGGAAACCCTCTACCGCATGCGTCTCAGCAAGATCAAGCTGGCCGGATTCAAGTCGTTTGTCGATCCGACCACGATCCGTTTTCCAAGTAACCTGATCGGCGTGGTCGGGCCGAACGGCTGTGGCAAGTCCAACGTCATCGACGCCGTTCGCTGGGTCATGGGCGAGAGTTCGGCCAAGCACCTGCGCGGCGATTCAATGACCGACGTGATCTTCAATGGTTCGAGCGCCCGCAAGCCGGTCGGCACGGCGTCCATCGAGCTCGTGTTCGATAACTCGGATGGCTCGGCGGGCGGCCAGTACGCGAGTTTTGCGGAACTCTCAGCCCGGCGTGTGCTGTCCCGGGACGGGACCTCGAATTATTTCCTGAACGGGGCGCGCTGCCGCCGCAAGGACATCACGGGGCTGTTCCTGGGCACCGGGCTCGGCCCGCGCAGCTACGCCATCATCGAGCAAGGGATGATCTCGCGACTCATCGAGGCGAAGCCGGAAGAGCTCCGGATGTACCTCGAGGAAGCCGCTGGAATCTCGAAGTACAAGGATCGCCGGCGCGAGACCGAGACCCGCATCCGGCACACGCGCGAGAACCTCGATCGCCTCAACGACCTGCGCGACGAGGTCGAAAAGCAGATTCGCCACCTGCAACGGCAGGCCAGGACGGCCGAGCGTTACCGGGAAATGAAGGCCGAGGAGCGCCGGCTGGAAGCGGAGCTGCTGGCGTTGCGGCTCGCAGTGCTGGAGGCCGAGGAGGGCACGCACAAGACGGCGCTCGGCGAACAGGAGACCGGCTTGCAGGCGGCGGTCGCCGAATTGCGGCGCGTCGAGGCCGAGCTCGAGAGCGCGCGCGAGCGGCACCGCGAGGACAGCGAGGCGCTCAACACGGTCCAGGGCAGCTACTACCGGATCGGCGCGGAGATTGCCCGCCTCGAGCAAGCCATCCAGCATGCCAAGGAATTGCGCCAGCGACAGGTCCAGGAACTGGAGCAGGCGGACCAGGGTATCCACGATATTCGTCATCATCTCGAGCGCGATACGGCGCTGCTCGCCGAGCTGAACCAGGCGCTGGGCACGCTGGGGCCGGAGCTGGATGCCGCACGCAACGCCGAGGCGTCTTCGGCAGAGGCGCTGCGCATCGCCGAACAGGCGATGCAGGACTGGCAGTCGGGCTGGGAGAGTTTCAACCGCGAAGCCAGCGATGCCAGGGAGACGGTGGAAGTGGAACGGGCGCGGATCGAGCAGCTCGACGGGCAGCTCGCCAGGCTGGCCGAGCGCCGCAAGCGGCTGGAAGAGGAACGCGCGCGGCTGGTCGCGGAGGCCGGCAGCGAGGACCTCGACACCCTGGTGCTGGAACTGGGCCGCGCCCGCGAACTCGAGCAAGACACGCAGGCGCGCGACGTCGCAGTGCGAGACGAAATCGTGGCATTGCGCGACGCGGATCGCCAGCTCGTGGCGCAACTGGACGAGGGGCGAAGCGCGTTGCAGACCCTGCGGGGCACGCTGGCTTCGCTCGAGGCGCTGCAGGAGGCCGCCCTCGGCCGGCGCGGCAGCCAGGTCACCGAATGGTTGAGTGGCCAGGGGCTCGCGGAACGTCCGCGGCTGGCCGAGAGACTCTCGGTCGAGTCGGGCTGGGAACGCGCCGTGGAGACCGTGCTGGGGGATTACCTGGAGGCGGTCTGCGTGGAGGGACTCGACGAAGTGGCCACGGCGCTGGATGGCCTGACGCACGGCGCCGCCAGCTTTCTCGAGATTGCCGCCGCCGGAGCGCCCCAGGCGGACCCGGCGATGCTTGCTCACCGCGTCACGGGTGCGCCAGGCGCCATCGGCCTGCTGCGTGGCGTACATGCGGTCGAGGACCTCGGGGCCGCCCTCGCGAAGCGCAGGACGCTCGGCGATGGCGAGTCGGTGATTACGCGCGACGGGATCTGGCTGGGGGCGAACTGGCTGCGGGTCAACCGTGCCGAGGATCCACGGTCCGGCGTGTTGGCGCGCGAGCAGGAGATCCGCGAGCTGCGCGCCTCGATCGGCGGTGCGGCCTATGAAGTCGAGGAACTCTCGGCCCGCCACGAGGAGATTCGCGCGCGACTGGCCATGCTGGAGGCATCGCGAGACGAGGTACGCCAGCAGGCCGCCGAAGCCCATCGTACCGCGGCCGGGCTGGAAGCGAGCCTGCAGACCGCGCGCTCGCGCCTCGAGCAGAATACGCAGCGACTGCAGGGCCTCGAGCGCGAGATCGGCGAGATCGAGACGCACCTCGGCGAAGCCGACGGTGCGATCCGGCAGAGTCGCAGCCGCCTGCAGGAGGGCATCGAGCTGATGGGCGGGTTCGAGGGACGCCGGCAAGGCCTCGAGGCCGAGCGCGAGCGCCTGCAGGGGGCCATGCAGGCGGCACGGGAGACGGCGCGCGCCGACCGCGCGGTGGCCCAGGAAATCGCCATCCGCATCGAATCACGGCGGTCGAGCCTCGACTCGGCCGGCCTGAGCATGCAGCGTTTCCAGGAGCAGATGGCCCGATTCTCGGGCCGCAAGCAGGAGCTCGAGCGGCAACTCGAATCCGCCATCGCACCACTGGCCGAACGCCAGCAGGCGCTGGAGGCGCTGCTCGCACAGCGGGTCGAGGTGGACGAGCAGCTGGCGGCGGCGCGGCGCACCGTGCAATCGCAGGAAGCCGAGCTGCGCGACCTGCAGGAGCAGTGCGCGGCCCGTGGCCAGACCGTCGAGGCAGTCCGCCAGGACCTGGAAGGCCTGCGCCTGGCGGCTCGGGAGGTCAGCGTACGCCTGCAGACGGCGCTCGAGCAGTTCGCGGCCAGCGGGTTCGAGCTGGACGCCCTGCGCGCAGAGTTACCGGAGGGCGCCGAGGCTCATAGCTGGGAGGAGCGTCTCGCGCAGCTTGCCGGGCGGATCGAGCGGCTCGGGCCGATCAACCTGGCGTCGATCGACGAGTTGAAGGAACAGACCGACCGCAAGGGCTACCTGGACGCACAGCTCGCCGACCTGAACGACGCGCTGAACACGCTGGAGAACGCGATCCGCCGCATCGACCGCGAGACCCGTACCCGCTTTAAGGAAACGTTCGATCGCGTCAATGCGGGGATGCAGGAGCTCTTCCCGAAGCTGTTCGGGGGCGGGCACGCCTACCTGGAACTCGAGTCGGACGACCTGCTCGAGGCCGGCGTCGCCGTCATGGCGCGCCCGCCGGGCAAGCGGATCAGCACCATCCAGCTCATGTCCGGCGGCGAGAAGGCACTGACCGCGGTGGCACTCGTGTTCGCTATTTTCCAGCTGAACCCGGCGCCGTTCTGCATGCTCGACGAGGTGGACGCGCCGCTGGATGACGCGAATGTCGGGCGTTTCTGCGATATAGTCCGGACGATGTCCGAGACGGTTCAGTTCATCATCATCACCCACAACAAGACCACCATGGAATTGGTCAACCAGCTGACTGGTGTGACCATGCACGAGCCCGGCGTGTCACGGCTGGTAGCCGTGGATATCGACGAGGCCGTGCAGATGGTGGCGGGCTAGCTGGCAGGAGAGCCGCGACACGTGCCGGAGCTTCGCTGGATACTGACCGCGCTAGGGGTAGCCCTGATCATCGGGGTCTACATATGGAGCCGTCGGGACCGCTCCGGGTCGGAGATCGACCCCGGGCGGCGTGAGCCTGGGCTGGGCGAGCGATTCGGGGCCTGGCGTGGTGCGCCGGCCGATGACCTCTTGCCTGAAATCGAGCTCGACGACGAACCCGCCGCCGCCGAGCCGCTCGAGGCCCCCGACGTCGATACCCCCGCGATCCCGGCCGAGGGCGAGCAGTTGATCGTGGCATTGCGCCTGCGTGCACGACAGCCGGCCGGCTTCGACGGCTCCGACCTCGTCAAGGCGTTCTCTGCGGAAGGGCTTGAGTTCGGACGCTTCGGCGCCTTTCATTCCCTGGACGAGCGCAGACGCAGCCGATTTCTCGTCGCAAGCCTGGTGGAGCCCGGCAGTTTCGAGATCGAGAAAATGCATGAGCTGCGCTGTCCGGGCGTGTCGATGTTCATGGTCCTCCCTGGACCGCCTGAGCCGCTCAGCGCACTGGACGGGATGTTCACCTGCGCACGTCGCCTTGCCGAACGCCTCGATGCAGAGGTGCTGGACGACAAGGGCAACGCCCTCACCATGCAGCAGGCTGGCTGGTTGCGCGAGCAGGTCGTCGAGTATCACCGGCGGAGCAAGCTGAGTGCAGGCAGCGGGAGGCCAGGAGACCTGCCGTGAGCGCTGGGCCTGATGGGGCTGCGCAGCGCATCGCCGAACTACGCAAGCAGCTCGAGCACCATAATTACCGCTACTACGTGCTGGACGATCCGGAAATTCCGGACGTCGAGTACGACCGCATGTTCCGCGAGCTGCAAGCGCTTGAGGCCGCTCATCCCGAGCTGTGCACGGAGGACTCGCCCACACAGCGAGTCGGAGGCGCGCCCGTCGCGGGATTCAACGAAGTCCGGCATCTCGTGCCGATGCTGTCACTCGACAACGCGTTTTCTGCGGAAGAACTGGTCGCCTTCGATCGGCGCATCCGGGATCGACTCAAGTCAGACGAGCCGATCGACTACTCCGCCGAGACCAAGCTCGACGGCGTGGCCGTCAGCCTGCTGTATGAGCGTGGACGCCTGGTCCGCGGTGCAACCCGCGGCGATGGCCAGACCGGCGAGGACATCACGCACAATGTCCGGACGATCGACGCGGTGCCCCTCAAGCTGCGTGGTGGACGGTCGCCGGCGAGGCTCGAGGTTCGTGGCGAGGTCTACATGCCCAAGGCTGGCTTCGCCGCCCTCAACGCGCGCCTGGCCGAGGAGGGCGCGAAGACCTTCGTCAACCCACGCAATGCTGCCGCGGGCACGCTGCGGCAACTGGATCCAAGAATCACCGCCTCTCGTCCGCTCGAATTCTTTGCCTATGGAGTGGGTCACTTCGAGGACGGTGCACTGCCGGACCGGCATAGCGAAATTTTGCACCAGCTCAAGGAGTGGGGTGTGCGCGTATCCCCGGTGAGCAGGCTGGTGCAGGGCGCAGAGGGCTGCCAGGCGTACTACGATGAGATCGCCGCAAGGCGTGACTCGCTGCCATACGAGATCGATGGGATCGTACTCAAGGTGGATCGCATCGAGCTGCAGCAAGCCTTGGGCTTCGTATCCCGTGCGCCGCGCTGGGCCATCGCATTCAAGTTTCCCGCCCAGGAGGTCACGACGGTGCTGAGTGGCGTCGACTTCCAGGTCGGCCGCACGGGGGCGCTGACTCCGGTGGCGCGCCTCGAGCCCGTGTTCGTCGGTGGCGTAACAGTCAGCAATGCCACCCTGCACAATATCGACGAGATCGAGCGCAAGGACGTTCGTGTCGGCGACACCGTCATCGTGCGGCGCGCCGGCGACGTGATCCCGGAAGTCGTCCGCGTATTGCATGAGCGCCGCGTGGGCAGTCCGCCGCCGATCCGGTTGCCAGGCAAGTGTCCTGTCTGCGGCTCGGACGTGGTGCGGCCGGAAGGGCAAGCCGTGGCCCGTTGCTCCGGAGGCCTGTTCTGCCCGGCGCAACGCAAGGAAAAGCTCCGGCACTTCGCGTCCCGTCGCGCCATGGATATCGAGGGGCTGGGAACAAAGATTATCGAGCAGCTCGTCGACAGCGGCGTGGATGAGACAACGGTTCGGACGCCGGCCGACCTGTATCATCTCACGGCCGAGGCGCTATCTCGCCTGGAGCGACTGGGCGAGAAGTCAGCCGCGAACATTGTTGCCGCCATCGAGCGCAGCAAAAACACGACCCTCCCGAGATTCCTTTTTGCGCTCGGCATTCCTGAGGTCGGCGAGGTGACGGCTGCAAACCTGGCCCGTTACTTCGGTGATATGGACGCCCTCGCAAAGGCGGAGCAGGATGCACTGGAAGCGGTGCCCGATGTCGGACCGGTCGTGGCGCAGCATGTGCACGAGTTCTTCCGCCAACGCGACAATCTCAAGGTAATCGAATCCCTGAGGAAACATGGCGTAAGTTGGCCCGTCGAGGAGGCCGCTGCAGGTGGCCTGCCTCTCCAGGGGAAGATCTTTGTTCTGACTGGCACGCTGGAGTCGATGACGCGCGACGAGGCTCGCGAACGCATCGAGAGCCTGGGTGGCAAGGTCACGGGTAGCGTGTCTGCAAAAACCGACTATGTCGTTGTGGGCAGCGACCC
>JBLRWH010000061.1:0-14997 GCA_047921395.1 Gammaproteobacteria bacterium
GCCGCCGTGGGCGGTCAGAAATTCAGCTACGTGCCGAAGTAAACGCCCTGATCGCTTCGCCGGGGCGGGACATCCCGGCGAAGCGATAACCACCCACCTGGCCGCCTGCCTTCGCCTGGTACATGGCCAGATCGGCGCCTCGCGTCAAGGCATGAGCGTCACGGCCGTCGTCCGGGTAGAGACTGATCCCTATGCTGGCACTGGCCCGCACGGCACGACCATCGATGACGAGCTGCGTGGAAATGGCCGCAAGAATTTTTTCGGCCACCTGGGCCGCATCGCGTCGGCACTCGATCTCCGTCAACAGGATCACGAACTCGTCGCCCCCGCGCCGGCATACCGTATCGCTCTCCCGCACGCAGGCCTCGAGGCGGCGGGCGACGGCCCTGAGGATCTCGTCGCCAAAGTTGTGGCCGTGCGCATCATTTATGTCCTTGAACCGGTTCAGGTCGATGAACAATAGAGCCGCCTGCTTGCGATGGCGTCGCGCAAGGCGTACCACCTGGGCCAGGCGCTCTGCCAGCAACACCGTGTTGCCCAGCCCGGTGAGGTGGTCGTGCTGGGCCAGGTGCGCCATCTGCTCAGACATCAAGCGTGATCGGGCCGCATCGTGGAACACGATGACCGCGCCGGTCACGGCGCCGTCACGGTCGTGGATGGGGGCCGCAGAATCCTCGATCCCGATCTCGGTTCCATCTCGCCTGAGGAGCACGCAGCCGATCGCCAGGCCGACCGTACGATCTTCCGCGATGGCGCGCTGCGCCGGGTTCGGGGCGGTATTGCGCGACTCGCCGTCAACGATCTGGAATACCCTTTCAAGGGGTTCACCCATTGCGTCCTCGCGCGACCAGCCGGTCAAGTTCTCCGCCTCCAGGTTCAGATAGGTCACGGTGCCTGCAAGGTCCGTCACGAGCACCGCGTCGCCAATCGAGTCCAGCGTCACCTGGGCCCGCTCTCGCTCCGCAAATAGCGCTTCGTCTGAATCGCGCAGCACTGACTCGGTCGCCTTCCGGTCAGTGATGTCATCGATCAACAACAGGGTGGCGTGGGATCCGTCCTCCCCCTGTGCGATTGAGCCGTGTAGCCGCGCCCACACCGTGCCGCCGTCCCGCCGCTGCACGCGGACCTCCGTCTGGAAAGAGCGCCTGGATCTGACGGCCTCCAGCCACTCGGCGTTGACCCGTTCCCGGTCGTCCGGATGAAGAGACCCGCTCCACCGCGCGCCGCGCGCCTGCTCGTGCGTCAGCCCCATGATTTCAAGATATGCCGCATTGGAATAGATACAGCGGCCCGCCCTGTCGGACAGGCAGATTCCCAGCGGAGAGAATTCGTATAACCGGACTGCCAGTTCAGCGCTAAACAGCTCCTGCCCTTCGGC
The DNA here is from genome assembly GCA_047921395.1 of Gammaproteobacteria bacterium. Classification (GTDB taxonomy): domain Bacteria; phylum Pseudomonadota; class Gammaproteobacteria; order Steroidobacterales; family XN24; genus XN24. The sequence goes on from JBLRWH010000061.1 coordinate 1,379, forward strand.
GCCCGCCGGTATCGCCGGAAGCCCCCGCTCCATTCTTATCAGGCTCATGTGCTGCCTGAACATTCCTACACCGCGATTGCGATCAGGCTGCTGTTTGCGCACCGCGTTCTGCCTGATTACATCGAGCGATCGGGCACAGTCGCACCCACGATGTAGCGCTGTGGCTCGCTGTCGATGAAATGGAGGGCATAGCAACTCACCAGCGTGAGTATTGGTTCACCGATGTCATCGAGCACCCGCCCGTCGCCGATGCCGACAGTGCCCATGGTGCCGGGCAATGCCGACCTGTCTGCCAGCCCGGCAGGCGCAGCTTCATCCGCGTGCGCATCGCTCAGCCAGTGGACAGGTGCCGGTTGCCGCACGTCTGCGAACGACGCCAGGTGCTCCCCGCGCTGGTGCCCGCCCCAGGAATAGGCGCCGGAAAAGATGGCGAGCAGCGTCGTGCCAAGGATCCACAGCAACATTTCTGAAACTTTCATAATTTTGACTTGATTTGCGAGTGAATCGTCCAGGAGATCGATGGCCAGTTTCAAACAAACGCGGAACACCCGTCTGTACGAAAACGCACACGGCACGTTGGCGCACGTAGCTGCAATCAGAAATTCGCACGGCGCGCGGATGGCGCCGCTTGGCTGGGCCCGGATCAGGCGTCGCGGCGAGCGGCCGTGTACGGCAACAACCGCTCCGTTTCCCGCTTCACGACCGCGTAGCACTCACAGCACAGCTGCTCCAGCCTGGGCCGGTCGAGCACGGTGATATGCCCGCGGTGGTACTCGATGACGCCCTCTGCCTGAAGCTTGCCAGCGGCCTCGGTGACGCCCTCGCGCCGCACGCCAAGCATGTTGGCGATCAACTCCTGCGTCATCACCAGCTGGTAGTCCGGCAGGCGATCCAGGGAGAGCAGCAGCCAGCGGCACAATTGCTGGTCGATATTGTGGTGGCGGTTGCACACCGCCGTCTGCGCCATCTGCGTGATCAGGGCCTGGGTATACCGCAACATCCAGTACTGCAAATCCTGGTGGCGGTCGAACTCAGCCAGGAATGCCTGCCCTGATACCCGAAAGGCATGGCCGGCGCTCTGCACGAGCGCCCGGCTGGGCGTGGACTGGCCACCCATGAAAAGCGCCATGCCGACGGCGCCCTCGTTGCCGACCACCGAGATCTCAGCGGAGTCGCCGTTCTCCATCACGTACAGGAGAGAAACAATTGATTCCGTTGGAAAATAGACGTGGCGAATCCTGTCTCCCGGCTCGTAGAGCACCCTGTCCAGGGGCATTTCCACGAGCTTCAGGTGCGGAGCCAGGCGCGCCTGCACCACCTCCGGGAGAGCGCCCAGAAGCAGGTTCTGTTGTGGGAGGCGCGCAGCGGTCATACGGCAACGTCACGGAAAATCCACTCGTCCGGTAAGCGAAGTCTAGCCGACATTCGGGCCCGCTCCGTACGTATTCGTACATAAGCTGTCCCCCAGCCCGGGCCTGCTGGCTCACTGCACCACGACGCGCTTGGCCTTGAAGTCCGCCGGCATCACCGCCTGCGGACCCGAAAGCTGGTTGATCAGGGCAAGCTCCTCCACCGGGATCACCGACGGATACGCCTTGTTGAACTCGGCCACCGTCATGGCCCGCCGGACATGCACGATCGTAATGCGCTGAGGCTGGCGGGCCAGTGCCGTTGCGTTGGTGAGACGTGCGAACGACTTCATGGCGACGTGGAAGGTCTGCTCGTAGTCGCCTTGCTTCGCGACCGGTGTGTAGGCAAGGATCCTGTAGGTGCGGCCGTCCAGCGCGACGAAGGTCACGACCCCGCCCAGCTTCGTCTGCCCGGTCTGCGCCTCGAATGCGCCGGTGATCGCCGGCAGGCCGTTCACCTGTTGGGAGCCGACCCGGCTCGCGGTCAGGCCTTGCTGGGCGAAGAATGCGTTGGCCGCCTCTTTCAAGGTGCCGGGCACCAGCATCAGCTGAATCAGCGCGTCCTCCCCGGGACTGCCGGCTACGACTGCGTCGGTCAGGTTCTGCGTGCGCCAGCCGCGCGGAAAGTCGATCCGGAATGCCAGCTCCGGATGAATGAAGCGGTTCGCCTCGAAGTAACCGTCGCGGGGATTGTCGCCATAGACCAGCCCGTCAATGTGCGCCAGGTAGTCGTCCTCGCCGATGCGCCGCGGCGGGGCGGCCGCCGGCAAGATCGCCAGGCGCTTGTCGATCCTGGCGATCCTGTCCTCTGGATAGGGATGGGATGCCAGCCAGCTCGGGACCTGACTCTGGCCGGCCATCTGCGCCGACTGCTGCAGGGCCGCGAAGACATTCACCATTTCGCGGACGTCGTAACCCTGCTCGAGCGCATACCGGTAGCCGAGGTCGTCGGCCTCGCGTTCCGCATCCCGGCCGTAGCTCAGGAACAACAGTTGCAGGCCGCCGGCCGCCAGGTCGCCAAACTGAGCGACCGTGGGACTTAGCATCGAGCCGATCCCAAGTCCGAGCTGGGCAAGCTGCGCGCGGCTCATCATGGCCACGGAGTGACGCGCCGTCACGTGCCCGATCTCATGACCGATCACGGTCACCAGCTCCGCCTCGTTGCACAGCAACGCCAGGAGCCCCCGCGTGACGAAAATGAATCCGCCAGGGGCGGCAAAGGCATTGGGCGTCGGATCATCAGCCACGCGGAACGCCCAGGGCAACTCCGGCCGCTCGGACGCTTGCGCAAGCTGCGTCCCGAGACGGTGTACGTAGGCCTGCAGGGCATCATCCTCGACCAGCCCGAACTGTCGCTCGGCCTGCTCAGCGACGTTACGCCCGATCTGGATTTCCTGGCTCTCCGAGACGAGGGCAAGCTCGCGATCTCCCGTCACGGGGTTGGTCGCGCACGCCGCGAGCGAAATCATGGCGGCGAGTAGCGGAAAGGCGAGGCGCGTCTGCATGACTGTTTCTCCAGGGTAGCGGGTTCTGTTTACACCGGGAGACGACCCGCCTTCCGTGCGCAAACGTACGCAACCCACCGGTAAAAAAGCCCGTTTACGCACCTGGCGCAAACGGGCAAGTCCAGATCCGTTTTCAGCCTGTCTCGGGGATTGAGGAAGCTGATTTCAGGAGGGGGGGCGGACCCGGAAAATTCTCTGCCGACGGGTCTAGATTCAGGCAGGTTGGTGCCCCACGTCTGTGCGCTGGGGTACACAGAGGCACGGGCGCCGGCACCAGCCATCGTGTGCGGTACCAGACCGACGGACACGGCGGGCGAGCGTTACTTTACATCCGTACAAACTCGCAAAAACTCGAGGCCGGGGCCACCCGTCCACTGGAGATTCACATGGATGCCCTCAAGATTCTCGCGCTCATCCTGATCGTCGGCGGCGGGCTCGGGCTCGCCTATGGCGGGTTCAGCTACACCAAGGAGACGCACTCGGCCGACATCGGTTCGTTGCACCTGGAGGTGAAGGACAAGCAGCGCGTCAACATTCCCCTGTGGGCCGGGCTCGCCGCACTGATCGGCGGCGGGGTGCTGCTGGTGGCGCCGCGCAGGTCCTAAGGGCCCGAGTCGCACGCATCTGCACAGGCGCTCTCGCCGTCGCAGGATATTTCTCCTGCGGCGGCGAGTTCCTTGAGCGTCTCCGCGAGGTTGTTGCACGCCGTCCGGAACCCGGGCGACAGTTCCAGCGCCTTCAGGTAGGCCGCTTCGGCGGCCGCCAGGTCGCGCTGCAGATAGCGCACGTTTCCCAGCGCAGTCCACGCCATGGCCTCCTCCGGCCAGCGTGCGACCGCCGCCATGTAGCCCTCCGCAGCGAGGTCGAGCTTCCCCGTGGACTCGAACGGTGCCACCGCGCGCAGCCAGCCGAGCACATCGGCGCTGGCAGGCGGTTCGCCGGCCTGCACTGCAACCATTGACCAGCGCCCGCCCCGGTCCCAGCTGGCTAGAAACGGCACCGCCGCCCGCTCCTCCCGGCGCGTGGTGCCGGAGCGCAGCAGGAATTTCTCCTTCTCAGGCTCGAAGCCGATCAGCACCGCGTAATGCCATACGGGCCAGCGATCGAGCCCCAGGTTCTGCAGCAACAGCACGGGCTGACCGGCGCGCAGTTCCATCAGGATGGGCGCGAGCGATTCCGGCAGCACATAGGGAACACGCCCCTGGCTGCGCGTCGCCGCGAGCATCTCGGCTTGCAGGCTGCCTTTGCGACCGGGAACGTAGACGCGCGTGACCAGTTCCTGCGGCGACACGTCGACGCCGCTGTGCACGAGCACCGTGGCGAGCGCCGCCGGGCCGCACTGGTATTGCTCCTGCGGGAAGAACGGGACCTGGGCGAGTTCGACCGGTGAGCCGGCCGCGCGAAGCACGCGTTGTTCGGGACCCACGGCGCAGGCACCCAGCGCAAGCTGCACGATCGCGACAAGTACCAGGATCTGTACGCGCATGGCAAAGCGCGACCGCACCGCCGCAGCACCTCTCGGGCTGCGGCGGCCGTCGCGACCGCAGGTTCAGACCCTGCGGAAGATGTTGGTGACCCCGACGAGCTCGAGAATGAGCAGGACCACGAACACCACGCCGATCACGACCAGCACGCCGCCGGCCGGGTCGGTTTCCATGTTGGCCGCCAGCTGCTGCAGTTCTGAGTCCGACATCGCCGCCATCCGTTCCCTGACCATTTCTGGCGCGACGCCCCAGGCCACGAGCTGGGAGGCGACCGTCTCTCCCGTGAGGATCGTGTCGATCCTGTCCAGCGTATGCGAGCGCGTTTCCTGCGCCACCATATGCTCCGTGCCCACGATGCCCGCCGTGGCCGGCATTGACGTCACCAGCATGGCTGCCAGCGTAAGGGCGACCACGACGCCGTTATTGTTTCTCATAATGCGACTCCTTGGAGATGGCTATCACGCGCGCCAAGGGCCGTGCGTGGTGATTGGATCGCAGCGATTCACTGCTCTCACAAGTCAAGGCTAACAAGGTGGACCGGGGGCCCTCTGTACGATGGCGCGCATAGCGCGGCGCGGGTCCGCCCTGCCGCTAGACGTCCCGGCGCGTCTGCAGGACCTCGTAGCACTCGCAGGACATGGCCTCCAGGCCCAGGCGATCGAGCATCCTGATGTTGCCGCGCGTGTAGCTGATGAGCTTGCGCCCCTGCAGGTCCCCGGCGGCGATCGTGATGCTGCTGCGGCGCACGCCGAGCATGTCCGCCAGGTAGCCGTGGGTCAGGTAAAAGGAGTCGTCTCGCGACCCGTCGTGGGCGAGCAGGAGCGCGCGCGCCAGGCGCTGCTCGATCCGGTGATAGCGTATACATCCTCCGACCAGCGACAGCTCGACCAGCCGCATGTAAAGGTAGCGGCTCAGGATCTTGCGCAGTGCCGCCGAATCGCGCATCTGCTGCTGCAAGTTCCCCACCGTGATGCGCAGGGCCAACCCGGGGGCGTGCACGACTGCCCGGATCGGGGCTGTGTTGATTCCCAGCAACAGGGTCGCCCCGAGCATCCCATCCTGGCCGATGAGCGCCATTTCCAGCGGAGTGTGATCATGCAGTCCCGACACCAGTGAGATCAGGCCGCTGGTGGGAAAATAAGCATGCTGGTAGGGCGTTTCGACGTCGCACAGCACGGCGCCGAATTCCATCTCGAATGGTTCGCACAAGGACAGGCACTGCTTGCGTATCCTGGGCGGCAGGGCGGCGAGCAGCGTGTTGGATTCTGGGACGGGAAGTGAGACGGCCACGTGAACTCCTTCGGCGCGACGCTGGCCAAGTCGGCACGAGAAGGGCGCGATGCCCTCTCGATACGCCCGAGGCTGCTCCGCATCGACCCGCACGGTCTGTGCGCAACCACACCAAGGGTGGCAGTATGTGCGAGGTCGCACTGATGGGCAGAAACGTGCATTATCTTGTACATGGAGTCCAACACCGATCAGCTGATGGGCAGTGCCCTGTCTAAGGGGCCTGCGCCCAAGCAGAACCGCTTGCTTGCTGCCCTGCCGGCGGCCGCACAGGAGCGGATCATTCCGAACCTGCAGCTGGTCGACATGCCTTTGGGCAAGGTGCTGTACGAATCCGGCGAATCGTCCCGGCAGGTCTACTTCCCGACCAACTCGATCGTGTCCCTGCTGTACGTCATGGAGAACGGTTCCTCGGCGGAAATTTCCGTGGTGGGTAACGAGGGGATCGTCGGGATCGCCGTGTTCATGGGCGGCGAGAGCACGACCAGCCGCGCGATCGTCCAGAGCAGCGGCTATGCCTACCGGTTGGCGGGGCAGCTGCTCAAGAACGAGTTCAACCGGCATTCGGAGCTGCAGGTGCTGGTGCTCAAGTACACTCAGGCCCTGATCACGCAGATGGCGCAGACCGCCGTGTGCAATCGGCACCACTCGATCGATCAGCAGCTTTGCCGCTGGCTGCTGCTCTCCCTGGACCGGCTGAGGTCCAATGAATTGACGATGACGCAGGAACTGATCGCGAACATGCTGGGCGTGCGCCGGGAAGGTGTGACCGAGGCGGCCGGCAAGTTGCAGCGGCTCGACGTGATCGCGTATCACCGTGGGCGGATCGAGGTGCTGGACCGTCAGAAGCTGGAGACGCTGAGCTGTGAGTGCTATGCGGTGGTCAAGCGGGAGACCGACCGGTTGCTGCCCTATGTGCGGAGCGACTAGCGCGACATCGCTCCCGACTAATCAGCCCGGGCTGATCCGCGACGACCCGCTGACCGATCCCTGCGCCGCCGCCACTCTCGCCTTGTCGACACCCAGGACCGCAAACGACACGGCCCTGACCCAGATCTGGCTGAATAGGCGTTGCAGCAACCAGCTTGTCTTGCCAATCATCTCTGCTCCGTTTCAGGTCTCCGTGGTTACGCAGGTTCAGCATGGTGAAGGTCGCCACCAGGATGAACGTGACGAAAAACAGCCACGCTTGTCGAACCTGTCGTCCCTCCTGTTTAACGCGCCGGATTTGACCGCCGGGGAGTCGGTCGGGTCCTCGGGGTCATCCGGCCGGAAAATCCAGGCAGGAAAGCATGCCGATGGAGGCGCATATAGACGGGGATCCCCTCGAGGTGGACAGGCTTTACGTCCACCGGTCACGGCGTTTCGTCGCCCGTCGACTTTCCACTATGCTGATGTTCCGGACGGAAACCACGGAGACTCCCCCCATGCGAACAGCGCGCTCACCAAGAGTTTCTTTCGTGGCCTGGTGGGGCTCGCTTGTCCTGCTGCTGCTGGCACCAATGCTGGCCTCGGCCGCGGCCGCCGAAGGCCCCGATGCCGCCACCGCGCGACTAATCGCGGCGCTGGAGCTGCAGCAAAGCGCGGCCCCCGTGCGTGAGCACCCGGGGTGGCGGCCGCCCGGCAGGATCCTGGTGGCGGTCGACACGCCGGAGCGTCTCGCCTGGCTCGAAACCGTCGCGGGCGATGCGGAACTCGTGCCGATCAGTTCCATCGCCGAGGCCGAAGCCTCGCTGCAGGGGGCACGCGCATTACTCGGGATCTGCAGCCCCGAACTCATTGCGGCGGGCAGCGACCTGCACTGGGTGCAGAGCTACAGCGCCGGAGTCGATCGCTGCGTGGATACCCCGGCGCTGCGGGAGCGCGGGATGATCCTGACCAATGCCCAGCGCCTGTACGGCCCGGCCATCGCGGAACACGCGATCGGCATGATGCTCATGCTCGCCCGCGGCCTGGACGTCTACCACCTGCGCCAGGCGGAGGGAAACTGGGACCGTGGCCTGGATGATTACGCGGATTCGACCTGGGAAGTCGCGAACCGCACGCTGCTGATCGTCGGCCTGGGCGGGATCGGCACCGAGATCGCGCGGCGCGCCCAGGCGCTCGGCATGGACGTGATCGCGACGCGTTCGAGTTCTCGCAGCGGCCCGGAATTCGTAAGCTACGTGGGGCTCGCCCACGAGCTGCAGGAGCTGGCTGCACGCGCCGACATCATCGTCAACGCGACACCCCTGACCCCGGCGACCGAGGCGCTGTTCGACGCCGCGTTCTTCCGGGCGGCGAAGCGGGGCGCCTACTTCATCAATATCGGCCGCGGCCGGAGTGTCGTCACCGAGGATCTTGTCGCAGCGCTGGACTCTGGGCAGATCGCCGGCGCGGGCCTCGATGTGACGGATCCCGAACCGCTGCCGGAAGGCCACCCCCTGTGGCGCATGCCCCGGGTAATCATCACGCCGCATATCTCGGCGCGCACCGAGGCTTCCGGCGAGCGGCGCTGGCTCCTGGTCCGTGAGAATCTCCGGCGCTACGTGGCGGGTGAACCCATGCTCTCGGAGGTCGACCTGGCGCGCGGCTACTGAAGCATCGTTCGGCGAACTGACGAGGCGGGTTGCGCATGCGCCTTGCGCGGCACCCGCTGCCCGATGCTGCGAACCAGCCTGCCGAACGGCACCAAGTGGTGCGCGACCAGCAGCATGCCCGAGGTCAGGATCGCCACGGACAGCTCGCGCTGCGGGTCGGCCCAGGCAAACTTGTTGATCAGCCCGACGTGCCCGAAGGCGTCGCGGCTGTGCGGCCCCCACAGGCCGAACGGCTCGTCGCCGAGCATCAGGCCGGCGCTGTAGCGCATCGGCAGCAGCAGCGTGCGATCGAAGCTGCGCGCGCCGACCTCCCGCACCGCGCCGGCGACCGTGCTGCGCGCACAGATGCGCTTGCGCTTCCAGGTTCCGCCGTCGAGCATCATCTGGAAGAACGCGGAGACCTCCTCCGCGGTCCCGAAGAGGTTGCCGGCCGGAATGACGGCGTCCATGAAAGGCGGCGCATTGGAGACCTCTTCGATGGACTCCATGTTGGTGCCCAGGGCGCGCCGGATCAATGCGCCCAGCACGGGCCCCTGGCGCGGGCCGGTGGCGTAGTTGAGCGCCACCGCCTCCCGGTGTCCCGCCCCGAGGCCGTAAGTGAAGTACTTCATCCCCATCGGCTGGCGGAGCTTGCGGTCGATGTACGCATTGATGCCTGCGCCGGTGACCGTGCGCAAAACGCGCTCCAGCACGAACCCGCCCGTGATCGCGTGGTAGGCGAGCTTCGAGCCGTCGGCGATGATCGGCTTCGCGTCGCACAGCAGCGCCCAGATCGTTTCCTCGTCCCACATGGCTTCCATGGGCGTATCCCGCCGCAGGCCCGGGATACCACCGCGGTGGGACAGGACCTGGTGGAGGGTGATGTTCTCCTTGCCCCTCCGCCCGAACTCAGGGGTGTAGAACGCCACCGGGCGCGCCAGGTCCACCAGGCCGTCCTCGGCGACCAGGTGCATCAGGAATGCGGTGATCGCCTTGGAGGCGGAGAACAGGCACATCGGCGTATCGGGTTGCACGACGACCGGGCCGCTGTCGGGCCCGTCATTCGGGCCGTTGCCGCGCGCGTGACCGATGCTGCGCGCCATGACGATCCTGCCGCGGCGGCGCAGGCTGATCGTGATGGCCGGATGCACCCCGGTCCGGTAGAGCTTGATGACCTCGTCCCAGATCCGGTCGATATCCGCCTGCCGCAGGCCGACCGCTTCCGGGTCGGTTTCCTTGCGCGCATCGATGCGGATGACCGGCTCGAGGTCACGCGGGATCGCGCTCAGGCGCAGCACGTTCCGGCGAATGAACTGCATGGGCGGCTAGAAACAGTCGCCGGGCACGCGCACCCAGCCTTCCATCAGCACCCGCGCGCTGCGGCTCATCACCACCTTTTCGACCTTCCACTCGCCATCAACACGGCTGGCGGCGGCTCCGACCTTCAGGCTGCCCGACGGGTGGCCGAAGGTCACCGCGCGGCGCTCCCCGCCTCCGGCGGCCAGGTTCACGAGGGTGCCGGGAATCGCGGCCGCCGTACCGATGGCCACCGCCGCCGTGCCCATCATCGCGTGGTGCAGCTTGCCCATGGACAGCGCGCGCACGTTCAGGTCGAGCGCGTCGGCGTGAATGGCCTTGCCGCTGGACGACGTGTAGCTCACCGGGGGTGCGACGAAGGCCACCTTGGGCGTGTGCTGGCGCGCGGCGGCTTCGGCGACGTCCGCGATCAGTCCCATCCTGACGGCGCCGTACGCGCGAATGGTCTCGAACCTGGCCAGCGCCGCGGGATCGCCGTTGATGGGCTCCTGCAACTCGCAGCCGGTGTAGCCTAGCTCTGCCGCGTTCAGGAACACGGTCGGGATCCCGGCGTTGATCAGGGTCGCCGGGAACGTGCCCACCCCCGGCACCTCCAGTTGATCGACCAGGTTGCCGGTGGGGAACATCGCGTCCGTCGCGTCCACCGGGCTGATAAATTCCACCTGCACTTCCGCGGCCGGGAAGGTCACGCCGTCCAGCTCGAAGTCGCCGGTTTCCTGCACTGCGCCGTCGGTCATCGGCACGTGGGCGATGATGGTCTTGCCGATGTTCTGCTGCCAGATGCGCACCACGGCGGTGCCGTCGGCCGGCACGCGGGCCGGGTCGAGCAGGCCGCTGCTGATGGCGAACGAGCCGACCGCCGCCGTGAGATTGCCGCAGTTGCCGCTCCAGTCCACGAAAGGCTTGTCGATCGAGACCTGGCCGAACAGGTAATCCACATCGTGATCCGGCCGCGTGCTCTTCGACAGGATCACGGTCTTGCTGGTGCTCGAGGTCGCGCCGCCCATGCCGTCGGTGTGCTTGCCGTAGGGGTCCGGGCTGCCGATCACCCGCAACAGCAGCCTGTCGCGCGCTTCGCCCGGGACTCGGGCCCGCTCAGGCAGGTCGTCGAGCCTGAAGAACACGCCCTTTGAGGTGCCGCCGCGCATGTAGGTGGCGGGAATCCGGACCTGCGGGACCCGGCTCATGCGGCGGACTCCAGGAAGTCCTGCGCGAAGCGTTGCAGCACCCCGCCCGCCTCGTAGACGCGCACCTCGGCGGCCGTGTCCAGCCGGCAGGTCACGGGCACGCGCACGGTCTCGCCGTCGCGGCGATGAATCACCAGCGTCAGGCTCGCGCCCGGGGCGATCTCGCCCTCCACGTCGTAAGTCTCCGTGCCGTCCAGCCGCCAGGTCTTGCGGGTCTCTCCGGCCTTGAACTCCAGCGGCAACACGCCCATGCCCACCAGGTTGGTGCGATGGATGCGCTCGAAGCCTTCCGCCACGATCGCCTCCACGCCCGCGAGGCGCACGCCCTTGGCCGCCCAGTCGCGCGAGGAGCCCTGGCCGTAGTCCGCACCCGCGATGATGATCAGCGGCTGCTTGCGCTCCATGTAGGTCTCGATCGCTTCCCACATGCGCATCACCACCCCGTCGGGCTCGACACGCGCCAGCGAGCCCTGCTTCACCTCGCCGTCGACGATCGCCATCTCGTTGACCAGCTTCGGGTTGGCGAACGTCGCGCGCTGCGCGGTCAGGTGGTCGCCGCGGTGGGTGGCATAGGAGTTGAAGTCCTCTTCCGGCAGGCCCATCTTCGCCAGGTACTCGCCGGCCGCGCTGCTCGCGAGGATCGCGTTGGACGGCGAGAGGTGGTCGGTGGTGATGTTGTCCGGCAGGATGGCCAGCGGGCGCATGCCCTTCAGGCTGCGTTCGCCGGCCAGGGCGCCTTCCCAGTACGGCGGGCGGCGGATGTAGGTCGACGTCGGCCGCCAGTCGTACAGCGGGCTCGCCGCCTCCTCCACCTTGCCCAGGTCGAACATCGGAATGTACACGCGCCGGAACTGCTCCGGCTTGACGTACTCGGCCACGATGGCGTCGATCTCCTCGTCTGTCGGCCAGATGTCCTTGAGCGTCACCGGGTTGCCGTCGGGGTCCGTGCCCAGCGCATCGCGCTCGATATCGAGGCGCACCGTGCCCGCGATCGCGTAGGCCACCACCAGCGGCGGGGACGCGAGGAACGCCTGTTTCGCGTAAGGGTGAATGCGCCCGTCGAAATTGCGGTTGCCGGACAGCACCGCCGTGGCATAGAGATCCCGGTCGATGATCTCCTGCTGGATCTTCGGATCCAGCGCGCCTGACATGCCGTTGCAGGTCGTGCAGGCGAAGGCGACGATGCCGAAGCCGAGCTTCTCCAGCTCCGGCAGCAGCCCCGCCTCCTCCAGGTACAGCTGCGCCACCTTCGAGCCGGGCGCGAAGGATGACTTCACCCAGGGCTTGCGGACCAGGCCGCGCTCGTTGGCCTTGCGCGCCAGCAGGGCGGCCGCCACCACGTTGCGCGGGTTCGAGGTGTTGGTGCAGGAGGTGATCGCGGCGATGATCACGGCGCCGTCCGGCAGCAGCCCTTCCGCTTCCTCGGCGCGCGCCTCCTCCAGGTGGCCCGCGACGCCGCGTTCCGCAAGGGCCGAGGTCGGCAGGCGGCGATGCGGGTTGGACGGCCCGGCCATGTTGCGATCAACGGTCGACAGGTCGAACTCCAGCACGCGCTCATACTCGGCCGCCCGCAGCTGGTCCGCCCACAGCCCGGTGGTCTTCGCGTAAGTCTCTACCAGCGCCACCTGCTCCGGCTCGCGCCCGGTCAGCGTCAAGTACTCGAGGGTCTGCGCATCGATATAGAACATCCCGGCGGTCGCGCCGTATTCCGGCGTCATGTTCGAAATCGTGGCGCGATCGCCGATGGTCAGCGTCGCCGCGCCCTCGCCGAAGAACTCCAGCCAGGCGCCCACGACGCGCTCCGTGCGCAGGAACTCGGTGATGGCGAGCACGATGTCGGTGGCCGTGATGCCCGGCTGGCGCTTGCCGGTGAGCTTCACGCCCACGACGTCAGGCAGGCGCATCATGGACGGATGGCCCAGCATCACGGTCTCGGCCTCCAGCCCGCCGACACCGATGGCGATCACGCCGAGACAATCGACGTGCGGGGTGTGCGAGTCCGTGCCGACGCAGGTGTCGGGGAACGCCACGCCGTCGCGCACCTGGATCACGGGCGACATCTTCTCCAGGTTGATCTGGTGCATGATGCCGTTGCCCGCAGGAATGACGTCGACGTTCTTGAACGCCGTCTTGGTCCACTCGATGAAGTGGAAGCGGTCCTCGTTGCGGCGGTCCTCGATCTCGCGGTTCTTGCGGAACGCATCCGGGTCGAACCCCGCAGCTTCCACGGCCAGCGAGTGGTCCACGATCAGCTGGGTCGGCACGACCGGGTTGACCAGCGACGGGTCGCCGCCCTTCTCCGCGATCGCGTCCCGCAGCCCTGCGAGGTCCACCAGCGCAGTCTGGCCGAGGATGTCGTGGCACACCACGCGGGCGGGATACCAGGGGAAGTCCAGGTCCCGCCGCCGTTCCACCAGCTGCCGCAGGGAATCGGCCAGCGCTTCGGGCTCGCAGCGGCGCACCAGTTGCTCGGCCAGCACCTTCGAGACATAGGGCAGTCGGTCGTAGCTGCCGGGCTGGATGGCCTCGATCGCGGCGCGGGCATCGAAGTAGTCGAGGTCGGTGCCGGGGAGATTCCTGCGGTACTCGTTGTTCATCGGCGTGCCTGTGTCCTTGGGGCGAGCGACAGGCACTAATTTAACTCGTTTTTGCCCCCGGCAATCACCCGGACTCGAGGTTGCGCGACCTGCCCCGCCCGTGGACGGGGCAGGTCGCGCGTGCAAGTCCCTCGGTCAGCGCCCGTTACGGCTGGACATCCTTGATATCCAGCTTGGTGAGCCAGTACTCGGTGTCGGGTCCGGGGAAGGTGAGGTAGCGCGCGTTATTCACGTACAGGGAATTCCCGAACATCGCGCCGCTCGCCACGCCATCC
>JBLRWH010000062.1:0-14975 GCA_047921395.1 Gammaproteobacteria bacterium
CTGTCGACATCACCCCCCGTACCGCATCGGCTTCGGCTTCGGCTTCGGCTTCGGCCGCATGATGCGCCAGGCCCACCGACGAAGCAGCGGGATCGGGACGTCACAGGCTCACTGAGCGAGCTTGCCAAGTTTCGCGAGCGAAGGGAGCCTGTGACGGCGCGGTCCCGCGGTCGACCGGTAAGCCTGTGGCGAGCGGCCCCGCGGTCGCAGGGGATGCCCTGCCGGGGTAGAATCGAACGATCGTTTACCGACCGCGCCGGAGACCCATCATGGATTTCGCATTCACCGAAGAGCAACTGATGATCCAGCAGGCCGCGCGCGACTTCGCGCAACGCGAGATCGCGCCCATCGCGGCCGAGTTCGACATCAGCGGCAAGTTCCCGTCGGAGACCATCCGCATGGCGGGCGAGCTCGGCTTCATGGGCGTGGAAGTCCCCGAGGAGTACGGCGGCGCGGGCCTGGACGCGGTCGGCTTCGCGCTGGTGATGGAGGAAATCGCCGCCGCCGACGCCGCGCATTCCACTGTCATCTCGGTCAATAACTCGCTGTACTGCAACGGCATCCTCCAGTACGGTACCGAGGCACAGAAGCACAAGTACGTCACGCCGGTGGCCTCGGGCGAGGTCGTCGCCGCCTACGGCCTGACCGAGCCGCAGTCGGGCTCGGATGCCGCCAACATGCGTACTCGCGCCGTGCGCGACGGCGACGACTACGTCATCAACGGCAAGAAATCCTGGATCACCTCGGGCTCGGTGGCGAAATACATCATGCTGTTCGCCATGACCGACCCCGCGGGCGGGCCGAAAGGCGTCTCGGCGTTCATGATCGACACCGCCAACGCGGGCTTCGCCTGCGGCAAGACCGAGCCCAAGCTCGGCATCCGCGCCTCGGCGACCTGCGAGATCGAGCTGACCGACTACCGCTGCAAGGTCGAGGACCGGATCGGCGCCGAGGGTGACGGCTTCAAGATCGCCATGAGCATTCTCGACGCCGGGCGGATCGGCATCGCCGCGCAGGCCGTGGGCATCGCGCGCGCCGCCTACGAGGCGAGCCTGTCCTACGTGCGTGAGCGGCATGCCTTCGGCGCGCCCATCGGCAGCTTCCAGATGATCCAGGCCAAGATCGCGGACATGAAGATGCGCCTCGAGGCGGCGCGCCTGCTGACGCTGAAGGCGGCGTGGAACAAGGACAAGGCCGCCGCGGCCGGGCTGCGCAACACCACCGAGGCCTCCTGCGCCAAGCTGTTCGCCTCGGAGGCCGCGATGTTCATCACGCACGCCGCGGTGCAGATTCACGGCGGCATGGGTTACAGCAAGGAAATGCCCATCGAGCGCTATTTCCGCGACGCCAAGATCACCGAGATCTACGAGGGCACCAGCGAGATCCAGCGCATGGTCATCGCCCGGATGGAGACGGGCCTCCGGTAAGCCGTCAGTCGTCGTCCACGATCGTGACCTCGGCCGCCGCCGGCGTGCCGAGCGCCGGTCCTTCAGGCACTTCCTGTAACTCGACTCGGAAGGTCAGGTCGGGCCCGGGCCGGCTGTCGTCCACGATCGGGATGAAGACCACCAGCGACGGGGCGCCGGGCGAGGCGCCGGCCCACTGCCAGCTCGTGCTGCCGGAATAATCCACGCCGTCCCGCGCCGTCTGGTCGACGGTGCGCCAAAGCACGCCCAGCGGTCCCCGGTGACCTGCCGGCCGGCGCAGTTCGAGCCGTAGCGCACCGGCGCCCTCGCTCACCCGGAAGCTGCTGGCGGCGAGGGCCAGGGCCGGCGGACCCTCGGGTGCCCGGGTCAGCGGCGGCGTCGCCGCGGCCGGCGCAACGACGGCCGGCGCCTCGGCCGGGGGAGGCGACTCGACGACAACCACTGCCTCCACGGGCGTTTCCGCCTCTGCGGCGGCGGACTCCTCCGCCGGGGGAAGCTCTGCCGCGAATTCCTGGGCCAGGGCCGGCTGATCGGCCGATTTCGACCCCACCTCCGGCAACTCCGCCTGCGGCGAGACCGCGGCCGGAAGCGCCGGCGCCGAGTCCCCGGCAGGCACCCCAGGCCTACCGCCGGTCAGGGCGAGGCCGGTGGCCATGCCGCCGAGGAAAGCGACGGCGACCCACGGCAGGAGTCGGCGCGGCCGACCAGGCGGAAAGAAATCGGCCAGGAACGCTGCGGCATCGGCAGGGCGATCCGCTGCCCTGAACGCGATGGCCCGCTTCAGAACCGCCCAGCGTCGTCGCGACAAGTCGGCGGGCGGCGACAGCTTGGGCCTGCGCTTCGCGGCCTCGGCGGCCGTCACATTGCCCCATGGGTGCCGCCCGGTGAGCATCTCATAAACGACGCAGCCGAGGCTGTAGACGTCGTCGCGAGGATCCGGCGCCCCGCCACCCAGCATCTCCGGGCTGGCGTAGAGCGGGGTCCAGGCCTTCGGTCGCTCGCCGCCCGCCTCGTCGGAGCCGCCCGTGGCGGCGGCGAGGCCGAAGTCGATCAGGCGGAGCTCGCCAGTCGCCGTGACAAAAATATTGGCCGGCTTGATATCGCGATGGACGATTCCCCGTGCGTGTAGATAGGCCAGGACTCCGGCGAGTTGCCCCGTGATCCTCAGCGCCTCGGCCGCGGGCAACGGGGCCGGATGGCTACGGACGAGCCGACCGCGAAGCCGCTCGCCGTCGAGCAGCTCCATGACCATGAATCTGAGGTCGCCATCGTGCTCGAAGCCCAGCATGCGGACCACGCCGGGATGGCTGAGCCGGGTGAGCAGCGATGCCTCCCGCTCGAGGGCCTGGGCCGCTCCCCGCCCCGCGCGCTCTGGACTGGCCAGCTTCACGCCGACCTTGGCGCCCTCGGCGCCGCGCCCGCCCAGCCGCAGATCCCCGGCACGGAAGACCATGCTCATGCCGCCGCGCTCGAGCAGCGCCTCGAGGCGATAACGCCCGGCCAGCACCGTGCCGACGCCGGGGAACACGGCCGCTGCGGCCAGCTCTCCACCGGTATTTGTCAGTACGGGCGGAGCCTTGGCGCGCACAGGCACTTCCGGATCGGGCGAAAACGCCGCGACGGCCTCGCCTTCGTCAATTGGCGCGGTGATGTCGCCTCTCGAACCGCGCTTGATCTCCTCGAAGACCAGCGCATGCATGGCGGACGACAGCCGCCCGGCCGCCCGGAGCGTTTCCAGCCGGGTGATAGCGGGTCCCGCATCCTCCGGGTGATAGCCAAGCTGCTCCTCCAGCGTCTGGCGGAAGCTCTCGAAATCAATGCGCCCATCGATGAAGGCGTCGACTAACCTGTCCAATGCCATTGCGGTGCTCATCAGGGCATGGATACCACGAACCGCGGGGCCGTGAGAAATTCGGCCGGCGCTACCGACCCCGTTCTCCGCCTCAAGGATCGAGCCCGTCGAGGAATGCCTGGAGTCCCTGCACGTAAACCCGCTCACTCGCGAGGAAGCTGGTGTTGTGCCCGCCGCGCAACTCCAGCAACGTCTTGGGCGAACCGGCCGCCGAATACAGCACCTCCGCGGGATACTCGAGCCGGGCGAGACTGCGCACTGGCAGGAAGAGCAGGGCAGTGGCGAGGGTTTTCATTCCTGGCGAAGCACCGTGCCCGGCACGGCGCTTCAGCACATTTCCCGGCGGGCTGCTTCATCGATATCACCGTCGCCGGCCAGGGCGGCGCCGACGATTCCCGCGTCGTTGCGGAGAACGGCACCGACCACGGGGGTGTCGCAGTCCAGCAGGGGCAGGAACTTATCGTGCCTGCGGCTGATGCCGCCGCCCACGATGAACAGGTCCGGCCATACCAGCCGCTCAACCGCGACCAATACCTCGGACAGCCTGACGGCCCACTGCTTCCAGGACAGGCGTTCCGCCTTCCTGACCTGGGCCGCCGCGCGGCGCTCTGCCGCCTTGCCGCGAATGTCAAGGTGGCCGAATTCGGTGTTCGGCACCAGCACGCCGTCGACGAACACGGCGCTGCCGATGCCCGTGCCCAGGGTCAGCATGACGACGGTACCGCGGTGCTCGCGGCCGGCGCCGAAGCGCATCTCGGCCATGCCCGCGGCATCGGCGTCGTTCAGCACCACGACGGGACGCTCCAGGGCGTCATTCAGCAACCGGCCGATGTCGCAGCCGATCCAGGCCGGGTCGATGTTGGCCGCGGTGCGCGTGACGCCGTGCTTGACCACCGCGGGGACGGCGACGCCGACGCGCGTGGCGCCCTCGAACTGCCCGGCGAGCGCCACCACGGACGCCAGGATCGCCTCCGGTGTCGCCGGCTGCGGCGTCAGCACCTTGTGGCGCACCACTGCGAGGCGTCCCTCGACGAGGTCGACCGGCGCGCCCTTGATGCCCGAACCGCCGATATCGATACCCAGCACGCTCATCGTCTGCTCCTCACCACATCGCCCTGAACCGCGCCCCGAGTTCGATCACCTCGGCCGGCCGCGCGCCCGTGCGCCCGTCGCCCTCGGCGGGCCCGTGAAAGCGCAACTCCAGCTTGGCCATCATCGCATCGTCGATGAACCGGCTGCGCGCGCCGTAGACATGCCGGTCGCCATGGCGCGGCTGCTGCGGCACCCAGTACTTCATGGGCGCGACGAGGTGCAGGGCCGACTTGGCGCGCGTCATCGCCACGTACAGCAGCCGGCGCTCCTCCTCGATCAGCGCCGGCTTGCCGGTCGAGAACTCGGACGGGAAGTTGCCGTCGGCGACATTGAGCACGTACACCGAGTCCCACTCCTGGCCTTTCGCCGAATGGATGGTGGAGAGCACGAGAAAATCCTCGTCCAGCAGCGGCGGGCCGGCGAGATCGCCGCTCGCCTGCGGGGGGTCCAGCGAGAGCTCGGTCAGGAACTGCTCGCGGGTCGCGAACTTGCCGGCGATCTGCTCCAGCGCATCGAGATCGCCGAGCCGCACCGGCCACTCCTCGTAGAGCCGCTCGAGCTGCGGCCGGTACCAGTCGCGCGCCCGCCCGACCTGCGGCCGCCAGTCGCCCTCGCCGGCGCCGATCCCGGCGAGGAGCTCGACCAGGCCCGGCCAGTACGGGGCAGCGGCGGGCGGCGGGCGCCAGTCGGCGAGTGCGGCCGGGGAAAAACCATGCGCCTCGAGCCAGCCGAAGGCCTTGGCCGCCGAGGCCGGGCCCATGCCGGGGAGCAGTTGCAGGCAGCGGAACGCCGCGATGCGGTTGCGCGGGTTATCGGCCCAGCGCAGCACGGCCAGCAGGTCCTTCACGTGTGCGGCCTCGAGAAACTTCAGGCCGCCGTATTTCACGAACGGGATATTGCGCCTGACGAGCTCGAGCTCGAGCCGGTCGCTGTGGTGGCTGGCCCGGAACAGGACCGCCTGCTGGCGCAACAGTTGGCCGGCCTCGCGCGCCGCCAGGATCGCCGTGATGACATAGTCGGCCTGGGCCTCGTCGTCCGGCACGGTGACATAGTACGGCCGCTGCCCGGAAGGTTTCGCGGAACGCAGGTCTTTGCGGAACTGCCGCTCGGCCGGGCGCATGAGGGCGTTCGCGGCATCCAGCACGGGCTGCACGGAGCGGTAGTTCTCCTCGAGCGTGACGACCTCGGCCGGGGGCGTGAACTGTGCCGGGAAGCGCAGGATGTTCTCCACGTCGGCCGCGCGGAACGAATAGATGCTCTGCGCGTCGTCGCCGACGACCGTGAGGCCGCGGCCGTCGGGCTTCATCCGCAGCAGGATCTCGGCCTGCAGCAGGTTCGTATCCTGGTACTCGTCCACCAGCACGTGGTCGAAACGCTCGCCGACCGCCGCCGCCAGCGCCGGCGACTCCATCAGGCCATGCCACCACAGCAACAGGTCGTCGTAGTCCAGCATGCTGCCGGCCTGCTTGAGCTCCACGTAGCGGCGAAACAGGCTGCGCAATTCATCCTGCCACTCCGCGCACCACGGCCAGCCCTCGGCCAGGCACTCGGCCAGCGCCGCGCGCGCGTTCACGGTGCGCGAATAGATCGCGAGGCAGGTGTCCTTGCGCGGGAAGCGGCGCGCCTTGTCGCCGAGCGCCAGTTCCTGGCGCGCGACGTCCATCAGGTCGGCGGCATCGCCCCGGTCCAGCACCGAGAACCCGGGGTCCAGGCCGAGATTGGCCGCGTACTCGCGCAACAGACGGTTGGCGACCGAGTGGAACGTCCCGGCCCACGGGAGCTTCACGGCCTCGCCGCGGCCCTGGTCCGCGAGCGCCTGGCCCACGATGCGCCGGGCGCGACGCGTCATCTCGCGCGAGGCGCGCCGGCTGAAGGTCAACAGCAGAATCCGCGCCGGCGGCACGCCCGAAACCACCAGGTGAGCCACCCGGTGGGCCAGGGTCATGGTCTTGCCGGTGCCGGCCCCGGCGACAATGAGCAAGGCCGGCGCGGCCACTCCGCGGCCGTCCTGGCGCAGCTCACCGAATATTGCAGCGCGGCATTGGGCCTGGTTGAGGCCCTGCAAGGAGGCGGCGGGAAGCATGCCCGGACTATAGCAGAGGGCAAAATTTCTCCGAGCAGGTAAAATGGCGAACTTTTGACCGGCCTCTCGTGCCCGACTGAATCCTGGAGACGCACAATGACAAGACGCTTCGCCCTCCCGTTGGCCTTCACCACAGCCATTGCCCTCGCGGGCTGCAGCAGCGCCAAGGCGCCCGAGACGGTGACGACCGCTGAGCAAGAGGTAGCGGCCGCGAATCCGTTCTTCGCGCCCAGCGTGCTGCCCTACGGCCTGCCGCCATTCGACCTGATCGGCGACGACCATTATCTCCCCGCGTACGAGCGGGGCATGGCGGAGCGGCTCGCGGAGATGGAGGCGATCGCCAACCGCCCCGAGCCGCCCACGCTCGAGAACACCATCGTGGCGATGGAGCGCAGCGGCCGGCTGCTCGACCGGGTCGGCCGCGTGTTCAGCAACCTGAATGGCGCGCATACAAACCCGAAAATGCGCGAGGTGCAGAAGACCGTGGCACCGCAGCTGGCCGCGCACAACGACGCGATCTTCCTGAACGGCCCGCTGTTCGCCCGCATCGATGCGTTGTACCAGCAGCGCGACGCGCTCGGTCTCGACGCCGAGTCCAGGCGGCTGCTGGAGCGTTACCACAAGGACTTCGTCCGCGCCGGCGCACGGCTCTCGGCCGAGGACCAGGCGAAGCTGCGCGAGATGAACCAGGAGCTCGCATCGCTGGCGGCGACCTTCGGCCAGAACGTGCTGCACGAGTCGAACAATTCGGCCGTGCTCGTCGACACTGTGGAGGAGCTCGACGGGCTCACCGACAGCCAGATACGCGCCGCAGCCGACGCGGCGAAGGCGCGTGGCCATGAGGGCAAGTACCTCATCTCGCTGCAGAACACGACCCTCCAGCCGCCGCTCGGCTCGCTCACCAACCGGGAGGTCAGGCAGCGCATCCACGAGGCCTCGGTGAACCGCGGCGCCCGCGACAACGAATACGACAACCGCCCGATCGTGGCGCGCATGGCGGCCATCCGCGCTGAGCGTGCGGCCTTGCTGGGCCACCCGACGCACGCCTCCTATGTCCTCGAGGACCAGACCGCCGGCACCGTCGTGGCGGTCAACGGCATGCTTTCCGGCATCGCCCCCGCGGCAGTCGCCAATGCGCGGCGCGAGGCGGCCGACCTCCAGGCGCTCATCGATGCGCAGGGCGGCGGCTTCGAGCTGCAGGCCTGGGACTGGCATTTCTACTCCGCGCAGGTCAAGCAGGCGCGCTTCGACGTGGACGAGGCACAGCTCAAGCCCTATTTCGAACTCAACCGGGTGCTGCACGACGGCGTGTTCTATGCGGCGAACCAGCTGTGGGGCCTGACGTTCGAGGAGCGTTTCGACCTGCCGCTGTATCACCCCGACGCCCGCATCTGGGAAGTCTTCGAGGCCGACGGAACGCCGCTCGGGCTGTTCATCGGCGACTTCTGGGCCCGCGATTCCAAGCGCGGCGGCGCCTGGATGAACAGCTACGTACCGCAGGCCGAACTGTTCGGCACCCGCCCCGTGGTCGGCAATCACCTGAACATCCCGAAGCCGCCCGAGGGCGAGCCGACGCTGATGACCCTCGACGAAGTGACGACGATGTTCCACGAGTTCGGCCACGCCGTACACGGGCTGTTCTCGAGCGTCCGCTATCCGCGCTTCAGCGGCACCAGCGTGCCGCGCGACTTCGTCGAGTTTCCGTCCCAGGTGATGGAGATGTGGGCCGACTGGCCTGAAGTGTTGACGAACTACGCCAGGCACTATCAGACCGGCGAGCTGCTGCCGGCCGAGCTTCTGAAACGCACGCTCGCGGCGCAGCAGTTCAACGAGGGCTACCGTACCACCGAGTACGTCGCCGCCTCGCTGCTCGACCAGGGCTGGCACCAGCAACGGCCCGGCAACGTGCCGACCGACGTCATCGGCTTCGAGGCCGCCACTCTGGAGGGCACGGGCATGGATTTCGCGCCCGTCCCGCCGCGCTATCGCAGCACCTACTTTTCGCACGCGTTCTCGGGCGGCTACCACGCGGCCTACTACGCGTACATCTGGAGCGAAGTGCTGGATGCCGACGCAGTCGAGTGGTTCAAGGAGAACGGCGGCCTGACGCGCGAGAATGGCGAGCACTTCCGCGCCACGTTGCTGTCGCGCGGCGGCAGCAAGGACGCCATGGCGCTGTATCGTGATTTTGCCGGGCGCGATCCCTCGATCGAGCCACTGCTGATCCGCCGCGGCGTGGCCGCCGCCGAAAGCAACTGAGGTCGAGGACTATGTTCAGCAGGCTCATCCGGCCGTTCGGACTCCTCGCCACGATGCTCCTTGCGCCGGCCCTGGCCGGGGCATCGCCCGGAGTCGACATTCCCTTCGAGGAGTTCACGCTGGACAATGGCCTCCGGGTCGTCGTTCATACCGACCGCAAGGCGCCGATCGTGGCGGTCAACATCTGGTACCACGTCGGCTCCAAGGACGAGCCGGAGGGGCGCACGGGTTTCGCTCACCTGTTCGAGCACCTGATGTTCAAGGGCACGGAGAATTACCCGGAGGAGTATTTCAAGCCGTTCGAGCTGGTGGGCGCGACCGGGATGAACGGCACGACCAGCTTCGACCGCACGAACTACTTCCAGAACGTGCCGACCACCGCGCTGGACATGGCGCTGTGGATGGAGTCGGACCGGATGGGGCATTTCCTCGGCGCCATCGACCAGGCCCTGCTCAACGAGGAGCGTGGCGTGGTGCAGAACGAGAAGCGCCAGGGCGACAACCAGCCGTACGGCCGCGTCTGGGAGAGGCTGTTCAAGGCCAGCTATCCGGCCGGCCACCCGTATTCCTGGATGCCGATCGGTTCGATGGAAGATCTTGAGGCGGCCAGCCTCGAGGACGTCAAGGAGTGGTTCAGCACGCGGTACGGGCCGAACAACGCGGTGCTGGCCCTGGCAGGCGACATCGACGTGGAAACGGCCCGCGAGAAGGTCACGCGATACTTCGGCCACATCCCGGCCGGCCCGCCGCTGACCCGCAAGACCACCTGGGTCGCGGCGCGCACCGAGTCCACCCGCGAGCAGATGTACGATCGCGTGGCGCAGCCGCGCATTTACCGCGTCTGGAATATTGCCGAGACGGGCACCGCCGAGGAAGACCACCTCGCGTTGCTGGCGCAGGTCCTCGGCGGCAGCCAGTCCTCGCGCCTCAACGCCCGCCTGGTACATGAGGACCAGCTGGTCGACAGCATCAGCGCATCGGCGTTCTCGCTGGAAATCTCCGGGCTGTTCATGATCATCGCGAACGTCAAGCAGGACGTCGATCCCGCGCGTGTGGAGGCGATCATCGACGAGGAGCTGGCCCGGCTGCTCAAGGATGGGCCGACCCGCGCCGAGCTGGCGCAGGCCAAGACCCAGTTCCGTGCGGGGTTCATTCGCGGCATCGAGCGCATCGGCGGCTTTGGGGGCAAGTCCGACGTCCTGGCCGCCTGCGCCGTGTATACCGGCGACGCCGGCTGCTTCCGCGGCAGCCTCGCGCGCATCGAGAGCGCCACCGCCGCCGACCTGAAGGCCGCCGGCGCCCGGCGCCTGGCGCAGGGCGATCACACGCTCACCGTGCTGCCCTTCCCCGAGTTCGCAACCGTGCCCAGCGAGGTCGACCGCAGCCTGGGCATCCCGCAGGTCGAAGCGTTCCCGGAGGTCGTCTTTCCGGCGCTGCAGCGCGCCCGGTTGAGCAATGGCATCGAGGTCGTGCTCGCCGAGCGGCACGAGATCCCGGTGGTCCAGCTCCAGCTGCTCTTCGACGCCGGCTATGCGGCCGACCTGGGCGCCCGGCTCGGCACCGCCAGCTTCACCATGACCATGCTCGACCAGGGCGCGGGCAAGCGCAGCGCACTCGAGCTGGCGGCCGCGATCGAGGCCGAGGGCGCGCAGATCAGCGCCGGCGCGGGGCTCGATACGGCGGCCGTCTCGCTGTCCGCTTTGAAGGAGCGCCTGGATCCGTCGCTGGCGCTGTTCGCGGACGTGGCCCTGCGGCCGCAGTTTGCCGAGGCCGAGATCGAGCGCGTGCGCCGTCAATGGCTCGCGCGCATCGCCCAGGAGAAGACCCGGCCGCAGGCCATTGCGATGCGGCTGTTGCCTCCGCTGCTGTACGGCGAAGGCCACCCGTACGCGATCCCTTTCACCGGCAGTGGCACCGTGGAATCCATCGCGGCGCTGACGCGCGACGACCTGCTCGCCTTCCAGCGCGACTGGCTGCGCCCCGACAACGCCAGGATCCTCGTGGTCGGAGATACGACGCTCGCGGAGATCGTGCCCCTGCTCGAGAAGCACCTCGGCCGCTGGCAGGCCCCGGAAACACCGCGTCCCGAGAAGCGCATCACGCCCGTCGAGCGCCCGGCCGCGCCGCGTGTCTACCTGGTCGACCAGCCTGGCGCGGTGCAGGCGAACATCATGGCGGGCCTGCTGGTGAACTCGACTGCCGCAGAGGACGCGCTCGACCTGGACATCGCGAATGGCGTGTTCGGCGGCACCTTCACGTCCCGCATCAACATGAACCTGCGCGACGAGAAGGGCTGGTCCTACGGCGTCGGCAGCTCGGCATCATCCGCCCAGGGCCAGCGGCCGTGGATCATCTCGGCGCCGGTGCAGATCGACCGCGCCGCCGACGCGATCCTGGAACTGCGCCGCGAGCTGCAGGAGTTCACCGGCGACAATCCGGCCACCGGCGAGGAAGTCGACAAGATCCGCAACAGCCGCATTCGCAGCCTGCCGGGCAGCTACGAGACGGCCTCGGCCGTGCTCGGCACGATCAGCAGGATCGTCAGCTACGGCTGGCCGGACGACCACGTCATCCGGGAGCAGCAGCGCACGCAGGCGATCAGCGTCGAGGAGGTTCGCGCGGCCGCCGCGACCCTCGATGCAGGCGCGCTGACGTGGGTCATCGTGGGCGACCTGGCGCAGCTCGAGGAGCCGGTGCGCGCGCTCGGGCTCGGCGAAGTCGTCATCCTCGACGCGGACGGCACGCCCAGGGAGTGATGGGCGCCACGGGGCGGCCGGTCAGTTGTTGGCCGGCTGCTCCTGCTGCGCGAAGACGCGCTCGTAGTCGTCGAGGTTCTCCGTGAGCATGCGGTGATACTCGCTGCAGAAGAACTCGAACGCCTTGCTCTTGTCGGCGCGGAATTTCTCGACGTCCGGGGCGTGGCTGGCGACGATGAAGGAATTGAAGCGCGCAGCGGCGTAGAGCATGGCCATGCTGACGTGCTCTTTCTTCACGAACTCGATCTGCTCGTTGGCCAGGCCGATGAACCGGTCCACCACCTGGCGGAATTCGCGGTCGATTTCTTCCTGGTCCCTGACGTCGTCACTCATGCTCTCGATCCTGTTGCGGGTTCAAGGGGCGAATTCTACAGGCGTTGGCGCCGCGCGCGGGACAGGCGCAGCTCGTCGCGTGCATGGGCCGCGAGCGCGCGACCGATGGTGAGCGACGGATCGGGCGGCTGGCCGTCCGCCAGCCGCAGGATCTGGCGGTAATACCAGGCCATCTCACCCTGGATATTGAGAAATTTCATCAGCATCAGCGGGCTGGCCGGCCCGGCCCAGCGGCTCGCGCCGAAGCGCAGCGACGGCACCGGCGCCGCGCCCTCGGAGGTGCCCGCGGCGAGCCGCCCCGGCAGGTCCGGTTCCGTGCACACCGGGCGCCCGAGCCCGATGACATCCAGCTCACCGGCGGCCAGCGCCTCCGCCATGGCCGCGCGGCTGCGGAACCCGCCCGTGACCATCATGGGCCCCGGCCAGGCTGCGCGGATCTCGCGGGCATACTCGAGGAAGTACGCCTCCCGTTGGCGCGTGCTGGCGCGCTGCGGCTCGGCCGCGGTGTCCGCGCGCCCCTGGTAGCCGAACAGCTTCGGCTGCTCGTAGGTGCCGCCGGAGACCTCCAGCAGGTCCACCCCCTCCTCCGCCAGCCAGCCGGCGACCCGCACGCAGTCCGGCAGGTCGAAGCCGCCCTTCTGGAAGTCGGCGCTGTTGAGCTTGACCGAGACGGGGAAGTCGTCGCCCACCGCCTGGCGCGTCGCCCGCACGATCTCCAGCAGCAGCCGGGCGCGATTCTCCAGCGGCCCGCCCCACTCGTCCTCGCGCCGGTTGGTCACGGGAGAGAGGAACTGCGCCAGCAGGTAGCCGTGCGCGCCGTGCACCTGCACGCCGGTAAAGCCCGTCTCGCGCGCGATCGCCGCGGTGGTGGCGAAGCGGCGGATGACATCCTCGATCTCGCCTGCGCCGAGCGCGCGGGGCCGTGCGAACAGCCCGAGCAGCTTCAGCCCCTGGTCGGAGGCAGAGACCGGCCGCGAGGAACTCATGCGGCTGGACTGTCGTCCCGGGTGGCTGATCTGCATCCACAACTGGTTGCCCGCGGCCGTACCCGCCTCCGCCCACGCCGCCAAAGCTGCGCGGCCGCGCCGGTCCTCGATCACCACGTTGCCGGGGCGCTCCAGCCAGCGCCGGTCGACCATCACGTTGCCCGTGACGAGGAGGCCGGCGCCGCCGGCGGCCCAGCGCCGGTAGAGCCGCGCGTGGCGCGCGTTCGGCGCGTCATCCGCCGCGGCCAGGCCCTCGGTCATGGCGGCCTTGGCGAGGCGGTTCGGCAGGGACACGCCGCAGGGCAGGCGCAGGGCGTCGGCGAGTTCGGGCATGATCGAAGCACCTTCCGGAAACCGGGGTGCAGCATAGCGCGCCGGTCCGTCGGTTAGAATCGGCGGCCAGCAAGGGAGGAACGACATGGGCGATGCCGGACCGCTGGTCACCAACGACGCCGTCGTGCTCGGGCTGCTGGCGCTGATCCTCGGCGGCGTTTTCTGGACGCAGCAAAGCAAGTACCCGTTCTTCCAGCGCTTCTACACCTACGTGCCCGGGCTGTTGCTGTGCTACTTCCTGCCCTCGCTGCTCAACACGTTCAACATCATCGATGGCAGCCAGTCGCGCCTCTACTACGTCAGCTCGCGTTTCCTCCTCCCCGCGTGCCTGGTGCTGCTCACCCTGTCCATCGACCTGCCTGCGGTCGCGCGCCTCGGCCGCAAGGCCGTGATCATGTTCTTCACAGGGACCGCCGGGATCATCATCGGCGGCCCGCTGGCGCTGCTGGCGGTCGGCATGATCAGCCCCGCCACCGTCGGCGGGGACGGCCCGGACGCCGTGTGGCGCGGCATGACCACCATCGCGGGCAGCTGGATCGGCGGAGGCGCCAACCAGGCCGCCATGAAGGAAGTGTTCGAGGTCGGCGACAACCTGTTCGGCCAGATGATCGCGGTGGACGTCCTTTGTGCCAGCCTGTGGATGGCCGTGCTGCTGTTCCTCGCGGGGCGCGCGAAGAAGATCGACGAGCGCACCGGCGCAGACACCACCGCCATCGAGGAACTCAAGCGCCGCATCGAGGCCTATCATGCGAAGCACGCGCGCATCCCGCGCCTCGCCGACCTGATGTTCCTCGCCGCGGTGGGCTTCGGCGCGACCGCCCTCGCGCACGCCGGCGCAGATTTCCTCGCGCCCTGGTTCAGCGAGCACATGCCGCAGCTGGAGCGCTTCAGCCTGACCAGTGGCTTCTTCTGGCTGGTGGTCATCGCCACCACCGCCGGCCTGGCGCTGTCCTTCACGCGCGCGCGCCAGCTCGAGGGCGTGGGCGCGTCCACCGTCGGCTCGGCCTTCTTGTACATCCTGGTGGCGAGCATCGGCATGCAGATGGACATCACTGCGGTGCTCTCCAACCCGGGACTGTTCGCGGTGGGCATGGTGTGGATCGGCTTCCACGCGGCCCTGCTCCTGATCGTCGGCAAGTTGATCAAGGCGCCGCTGTTCTACCTCGCGGTCGGCAGCCAGGCGAACGTCGGCGGGGCGGCCTCCGCGCCGGTGGTCGCCTCGGCGTTCCATCCCTCGCTGGCGCCGGTCGGCGTATTGCTCGCGGTGCTGGGCTATGGCGTGGGCACGTACGGGGCATGGCTGTGCGGCCAGATCCTGCGCGTCATCGCGACCGGATGAAGGTGCCCGGGCGATGAGCACGACAGCGCGCGACTGCCTGGCTTCCCTGCTCGCGGACCATGCGCCGGCGAGCCTGCTGCTCATCGGCGATCCGCCGGTGGCGCATGAGACCGCAGCGGAAGTGATGCGCGTGGGCGTGGCGGCAGCGGCGGACGCGCTGACCACGCTCGGCCGGTTCGACCTGGCGATCGTGGACAGCCTGGTGGAGCAGCTCGATGCCTCGGCTGCGGAGACCTTGCTCGGCCGGCTGAAGAACCTGCACACGGACCGCTTCGTGCTGCTCGCGGATCCGGCGCGGTCCTCCCTGGGACACGACGACTTGCTCGCCCTCGCCCTGGCGCCGTTCGAGCACCTCGATGACGGGCGTGTCGCGTGGCGGTACGACATCGATCGCTACAACCCGGAGCGCCGCTGGAACAACCCGGAGGACTGGGCGAACCCGGAGAATTTCGAGCGGTTCCGGTGGTAGGCGATGGACACCATCAAGGCTTTTGCGCGCCTGAAACCACCCTAGT
>JBLRWH010000063.1:0-14717 GCA_047921395.1 Gammaproteobacteria bacterium
CCTACGAGGCCGTCTACCAGACCACCAAGAACGGCCTCGGCCAGTCCACCTGCGTGGGCATCGGCGGGGACCCGGTGCGCGGCATGAACTTCATCGACTGCCTCGAGCTGTTCGAAGAGGACGAGCAGACCGAGGGCGTCCTGATGGTCGGCGAGATCGGCGGCAGCGACGAGGAGGCCGCGGCCGAGTACATCGCCGCCAACATGTCCAAGCCCGTGGTCGCCTACATCGCCGGCGTCACCGCGCCGCCGGGCAAGCGCATGGGCCACGCGGGCGCGATCGTCTCCGGCGGCAAGGGCACCGCCGACGAGAAGTTCCGCGCGCTCGAGGCGGCCGGCGTCACGACCGTGCGCTCGCCGGCGGAGCTGGGCAGCGCGATCCTGGGGCGCCTCAAGTAGGGATCCGGGGTCGCCCTGGAGAGCCGCAGTGACAAAGCGTAAGAAGGCCAAGCTGGTACACGTGGGGCGCTACGTTGCCGAGGTGGACGTCGAGCTCGTAGAGGACGAGACAGGTTGGTCGCCTTGTCTCTCCATCGAGGACGCGCTAAAACTCGACAATGTAGGGAATGCGCTGAAACGCGGCGATCTCATGGAGGCGGCTGCTGTGGCACGGGTCTATGAGTTACGGCCAGTCGCTTCGCGATGAAGCGGGCAGGGCGGGATGTTTCAGCGTGAATTCGTGAGAATTCCGCGGTCGTAAACGAGTCGCCATTGTTCGAATGTCCCTGTGTGAACCAGGGACACCGCAAGCTGCTCGAGCGCATCGTTGAAGGAAGGTCGGATTCGGCTATTCGCTTTTCTGATCTGTTAACCTTGCTCGACGCCCTTGGTTTCGAGCAGCGTGGCCGCGGCAGTCACCGTATCTTTTCGAAGGATGGCTTGCGCGAGATTGTGACGCTTCAGCCACGGGGAAACCTGGCCAAGCCTTACCAGGTAAGGCAAGTCCGGAAACTGATCCTGAGGTATAGGTTGGGGTTGGGCGATGAATAGCCGTTACGAAATCGTGATCTGCTGGAGCGACGAGGATGGCTGCTACCTCGCCGAGGTCCCTGAGCTGCCGGGCTGCATCGCTGACGGCGCCAGCTACCAGGAGGCGTTGGCCAACGCCTTGGTGGCGATGAACCACTGGCTTGAAGTTGCTCGCGAACTTGGACGGTCCATCCCCGTTCCGCGCGGCAAACTCGCCTACGCCTGATAGCCACGCTGTTCCCGCGCAGCGCGCCAAACGCCACCATGTCCATCCGGATCGCCATCGCCCAGGCCAACCCCGTCGTCGGCGACGTCGAGGCCAATGTCACGCGCATGCTGGAACTCTGCCGGCGCGCGCACGACACGCTCCGCGCCGACCTCGTGATCTTCCCCGAGCTGGCGCTGTGCGGCTACCCGCCCGAGGACCTGCTGTTCCACCGCGGTTTCGCGCGCGACGTCGCCGAGGCGCTCGGGCGTCTCGCCGAGAGCCTGGACGGCATGTCCGTACTCGTCGGCTACCCCGAGTACGACGGCGAGCACATCTACAACAGCGCGATCCTGCTGCGGCCCGACGGGCCGCCCGTGATCTACCGCAAGCAGACCCTGCCCAACTACGGCGTGTTCGACGAGAAACGCTACTTCCTGCCCGGCACCGAGCCGTGCGTGGTGGAAATGAAGGGCGTGCGGCTCGGCATCACGATTTGCGAGGACCTGTGGGGCCCGGACGCGGCGCGGCGCACAGCCGAGGCGGGCGCCGAAGTGCTGCTGTCCATCAACGGCTCGCCCTACGACACCGGCAAGCTCGCCCGGCGCGAGGCCGTGCTGCGCGAGCGCATCGCCGAGACGGGCCTGCCGGTGATCTACGTGAACATCGCCGGCGGCCAGGACGAGCTGATCTTCGACGGCGGCTCGATGGCCTTCAGCCGCGAGGGCGAACTGGTGTACCGCGCGCCGTTCTTCGTCGAGGCGCTGGAGCTCGTCGAGCTCGAGCCCGGCGGGCACATCGTCCCGGCGCACGTCAGCCCGGCGCCGGAGTTCGTCGACGGGGTCTACCGCGCCCTCGTGCTGGGGGTCGCCGACTACGTCAACAAGCACCATTTCCCGGGCGTCGTGCTCGGCCTCTCCGGGGGCCTGGACTCGGCCCTCACGCTCGCGGTTGCGGTCGACGCGCTCGGCCCGGAGCGCGTGCGCGCGGTCATGATGCCGTCGCGCTACACCACCCAGATGAGCCGCGACGACGCGGAACGCCAGGCGCGCACGCTCGGCGTGCATTACGACGTCGTCTCCATCGAGCCGATCTTCGACGGCGCGCGCGCGGCGCTGGCCGAGGTGTTCCGCGGCATGCCCGAGGACGTCACCGAGGAGAACATCCAGGCGCGCTGCCGCGGCATGATCCTGATGGCGATGTCGAACAAGTTCGGCTGCATGCTGCTCACCACCGGCAACAAGAGCGAGATGGCGGTCGGCTACGCGACGCTGTACGGCGACATGGCCGGCGGCTTCGCGCCCCTGAAGGATTGCAGCAAGACCCTCGTGTATCGCCTCGCCGAGTACCGCAACCGGCGCGCGGAGGTCATCCCGCGGCGGGTGATCGAGCGCCCGCCCTCGGCGGAGCTGCGCCTCGACCAGAAGGACACGGATTCGTTGCCGCCCTACGAGGTGCTCGACCCGATCCTGGAGGCCTTCATCGAGGACGACGCCTCGGTGGACCAGATCGTGGCGCGCGGCTTCGACCGCGCGGTGGTGGGCCGCATCCTGGGCATGGTGAAGCGCAACGAGTACAAGCGCCGCCAGGCGCCGCCGGGGATCCGCATCAGCCGGCGGGCCTTCGGTCGCGACTGGCGTTACCCGATCACGTCCGGGTTTGCGGCCCGGTAGCGGGTCTCGCGCGGGAAGAGAAGAAGATGGCTCGCGCGGAGGCGCAGAGAGGCAGAGGCGCGGAGATTTTTATATAGGGTCGTGGGGTTGGCGGGCTTCAGCGAGAATATTCAACTTATCTCAGTCCGCCGTTCGCGCTCCGAAGAAGTGGCTATTTATGAAGGCTAAGAAATTCGATGCCGACTTTGACAGCGGCAAGGACATTACTGGTGCCCTGGACCTATCCAAGGCGTGCCGGCCTCTGCAGGCCCAGAAGAGGGTGAACGTCGACTTCCCTACGTGGATGATCGAATCCCTCGACAAGGAGGCCAGTCGTTTGGGCGTAACGCGCCAATCAATCATCAAGATATGGTTAGCCGAGCGTCTTGAGCAGTCGGTTTCCAACACCTGAATGCCACCGGCGCAGTTCACTGCGCCGGTGATTCCAGTTTTCTCCGCGCCTCTGCCTCTCTGCGCCTCCGCGCGAGCCCTCTTCTCTTCAGGCGAAAACCTCAAGGAGAGTTGGCCGCGATCACCTGGTGGGTGTCCGCCGCGAGTTCATTCAGGCCCAGCCGCTCATAGCCTCGCGCCATGATCCTCAGCGCCGGGACCATCGATGGGGTCTCCTGGAAATTTTCCACGATGTAGCGCGCGCGGTTGATCGCCGCCACGTGCGCATGCCGGTCCGCGTAGAACTGGGCCACAGTCAGCTCGTGCGCCGCGAGGCGGTTGCGCAGGTAGATCATCCGCTGGCGCGCGTCCTCCACGTACATGCTGCGTGGATGCTGCTGGATCAGCTGCGCGAACGTGTTGAAGGACGCTTGCATCTCGCCCGGCGGACGCTTGTCCATGTCCACCCGGAACAGGCGTTCCAGTATTCCGGGTTCGGACGGGAACCGTGCCAGGCCCTTGATGTAGAGCGCGTAATCGACGCGTGGATGGGTCGGGTTCTCGAGAATGAACCGGTCGGCCGCGGTCACCGCTGCGTCCGGCTGGTCGTTGCGCCAGTAGGCATACATGAGGATCAGCTGCGCCTGGCGGGCCTCCTGGCTGAACGGGTAGATCGCGGTGAGGCCCTCGAGACCGCCGATGCCTGCCACGAAGTTGCCGGATTCGATCAGCTCGTTGGAGCGGTCGAAGAGGCGGCGCGCGGTGTCCGAGGGATCCCGCTCGTCTTTGCGCGTAGACGAACAGCCCGCGGTGGCGGCGAGGGCCACGACGAGCAGCAGGCAGGCGAGGCGTTGGGTCATCCGGGGTTCCATCGAAACTGGGGGGCACACGGCCCGAAACGCGATTATACCGATACACTGTGACCCATGGATTCCGAGAGCGTTTCATCCGGGCGGAGCGTCGAGCTTCGCGCGACCGTCCCCGACGAGCTGGCCGGGCAGCGCCTCGACCAGGCGCTCGCGGTGCTGTTCCCCGATTACTCCCGCAGCCGGCTGCAGGGCTGGATTCGCGCGGGCCACGTGCGCGTGGACGGGCTCGAGCTCCGGCCGCGCGACAAGGTCGAGGGCGGCGAGCAGGTCGTGCTGTCCGCCGTGCTGGAGGACGAGACGCGGGCCGCGCCGGAGGCGATCCGGCTGGAGATCCTGTACGAGGACGAGGAGATCCTGGTGCTGGACAAGCCGGCGGGCCTCGTGGTCCACCCGGGCGCGGGCAACGCGGACGGGACGCTGGTGAACGCGCTCCTGCACCACCGTCCCGATCTGCGGATCCTCCCGCGCGCGGGCCTGGTGCACCGGCTCGACAAGGACACCAGCGGCGTCATGGTGGTGGCCTGCACGCCGGGCGCGCACAGCGCGCTGGTCAGCCAGCTCGAGGCGCGCACCGTCAAGCGGCAATACGAGGCCGTCTGCGCGGGCGTCATGACCGGCGGCGGCGCCGTCGACGCGCCCATCGGCCGCCACCCGGCCGACCGCATCCGCATGGCCATCCGCGAGGGCGGGCGCGAGGCCGTGACGCACTACCGCGTCGCGGCGCGCTTCCGCGGCCACACCCACGTCCTGTGCCGGCTCGAGACCGGGCGCACCCACCAGATCCGCGTGCACATGGCCTCGATCCGCCACCCGATCGTCGGCGACCCGGTCTACGGCGGACGCCTCGCGGTGCCCCGCGGCGCCACCCCGGCGCTGATCGAGGTGCTGCGCGGCTTCCGCCGCCAGGCGCTGCACGCCGCGCAGCTCGAACTGGTGCATCCCGCCAGCGGCGAGCTCGTGCACTTCGAGGCGCCCCTCGCCGCGGACTTTCAGGCCCTGCTGGAGGCGCTGCGGCAGGACGCGAACGCGTGACCCCCGGCTGGATCGTCCCCGACTGGCCCGCGCCGCCGGGCGTGCGCGCCGCAGCCAGCCTGAGGCTCGGCGGCGTCAGCCCGCCGCCCTGGCACTCGCTCAACCTCGGCGACCACGTCGGTGACGACCCGGCGCGCGTCGCCGAGAACCGCCGCCTGCTCGGCCAGGTGCTGGCGCTGCCGGAAGCGCCCGCGTGGCTGGCGCAGGTCCATGGCCGCGACGTCCTGCACCTCGACGCCAAGGCTGTCCCCGCCGAACGGACCGCCGACGCGGCCGTGACCGGCCGCCCCGGGCGCGTGCTCGCCGTGCTGACCGCGGACTGCCTGCCGGTGCTGTTCTGCCGCGCGGACGGCGGGCGCATCGGCGTCGCGCACGCCGGCTGGCGCGGCCTGGCCGCCGGGGTGCTCGAGGCGACGATCGCGGCGCTGGACGCGCCGCCGGCAGAGGTTCTCGCCTGGCTCGGCCCCGGCATCGGCGCCGCGGCCTACGAGGTCGGCGCCGACGTCCGCGACGCGTGTCTGTCCGCCGGGGCGGGCGTTGACGCCGCCGCGTGTTTCACGCCCGGCCGGCCCGGGCGCTGGCAGTTCGACCTGGCCGGGCTCGCGCGCCGGCGCCTCGAGGCGCTGGGCCTCGCCGCCATCCATGGCGGGAAGTGGTGCACGCACTCCGATCCGGCGCGGTTTTATTCCCATCGGCGCGACGGCGCCGAGCGGCCGACCGGCCGGATGGCGACGCTGCTCTGGCTGGACCCGCCGGCGTGACCGCAGCTTGGTGACCGCGGCCGGACCATGGCAGGGTCCCCCGGGCTCAAAAAATTTCAATATCGCCCGGTGAACCCTGCCATGTCCCGGCCGCTGCCGCCCTGCAGGACGTGGCGCTCCGGGGGTTCTGCCGTCGGCCATGTGGCGAGGTGCGCGGCCGACTCGCAGGGGGAGGCGGGGCAACCGAGGACCTGCCGTTAGCGATTCCGCACACCAGGGCGGCGAAAACGTGGCGGCCCAGATGTTCGTCGCTATGAAAGACGGTGGGCAGGCCACTCGGGCGCCAAACCACTCGAGCAGGCAGCGGGGGCGGGACGTCACAGGCGCCGCCGGCATTGGCGCAGCAGCGGGGCGGCTCCTCAAAGGCGCCTCCACCCTCGACGTGGCAGCGGATGCGGGACGTCACAGGCCCGCTGAGGGAGCTTGTAATTTTGCGAGCGAAGCGGGCCTGTGGCGGCGCGCGTCCGCGGTCAATATCAACAGCGGTGCCGGTTGAATTGCGGCGTCCCGCCCCCCATATGAGGGGAAGCCAAGGATTACCGGGTGACCTCCCATGCGCATGGACAAGTTGACCAGCAAGTTCCAGATGGCCCTGGCCGACGCGCAGTCGTTGGCCGTCGGGCGCGACCACCAGTACATCGAGCCCGCCCACCTGATGGTGGCGCTGCTCGACCAGCAGGGCGGCGGCCTGCGCCACCTGCTCGACAAGGCGGGCGTGAACGTCAACCGGCTGCGCTCGCGCCTCGGCGAGGCGCTCGACCGACTCCCCACGGTGCAGGGCACGCCCGGCGAGGTGCACCTGTCGCGCGACCTGGACCGGCTGCTGAACGTGACCGACAAGCTCGCGCAGCAGCGCGGCGACCAGTACATCTCGAGCGAGCTGTTCGCGCTCGCGGCGCTGGAGGACAAGGGCCCGCTGGGCGACACGATGCGCGAGGCCGGCGCGGTGAAGGGCGCGCTCGAGAAGGCAATCGAGGACGTCCGCGGCGGCAAGCAGGTGGACGACCCGGCGGCCGAGGAAACCCGCCAGGCGCTGGAGAAATTCACCATCGACCTGACCGAGCGCGCCGAGCAGGGCAAGCTCGACCCGGTGATCGGGCGCGATGACGAGATCCGCCGCACCATCCAGGTGCTGCAGCGGCGCACCAAGAACAACCCGGTGCTGATCGGCGAACCCGGCGTCGGCAAGACCGCGATTGCCGAAGGGCTCGCGCAGCGCATCGTGGACGGCGAGGTGCCGGAGGGCCTGAAGCACAAGCGCATCCTGTCCCTCGACATGGGCTCGCTGATCGCGGGCGCGAAGTTCCGCGGCGAGTTCGAGGAGCGCATGAAGGCCGTGCTGAACGACCTGGCGCGCCAGGAAGGGCGCGTCATCCTGTTCATCGACGAGCTGCACACGGTGGTCGGCGCGGGCAAGGCGGAGGGCTCGCTGGACGCGGGCAACATGCTCAAGCCGGCGCTGGCGCGCGGTGAATTGCATTGCGTCGGCGCGACCACGCTGGACGAGTACCGCAAGTACATCGAGAAGGACGCGGCGCTGGAGCGGCGCTTCCAGAAGGTGCTGATCGGCGAGCCGACGGTGCCGGAGACCATCGCGATCCTGCGCGGGCTGAAGGAGCGCTACGAGGTGCACCACGGCGTCGAGATCACGGACCCGGCGATTGTCGCGGCGGCCACGCTGTCGCATCGCTACATTGCCGACCGGCAGCTGCCCGACAAGGCGATCGACCTGGTGGACGAGGCGGCGTCGCGCATCCGCATGGAGATCGATTCGAAGCCCGAGGAGCTGGACCGGCTGGAGCGGCGCGTCATCCAGTTGAAGATCGAGCGCGAGGCGCTCAAGAAGGAAACCGACGAAGCGTCCAGGAAGCGCCTGCAGACGCTGGACGCGGAGCTCGAATCGCTGGAGCGCGAGTATTCTGACCTGGAGGAGATCTGGAAGGCGGAGAAGGCCGAGGTGCAGGGCGCTTCCCAGATCAAGGAGTCGCTCGAACGGGCTCGCGTGGAGCTCGAGACAGCGCGCCGCGCCGGCGATCTCGGCCGCATGTCGGAGCTGCAGTACGGCACCATCCCGGAGCTGGAGAAGCGGCTGGCCGAGTCGGGCGAGCACGAGCAAAAGGAAACCCGGCTGTTGCGCAACCGCGTCACCGACGAGGAGGTCGCGGAGGTCGTCTCGAAGTGGACCGGCATCCCGGTGTCGCGCATGCTGGAGAGCGAGCGCGACAAGCTGCTGCGCATGGAAGAGGCGCTGGAGAAGCGCGTGGTCGGCCAGGGCGAGGCGCTGCTGGCCGTGTCGAACGCGATTCGCCGCTCGCGCGCCGGGCTCTCGGATCCCAACCGGCCGATCGGTTCGTTCCTGTTCCTCGGCCCGACCGGCGTGGGCAAGACCGAGCTGTGCAAGGCGCTCGCCGAGTTCATGTTCGATACCGAGGACGCGATGGTGCGCATCGACATGTCGGAGTTCATGGAGAAGCACTCCGTGGCGCGGCTGATCGGGGCGCCGCCGGGCTATGTCGGCTACGAGGAAGGCGGCTATTTGACCGAGGCGGTGCGGCGCCGGCCGTATTCCGTGATCCTGCTGGACGAGGTCGAGAAGGCGCATGCGGATACCTTCAACGTGCTGTTGCAGGTGCTGGACGACGGCCGCCTGACCGACGGGCACGGGCGCACGGTGGACTTCAAGAACTGTGTCATTGTCATGACCTCGAACCTCGGCTCGCACCGTATCCAGGACATCGGCCCGGGCGCGGAATACGAACAGATGAAAAGCGCGGTCATGGAGGTCGTTTCGCAGCACTTCCGGCCGGAGTTCATCAACCGCGTCGACGACGTGGTGGTGTTCCATGCGCTGGGCCGAGAGCAGATCCGGGTCATCGTGGAGATCCAGCTCGCGCACCTGCGCCGCCGCCTCGCGGAGCGGGACATGCAGCTGGCGCTGAGCGACGCCGCCGTGGACCGCCTCGCCGAGGCGGGCTTCGACCCGGTGTATGGCGCGCGCCCCCTGAAGCGCGCGATCCAGCAGCAGGTCGAGAACCCGCTGGCGCAGCGGATCCTGCGCGGGGAGTTCGGGCCGGGCGTGACGGTGCGCGTGGAGGCCAGCGCCGACGGGCTCGAGTTTTCAGTTTAGGGGACACTGCCGAAAACGGCCGCTGGTGCCACTGCTCCCGGGGGAGCAGTGGCACCAGATGCCCGTTTTGGCAGTGTCCCCCTTATAATCCGCGAAACGAGGAACACGCGACATGCCGATCTACGAATACCTCTGTGGCGACTGCGCCCATACGCTGGATGCGCTGCAGAAACTCTCCGATGACCCGCTGGTCTACTGCCCGCAGTGCGGCGCGGCGGCGCTGAAGCGCCAGATGTCGGCGCCGAGCTTCCGCCTCAAGGGCGGCGGCTGGTACGAGACGGACTTCAAGAGCGACAAGCGCAAGAACATCGCCGAGGGCGACAGCAAGCCCGCGGACAGCAAGCCGGCCGACAAGGCCAAGGACGCCCCCGCCGCCAAGGCCGACAAGCCCGCCGCGACCGACAGCAAGAAGACCGACGCCCCTGCCGCTGCTGCGAAGAAGCCGGAGGCCGGCAAGGCGGGCGGGGTTGCTTAAGACCCTCAGGCGCCACCTGGTCGCGGGACTCATCCTGTGGGTCCCGCTGCTCATCACCTTCTTCATCGTCCGCTTCCTGATACGGCTCGTCGACCGTACGCTCTTGCTGCTACCGACCGCGTGGCGGCCGGAGACGCTGCTCGGCTTCAACATCCCCGGGCTGGGACTGATCCTGGCGTTCGGCATCCTGCTGCTGACCGGCGTCCTCGCCGCCAACTTCGCGGGCCGGCGCCTCGTGGACATCGGCGACCGGATCGTGAACCGCATTCCGCTCGTCAGCGGCATCTACTCCGGCGCCAAGCAGGTCGCGGAGACGCTGTTCGCCGACAGCAGCACGGCCTTCAAGCGGGTGCTGCTGGTCGAGTACCCGCGCCGGGGCGTCTGGAGCATGTGCTTCCAGACCTCGGATTCCGTCGGCGAGGTGCAGCACCGCACGACCGCGGACGTGGTCTGCGTATTCGTCCCGACGACGCCCAACCCGACCTCCGGCTTCCTGCTGTTCGTCCCCCGCGAGGAGCTTGTGCCGCTGGACATGCCGGTCGACGAGGGCCTGCGCATGATCATTTCCCTCGGCGTGGCCGTGCCGCGCTGGAAGAACCCGGAGGCCGCGAAAGCCAGCCTTGCGCCGCCTCCGGGGCGCCTTTAACATCCCCGGCCCCGTTGCCGGCTTCCCAAGGAATCCAATTTCATGCGTACCCATTATTGCGGCGAGGTCAACGAGTCGCTGGTCGGCCAGGAAGCCACGGTCGTCGGCTGGGTGCACCGGCGGCGCGACCACGGCGGGGTGATTTTCATCGACCTGCGCGATCGCGAGGGCCTGCTGCAGATCGTCTTCAACCCGGATGATGCAGCCACGTTCGCGCTCGCCGAGAGCGCTCGCTCCGAGTTCGTGCTCAGGGTCGCGGGCGAGGTGCGGCGCCGGCCGGAGGGCACCGCCAACCCCTCGCTCGCCTCGGGGCAGGTGGAGCTGGTGGCGCGCGGGCTGGAGGTGCTGAACCGCAGCGAGACGCCACCGTTCCATCATGACGAGTCCGCGGGCGAGGACCTGCGCCTGCGCTACCGCTACCTGGACCTGCGCCGGCCGGAGATGCTCAACAACCTCCGCCTGCGGCACCGCGTCACCAGCGCGTTGCGCGCCTTCCTCGACGCGCACGGCTTCGTGGACGTCGAGACCCCGATCCTGACCAAGGCGACGCCGGAGGGTGCGCGCGACTACCTCGTCCCGGCGCGCAACTTCCCGGGCAAGTTCTACGCGCTGCCGCAGTCGCCGCAGCTGTTCAAGCAGCTCTTGATGATGTCGGGGCTCGACCGCTACTACCAGATCGCGCGCTGCTTCCGCGACGAGGACCTGCGCGCCGACCGCCAGCCGGAGTTCACGCAGCTCGACGTGGAGACCTCCTTCCTCGACGAGGCCGGCGTGACCGGGCTGATGGAGGCGATGGTGCGCGAGCTGTTCGACAAGGTGCTCGGCGTCCAGCTGCCCGAGCCGTTTCCGCGCATGCGCTGGAGCGAGGCCATGGACCGCTTCGGCACGGACCGGCCCGACCTGCGCAACCCGCTGGAGCTGGTCGAGATCGCCGACCTGGTCGCCAGCGTGGAGTTCAAGGTGTTCGCCGGTCCCGCCGTAGACCCGAACGGGCGGGTCGCGGCGCTGCGCGTGCCGGGCGGCGCCAGCCTGTCGCGCAAGGAGATCGACGACTACACGGCGTTCGTCGCCCGCTACGGTGCGCGCGGCCTGGCCTACGTGAAGGTCAACGACGCCGCGGCCGGGCGCGACGGCCTGCAGTCGCCGATCCTGAAGTTCCTGCCCGACGAGGCGGTCGCCGGGATCATGACGCGCACCGGCGCCGCCACCGGCGACCTGGTGTTCTTCGGCGCCGACAAGACGAAGGTGGTCAACGACGCGCTGGGCGCGCTGCGCGACAAGCTCGGCATGGATCTCGGCCTGCTCGAGCCGGGCTGGCGGCCGGTCTGGGTGGTCGATTTCCCGATGTTCGAGTGGGACGAGGAGGCCAAGCGCTGGGCCGCGCTGCATCACCCCTTCACCGCGCCGAGCGTCGCCGATCTCGCCCAGCTGCGCGCGGACCCGGGCAGCGCCCTGTCGCGCGCCTATGACATGGTGCTGAACGGCTCGGAGATCGGCGGCGGCTCGATCCGTATCCACGACCGGGCGATGCAGGAAACCGTGTTCTCACTGCTCGGCATCGGCGAAGAAGAGGCGCGCCTGAAGTTCGGCTTCCTGCTCGACGCGCTGAAGTACGGCTGCCCGCCGCACGGCGGGATCGCGTTCGGCATCGATCGCATGGTGATGCTGATGGCGGGCGCCACGAGCATCCGCGAGGTCATCGCCTTCCCGAAGACGCAGACCGCGAGCTGCCCGCTCACCGACGCGCCGAGCGAGGTGCCGGAGAAGCAGCTGCGCGAACTGGCCATCCGCGTCCGTGGGGACACTGCTCGTTCAGGGTGATTGGGGACACTGCTCCACTTGACGCTTCGGCCAGGGGCGGCCCCGGCCCGATGGAACGTGATCGAGCAGTGTCCCCAAACTCGCCTTTGAGCAGTGTCCCCAGGGCCCGCAATTGAGCAGTGTCCCCAAGCTGCCGGTGTCGGTGCTCGTCGTGGTGTACGCGCGCACTGGCGAGGTCCTGCTGCTGGAGCGCCGCCAGCCGCCCGGCTGGTGGCAGTCCGTGACAGGGAGCCTCGAGCCCGGGGAAACGCCGTGGGACGCCGCCGTGCGCGAGCTGCACGAGGAGACGGGCCTCGGCGCGGACGGGCTCGTCGACCTGGGCATCAGCCAGACTTTCACGATCGCGCCGGCCTGGCGCCACCGCTTCGCGCCGGGCGTGACGGAAAACCTCGAACACGCCTTCGCGCTCGGCCTTGATGCGCCGGTCGATGTCCGCATGGACCCGGCCGAGCACGTGCGCTTCGCCTGGCTGCCCTGGGCCGAGGCGCTCGAGCGCGCCACCTCCCATACCAACCGGGCCGCGATCGAGCGTGTGCGCGATCCCGGCGCGGACTCCGGCTCCCGCTAGGCGCCGGTACTCAGCGCGCGGCGGCGCGCCCGGATCGCAGTGGATGCTATCCCCGCCGCGGCGGCGCCAGGATGGCCAGCCCGCCTGGCCCCAGCAGCGGGTTTCGCGCGCGAACAGGAACTCGACATCG
Source organism: Gammaproteobacteria bacterium (assembly GCA_047921395.1). Taxonomy (GTDB): domain Bacteria; phylum Pseudomonadota; class Gammaproteobacteria; order Steroidobacterales; family XN24; genus XN24. Next base: position 12,645 of record JBLRWH010000063.1, read on the forward strand.
AAGGGGGCTCCCGTGTCGAGCATCTGTTCGGCGTGGGCCATGGCGCGCTCGTGCTCGCCGAGATAGACCCAGGCGCCGAACGGGAAGCGCGGCGGCGGCCGCGCGGCCGGGCTGTACGGCCCCGCCCTGCGCCAGGCGCTGCCTAACGAGACGGGGCCCGGTTACGCGTCCAGGGATCTCGAAGGCATCGCCGTCACCGCTCGCACGACGCCGGACACCGCTACCCTGGTCGAAGCGCTGCGCCTCGCGGACTCCGCGGTCGATAGGCCGCTCGACGAATGGCTGGCGCTGGACACGGAGGGCTTCGCGGCGGAGGTCGCGGCCGCGGCCCTCATCGACGGGGAGGAATTCGCCGGCATGTCGAGAGCCTTGGCGACCTGGACGACGACAGCTTCGGCGCCGCGCTCGGCCTGCTATGGGCCGCCGCGCCCTCGGTGCACCTGCAGGCGCAGGCGCGCTACGAGGCCGGCGAAATATCCACCTGGAATGCAGGCGTTCGCTTCGCGTTCTGATTGACGTTCGCCTTATGACGCGCATCTCCTTTTCGAGGGGGATGCGCGTTCTTGTTTGTGCTCTCCCTGGATCAATTGAAATAAAGCGCATGTGCGAGAGGTCTTATCTGGCGACGCGTCAATCGAATAATCCCCCCCTTCAAAGGAAACAAGAATGACCTATCGCAAACAAGCTTCATTGCTCGCACTGGCGACCGCGCTCGCGCTGCCAGTCGCGTCCAGCGCGGACAATCTCGACTTCAATTACCTCGAGCTGGACTATATCGACGTCGATGCCGGCTTCTCGCGGTCGACCACGTTCGAAGACAGCACCCAACTTCGTGAACGCACCCGGAGTGACGGTGGTTACCGGCTGGGCGCGGCCTGGCAGTTCTATGAGAACTTCCATGTATTTGCCGACTATTCCTCGGCCGACCAGGACTTGCGCGTCTCCTTCGGCGACATCAATGCGACGGAAAGCTTCGACGTCGAACGGTTGCGGGTCGGCGTCGGCTACGCTTTTCCGTTGTCGAATATCGGGAGCATCTACGGCCGCCTGAGCTACGACAGGACCGAGTTCGATGGCAGCCTGGTGAATACGGCGACCCCGGCTACGATCCTGACCAATCGCGACGATGACGGCCTGGGCGTCGAAGTCGGCGCGCTCTGGGCCGTGACGCGCGCATTCCAGCTGCAGGGCCAGGTGCGTTACAGCGCCGTCGGCGAGGTCGATGCAAGAAAGAATGACGCCTTTGATGACGACTACCTGTTCGGCGTCACCGGGCGCTGGTTCTTCACGCCGCGCCTCGCCCTGCAGGCCGGCTACGAGACCGGCGAGATCGATACCTGGAACGTGGGCGCCCGCCTGACGTTCTGATGAGCTGGCTGGGGACACTGCTGAAACGGCCTTTTCGGCAGTGTCCCCATTAGCCCTGTTTGAGCAGTGTCCCCGCAGGCGAAGAACAGGAGGCGGGTCGTTATGACGCTTGGTTTTGCGCCAGCGACAGGAGTTCGTAAAGCAACGCCTGCGCCTCGCGCGGCGAAAGCGCATCCGGATCGACGTCGGCGAGCCGTTTAAGCACGGGATGCGATGCGGGCTCGGCCTGCTCGGCTGGCGGCGCAAACAGCGGCAGTTCCGCCTGCGGCCCCACCCCCGCGGCGCGGTCCTGCTCGAGCGTGCGCAGGTAACCGCGCGCGCGACGGATGACCTCGGGCGGCACACCGGCCAGCGCTGCGACCTGCAGTCCGTAGCTCTGGTTCGCGGGCCCCTCGCGCACGCTGTGCAGGAAGACCAGCTGGCCGTCGTGCTCGGTGGCGTCGAGGTGCACGTTGACGCAGGCGGACAGTTCCTTCGCCAGCGCCGTCAGCTCGAAGTAGTGCGTCGCGAACAACGTGAACGCGCCGAGACGCTCGCCGATGTAATGCGCGCAGGCCCAGGCCAGCGACAGCCCGTCGAAGGTGCTGGTGCCGCGCCCGATCTCGTCCATCAGCACCAGGCTCTCGCCGGTCGCGTTGTTGAGGATGTTGGCCGCCTCGGTCATCTCCACCATGAAGGTCGAGCGCCCGCCGGCGAGGTCGTCCG
>JBLRWH010000064.1:0-2494 GCA_047921395.1 Gammaproteobacteria bacterium
CCGCGCTCCCTTAAAGCCGGCTTAAGCCGCCACCCCGCGGAATCCCGCAACGCGCTGCTGACTTGCATCAATCAAAACCGCGCGACGCTGCGCTTTACTGGGCCTTCAGGCCTCCGGCCCAGAGGAACCCGTCATGAACACGAACCTGCGATTCATCACCCTGGGCGCCCTGCTCGGCGCCGCGGCCCTCGCCGCGCTGGCGTGGCCGGGCGCGGCCCCGGCGATGCCCGCCTTCGCGCGCCAGTACGACGTCAGCTGCGCGATGTGCCACAGCGCCTTCCCGCGCCTGAACGAGTTCGGCGAGTATTTCGCCGGCAACAATATGCGCCTGCCGAACTGGCGCGACACCATGAAGGACCTGGGCGACGAGCGGCTCGCCCTGCCCGAGACCCTCCCGCTGGCGCTCCGCGCGCAGGCCTTCGTGCAGGGCCGCGACAGCGAGGAGGTCGACGTCGAGACCGGCCCCACCGGGAACGACTCGAGCTTCGACATCCAGGCGCCCTACCTCATCAAGCTGCTGTCCAGCGCGCCGCTGTCCGACAACATCAGCTACTACTTCTACGCGATCTTCGCCGAGAAGGGCGACAACGGCGAAGTGATCGTCGAGGACGCCTGGTTCAGCTACGCCGACATCGCCGGCACCGGCGTCAGCGGCATGCTGGGCCAGTTCCAGGTGTCCGACCTGATGTTCCCGCGCGAGGTGCGCCTCACCTTCCAGGACTTCTACGCCTACCGCGCCGCCGGGATCACCTACGACCGCGGCGTCATCCTCGACCGCGGCGTCGGCCCGCTGGACATTGCCGTGGGACTGACCAACGGCAACGGCATCAACAACAACGTGACCATCAACAGCCCCGGCTACCGGCGCCCGGACCACATGTTCGACAACGACTCCGACAAGAACCTGTTCGGCCGCATCGGCGGCGCCCTCGGCCCGGTCAACATCGGCCTGTTCGGCCTCGTCGGCGAGCAGAAGAGCGCGGCCGGGTTCGCCGGTACCGACACCGGCAGCCGCGATACCGACAAGACGATCTACGGCGTCGACCTGTCCGGCTCGATCGGCGCGCGGACGCACTGGTTCGCGCAGCTGCTGTGGAACCAGTGGGACGCGTTCCTCGATGCCGACCCGTCGGTCGACTACGACTGGTTCGGGGGGTTTGCGGGCGTGGACTTCATCATGAACGACCGCTGGGCCCTCTCGGCGCTCTACAACTACGCCGACGCCAGCGACTTCGACGGCACCGGGACGGTGTACGAGGGCATCGACATCAACTCGGTGACCTTCGGCGCGGCGTACTACTTCATGCGCAACGTGAAGGGCGTGATCGAGTTCAACGTCGACCTGCTGGGCGAGGACACGGGCGGGCCGCCGTACGTCGGCCACCAGACGAAGGAGAACTACATCCTGGTGGGCTTCGACGCGGCGTACTGAGCGCGCCGGGATCGTGTAACGCGCCTGCAGGTCTGGCTGCGGCTGCTACCCTAGGGGTGCGGCAATGAGCAACGAGCATCGAGGCAACATCTTCGCGCGCGTCACGCGCTCGCCCCTGTGGGCCATCGCGGCCAGCATCCTGGTCGTGGCGGCGATCCTCGGCCTCCTGGTCCGCGCCGGGGCCCACGAGCAGATCCTGCAGGGGCTGGAATGGGTCGAGGCCCAGGGCCTGTGGGCGCCGCTGTTCTTCATGCTCATCATGGTGGCGGCGGTGGTGTTGCTGCTGCCCGGCCTGCCGCTGACCACCGGCGCAGGATTCGTCTTCGGCGTCGTCGAGGGCTCGCTGTACGTCGTGCTCGGCACCACCCTCGGCGCGGTGCTCGCCTTCGTCATCGCGCGCTATTTTTTCGGCGCGCGCGCCCGGCAGTTCATTCTTTCGCGCGCGAAGCTGCGCCTGGTGGGCGAGGAGATGAAGCCGCACGGCTGGAAGATCGTGCTGCTGCTGCGGCTGATCCCGTTCTTCCCCAGCAAGCTGGCGAACTACTTCCTCGGCCTCACCCCGGTGCGCCTGCCGCACTACGCCCTCGGCTCGCTGGTCGGCTTCATCCCGTTCTCGGTCCACAACGTGTACCTCGGCTCGATCGCCGCCGACCTCTCGACCCTGGGCGTGCGCGATCTCGGCCGCACGCCGCTCGAGTGGGCGCTGTACGGCGGCGGCTTCGTCGCCACCGTGATCGTGATCGTCTACCTCAACCGGCTGTCGCAGCGGGCGCTGCGTCGCTACACGCGGCAGGAAGAGGACACGCCATGAGCTGGATGAAATGGCTGCCCTGGCGCTTCATCATCCGGCGGGTGGCGCACCAGCAGGGCTTCCTCGACCCGATCGCGCTGCTCGCGCGCCTGCACGGCTTCGCGCAGCCTTCCGAGGTGGGCGAGCCCATCGAGCTGCTGCGCGCGGGCGTGGTGTTCCATGCCCGCGGGCTGATCAACAGCCGCGTCATCCAGCACAACCTCGACTGGGTCTGGCCCTACTGGATCGAGCGGCAGTTCGACCCGCGCGAC
>JBLRWH010000064.1:2594-14473 GCA_047921395.1 Gammaproteobacteria bacterium
TGCAAGCTGCGCCTGCGCGCCCGGGCCGACACGCCCGCCACGCTCATCCTGTCGCTGCGCCCGGCCAACCCGGAGGGCGTCAGCTTCATCAACGAGCTGCATCTCGGGGCAGGCCGCGACCGCTGGCGAATCGACGGTGAGCGCGAGGTGCGGTTCAGCCGGCCGGCCGAGCGGCACCACGTCTCCGACTACCGCCACGGTGACGTGTACATTCACCTGCGCGACCGCGACGACCAGGACCACGGCCTCTGCGATGTCGGCCTGGTGACGGCGGCGGCGCTGTTCCCGTTCGACGCCGGTGAGCCGGGCGAGATCACCGCCAGCATCCCGCTGGCGAGCGCGCCTTCGCCGGGCCTGGCGGCGGACGACTGGCACACGGAGCACAGCGGGCGCTGCCGGCTCGAGTGCCCCGAGCCGCATTACCAGTTTCTCTACGACGCCGCCGTCACCTCCCTGATCCTGCACTCGCCGGGCGACGTGTATCCCGGTCCGTATACCTACAAGCGTTTCTGGTTCCGCGACGCGGCGTTCATCATCCACGCCCTGCTCTGCGCCGGGCTGACCGCACGCGCCGAACGCGCCCTGGCGCGCTTCCCGGAGCGGCAGACCGCGCTGGGCTACTTCCGCTCCCAGGAAGGCGAATGGGACGCCAACGGCGAGGTGCTGTGGATCCTCCAGCGCTTCCACGCGATGACGGGGCGCACGCTGGCGCCGCAGTGGCGCGACCCGGTCGTGCGCGGCGCGCGCTGGATCATGCGCAAGCGATTGGCCGACGACCTGGACGCACCGCATGCCGGCCTGCTGCCCGCGGGCTTCAGCGCCGAGCACCTCGGGCCGAACGATTATTACTACTGGGACGATTTCTGGGGCGTGGCGGGCCTGCGCGCGGCCGCGGACCTGCTCGGGGAGACGGCGCCGCGGCAGCGCGAGGGCTTCACGGCAGCCGCCGCGGAGTTCGCCGGTGCAGTGGATCGCAGCCTCGCCGGCTGCGCGTCGCGGCTGCGCCGGCCGGCCATGCCGGCCTCGCCCTATCGCCGCATGGATGCGGGCGCGATCGGCTCGCTTGCGTTCGGCTACCCGGTGCAACTGTGCGCACCGGACGACCCGCGCCTGCTCGACACCGTGGAGTTCCTGCTCGAGCGCTGCTTCGTGGATGGCGCCTTCTACCAGGACATGATCCATTCCGGCCTGAACGCCTACCTGACGCTGCACGTCGCGCAGGTGCTGCTGCGCGCCGGCGATCCCCGCCATCTCGAGCTGATGGACACCGTGGCCAGGCTCGCCTCCCCCACCGGGCAGTGGCCGGAAGCGATTCACCCTCATACCCTCGGCGGCTGCATGGGCGACGGCCACCACGTGTGGGCGGCGGCCGAGTGGCTGTTGATGCTGCGCAACTGCTTCGTGCGCGAGGAAGGGGACCGCCTGGTGCTGTGCGCCGGGATCCCGCCGCGCTGGCTGCAGCAGGACCAGCCGATCCGTTTCGGGCCCGCCCCCACCTCGTTCGGCACGGTGTCGATCGAGATCCGGCCGAACCCCGGGCACGCGCCGCGCGTGGACTGGCGCGCCGACTGGCATGGTGCCGCGCCGCCGGTCGAGGTCCGCGTGGCGGGTCACGCATGAACATCCTCATCGTCACCAACACTTTCACCCCGCACGTCGGCGGCGTGGCGCGCTCGGTGGAAGCTTTCACCGAGGCCTACCGCGCGCTCGGCCACCGCGTGCTGGTGGTGGCGCCGGAGTTTCCGGACATGCCGGAGGACGAGGTCGACGTGCTGCGCGTGCCGGCCATCCAGGAATTCAACGCCAGCGATTTCTCGGTGGTGCTTCCGATGCATCCGCCGCTGACCGAGGCCCTCGATGCCTTCGGGCCGGAGATCGTGCATTCCCAGCATCCTTTCCTGCTCGGCTCGACCGCGGTGCGGATCGCGCGCTTCCGCGCGCTGCCGCTGGTGTTCACGCACCACACGCTCTACGAGCAGTACACGCACTACGTGCCCGGCGATTCGCCGGCGCTGAAACGCTTCACCATCGAGCTGGCCACCTGCTACGCCAACCTGTGCGACCAGGTGTTCGCACCCAGCGAGAGCATCCGCGAGCTGCTGCTGAAGCGCGGCGTGAAAGCGCCGATCGAGGTCGTGCCCACGGGGGTCCGGCTGGAGGACTTCGCGCGCGGGGAGCGGGAAGGCTTCCGCCGCGCCCACGACATTCCGCAGGACGCCTTCGTCGTCGGCCACATGGGCCGGCTCGCGCCGGAGAAGAACCTGGAGTTTCTCGCCAGCGCGGTGGCGCGCTTTGCAGAGGAAAAGCCGGAGGCGCATTTCCTGGTGGTCGGCGAGGGTCCTTCGCAGGACACCATGCGCAGGATCTTCAGGCGCGCCGGGCTGGAAGCGCGGCTGCATTTTGCCGGCGTGCTGCAGGGGCAGGACCTGGCCGACGCCTTGCATGCCATGGACGTGTTCGCCTTCGCCTCGAAAAGCGAGACCCAGGGCATGGTCCTCACGGAGGCCATGGCGGCCGGCCTGCCGGTGGTCGCGCTGGAGGCCTCCGGCGTGCGCGAAGTGGTGCGGGACGGCCGCAACGGGCGCCTGCTGAGCGACGAGACGCCCGCGGCGATGGCGGCGGCCTTGCAGTGGGTCGCGCAGTTGAGCGAGGCGTCGGCGGGCGAGCTGAAGCAGGCGGCCCTCGAGACCGCCGAGGCCTTCTCCATGCCGGTCTCGGCGCGCAAGGCGCTGGCCTGCTACCAGGCGCTCAAGACGCGAAAGCGCGCTGGACAGGACGCGGCGCAGGGTCCGTGGGAAGACCTGATGGGCGCTATCAAGACCGAGTGGGCGCTGCTGAAGAACGTGGCCCGGGCCGGCGATGCCGCGCTCAGCGGCGATCGCGATGCTCGGACCGATTGAGACCCTGTGGCGGCGGCTGCGGCGCGGCCTCAGCCGCAGCATCTGGCTGTCGCGCCTGCTGCGCCTGCCGGTGTCCGAAGGGCCGCCGACCCGGCCGGGCCTCGTGCTGGTGCAGGTCGACGGCCTGTCGCAGCCGCAGCTGGAACGGGCCCTCGAGCGGGGCGAGATGCCGTTCCTGCAACGCCTCCTGGCGCGCGAGCATTATGCGCTCCACGCGCATTACTCCGGCCTCCCGTCGACCACCCCGGCCGTGCAGGCGGAGCTGTTCTACGGGCGCAAGGGCACGGTGCCTGCGTTCTCGTTCCGGGAGCGCGAGTCGCGCCAGGTGGTGCGCATGTACGAGACGGAGGCGGCCACGCGCATGGAGGCGCAGCATGCCGCCGAGGGCGGCGAACCGCTGCTGGAAGGCGGCAGCGCCTATGCCGACAACTTCACCGGCGGCGCGGCGGAATCGCATTTCTGCCCCGCCTCCATGGGCTGGGGCCCGATCCTGCGCGCGGCCAACCCGGTGGTGGTCGGCACCTTCGTGCTGAGCAACCTGTACAGCTTCCTGCGCGTCGGCGCGCTGATGGTGCTGGAATTCGGCCTCGCGCTGTACGATTTCTTTCGCGGCGTGCACGACGGCCAGGACTTCGTCAAGGAACTGAAGTTCATTCCCACTCGCGTGGCCATCTCCATCCTGTTGCGCGAGCTCTGCGTGATCGGGGGGAAGATCGACATCAGCCGCGGCCTGCCGATCATCCACATGAACTTCCTCGGTTACGACGAGCAGGCGCATCGCCGCGGACCCGGCTCCCGGTTCGCGCACTGGACGCTGCAGGGCATCGACGACGCCATCGCCCGGCTGTGGCGCGCCGCCACTCGCGCCGAGCGGCGGCACTATGAGGTGTGGATCTATTCGGACCACGGCCAGCTCGACGTGCAACCCTACGAGCCGCTGCGCGGCTACAGCCTCGAGACGGCGGTGGCCAGCGCGTTCGAGAAACTGGGCGCAGCCGGCCACCGGGTGCGCCCTCAGGACGGCGGCGGCATCCAGACCCAGCGCGTCGCGCTGCTCGGCGGCGAGCGGACGCAGCGCCTGTTTGCCCGCCTCGGCGTGAGCCTGGAGCTCGAGGAAGACCTCCACCCGGTGGTGGCCGCGCTGGGCCCGGTGGGGCACATCTACTTTCCCGAGCACCTCGCCGGGGCCGACCGCGCGTCGCTGGCGCGCGACCTGGTGCAGGCCCACGGCGTCCCGGCCGTGCTCACGGTGACGGCGCCGGGGCGCGTGCGCGCTTACACGGCCGACGGCGACATCGAGCTGCCGGCCGAACGGGCTTCGCTGCTCGGCGCCGGGCACCCGTTCCTCGACGCGGCCGGCGCCGAGCTGGTGACGCTGTGCGAGCATCCCGACGCCGGCGAACTGGTCGCGCTGGGCTGGCGCGAGGGCGTAAGCCCGCTGACCTTCGCGGAAGAGAACGGGGCGCATGCCGGCGCGGCGCCCGGCGAGACCAACGGCTTCGCCGTGCTGCCGTGCGATGCGCCCCTGCCGGCGCGCGAGCACGACTACCTGCGCCCGCTCGACCTGCGGGAGGCCGCGCTGCGCCACCTGGGCCGCGCGGAACACGATCCGCGCCGCCGTGCTGCGCGCCACGCGCCCGCCGACACCCGCGTGCTGCGCATCATGACCTACAACGTGCACAGCTGCGTCGGCATGGACGGCAAGCTCGACGCCGAGCGCATCGCCCGGGTCATCGCCCGCGCCCGGCCGGACGTGGTCGCGCTGCAGGAGCTCGACGTGGGCCGCGCGCGCACCGGGAGCATGGACCAGGCGCACCGGATCGCCCATCACCTGGCCATGGAATTCCATTTCCACCCGGCGCTGCACCTGGAAGAAGAGCGCTATGGCGATGCCATCCTGACGCACCTGCCGATGCGCCTGGTGAAGGCCGGCGCCCTGCCCGGCCTGGCGGACAAGCCGCGCCTCGAGCCGCGCGGCGCGCTGTGGGTCGCGGTCGAGCTCGACGGCCAGGAGATCCAGGTGCTGAACACGCATCTCGGCCTGTTGCGCCGCGAGCGGCTCGCGCAGGTCGAGGTCCTGCTCGGCCCGGAGTGGCTCGGACACCGCGAGTGCCGCGCCCCCGTGGTCTTCTGCGGCGACCTGAATGCCCTGCCGTCGTCGCCGGTCTGCGGCCGGCTCAAAGGCCGCCTGATTGACGTGCAGGACCTGGCCGCCGGGCACCGTCCACGCGGCACCTTCTCCAGCCGCATGCCCAACCTGCGCATCGATCACGTCTTCGTCAGTGCGGGCGTGACCGTGACCGGCATCGAGGTACCGGATTCCGAGCTGGCGCGGGTGGCCTCGGATCACCTGCCGCTGGTGGCCGAACTGCGCGTCCGCCGAGCCTCGCGCCCAGCTAACCTGGATCAACTGCGGGAACCGGCAAGCTGACGAGGATCATGCGCCCGGCCGGGGGTGCTGACCTGAGTCAATTGACGCCCCCCACCCCGCGCACTAGAATTTCGCGCCTTGCACGGGCGATTAGCTCAGCGGGAGAGCGCTCCCTTCACACGGGAGAGGTCACTGGTTCAATCCCAGTATCGCCCACCAGCTCAATGCAAAACGGCAGCCTGGTGGCTGCCGTTTTTCGTTTCGCGCCATGATTCCTTCGGGACAGTCCCCATTGGGGACTGTCCCCAACGAAGCGCGGTGCCGGATCAGTAATGCACGCCGCGCGGCAGCTCCTTGGCCTGCGCGACCCAATTGGCGACGGCCGCCTCAGTCGGCAGCGCGCGCACCAGCTTCTTCGCCTCGTTGACCTCGACCATCTTCTTGTGGAGGTTGTCGGCGCGACGCTGCGCCAGCTCTTTCACGGTATCGACCCCGGCATGCTCCAGCAGGTCGGCATATTCCTCGCCCACGCCCTTGATGCGCGCGAGATCGGCGCGGTTCACCCAGTTGAGGATCTGCTTGGCGCTGAGACCGCACTTCTCGGCCAGTTCCTTGCGGCCCTTGGGGGTCGCGCCTGATTCCAGCAGCTTGGCCTGGTTCTTGACGCCGGCCTCTTCCAGCTTGGCGGCGCAGACCGGGCCTATACCTTCGATTTCCCTGAGCTTGGCCATGTTTTCGACTCCGTTATTCGGGTTGGTGTGTCAGAGAGTGAAAAACCAGTGGGCAATGCAACCCAAGTATAGGCAGTTTCTCTGCATTTGCTAGACTCTGCACGCGTCAATGCAGGAATCATCCAACATCCTCGGCACGCTTTGGGACAGCACCCGCCCCTGGGCCGAAGGGCTGGCCGTGCTCGCCTTCGGCGCAGTGGCCGGCCTGCTCGCTGTCTTCATTGCGCGCCTGGCGCTGAAGCTTTTCGTCGCCCGCCAACACCCGGCTTTCGCGGACTCCGTGGGGCAGCGCTGCATGGGCGTGCTGGCGTGGTTCCTGCCGCTGCTCGGCGTGTACCTCGCCCTGCCGGCCGCCGACCGCGCCGCCGGCTTGCCGGGGCTGCGCTCCGCGCTGGTCAGCCTGCTGATCTTCGGCGTCGGCTTCCTCGTCGTGCGGCTGGTGCGGGTGCTGGAAGACCTGCTCGGGAAACGGCTGCAAATGGACGTGGCCGACAACCTGCGCGCGCGCAAATTCCACACCCAGTTCCGCATCCTGCGCCAGGTCCTGACACTCATCATCTGGCTGCTCACCGGCAGCGCCATCCTGCTGCAGTTCGACGGCTTCCGGCAGTTCGGCCAGGGCCTGCTCGCCTCCGCCGGGATCGCGTCCATCGTGCTGGGCTTCGCCGCGCAGCGCACGCTCGGCAACCTGATCGCCGGCTTCCAGATCGCCATCACCCAGCCGATCCGCCTCGACGACGTCGTGGTGGTCGAGAACGAGTGGGGCCGCATCGAGGAGATCACGCTCACCTATGTCGTGGTCAAGATCTGGGATGACCGCCGCCTCGTCCTCCCGATCAGCTATTTCCTCGAGCACCCGTTCACCAACTGGACGCGCCGCACCGCCGAGATCCTCGGCACGGTGTTCCTGCACGTCGATTACAGCGTCCCCCTCGACGCCCTGCGCACCGAGCTCGACAAGCTCGTCAAGGGCCACGAGGACTGGGACGGCCGCGTCGCGGAGATCGTCGCCTTCGAGTCACGGCCCACCACGCTCGAGATCCGCGCCCTCGTCAGCTCGCGCGACTCCGGCGCGGCGTGGCGGCTGCGCTGCCACGTGCGGGAGGGACTGGTGACGTTCCTGCAGCAGAATTACCCGGCCGCCCTGCCCCGGTTCCGTGCTGAGCTCTCCGGCGACACCTGACGGTTCGTAGTCGACCGTGACGGGGCCGCGACAGGGTCCCCTTCCCTCAAAAAATTTCAATATCGGTCAGGGGACCCTGTCACACCCCCGCCCCTGCCCCCTCGCCCGGCCCAGGCGTCCGCCCGCCTCGTCGACACGCTCGACGTGGTTGGTGGAGATCGGCGCCGCGACGAAGCGCCAGGACCATTTACCAAGTAGCGGGGGCGGGACATCACACGTCCGCTGAGGGAGCTTGTAATTTTGCGAGCGAAGCGGGCGTGTGATGGTCCGCCCCCGCGGGCCCAGCGAAGCGGGCGTGTGATGGTCCGCCCCCGCGGGCCCAGCGGACCCTGCGGTAGTTCCGTATTTAGTCCTGCTGCGGTGCGTTCATACTTGCTGGTGGCGTCTGCCCGCCCATAAGGAAAGGGGGACCGGGGCATGTCTGACCAGATCAGCCCGAGCAAAGCTGACGCCGCCGCCGCGATCGACGAGGTGCTCGTCGCGGAGACGGCTGCACGGCAAGCCATGGAAGCCTGCCGCCAGGAGGCCGAGGAACTCCTCGAGGCCGCACGGGAAGATGCACGCCGCATCAACCGCCTCGCCATCGCGCGCGTCACCAAGCTGCACACGCGCTGCAATGAACTCGTGCAAGCCCGCATCGCCGAGATCCGCGTGGCCGCCCGGGAGGATGCCGTCCGCACGGAGCTCAACGCCACGGACCGGGAAACGCTGGCGCGGGCGGTCGAACGCCTCGCGGCTCGGCTGACCCGGCCAGGTAATGGCTAACGACGCGCGCCTCGCCTACCTGCAAGCGCGGCTGCAGGCCCGCCACGGGGACCGCCCGGCCTCCGACGACTGGCGCATCGCCGAGTCGAGCACCGACCTCTCGCATTACCTCGACGCCCTGCGGCGCACCGCGCTCAGGCGCTGGATCGGGGACATCAACCACGAGATGGCGCCGGAGGCCATCGAGCGGCAGCTGCGCGCCGCCTGGCGCGATGCCGTGGACCCGATCGCGAGCTGGGCGCCGGAGGACTGGCGCGAGGCGGTCGAGTGGCTGCGCTGGCTGCCGGAGCTGCCGTCCATCGAGCACCTGATGCGCGGCGCGAAGGTGCCGCCGTGGATGCGCGCCGACCCGGTGCTGCGCGAGCTCGCCTTCGACGAGCCGCACCGAAGGCGCGAGGCGCTCGCGGCGCTGCCGCTGGCGCCGGTGCAGCCGGACGAGTCGCAGCCGGCGCCGCGCATCGTGGACGCGTGGATCGCGGAATGGCGGCGGCGCCTGCCCCCGGGCGGCAGCGACACGCGGGACGAGCTCGGGCAGGTCCTCGAGACGGTGCGCGCGCACGTCGAGGCGATGCGCGCCAGCGAGGACACCGACGGCATCGCGCTGCGCAACGCCCTCGCCGCCCGCCTGGCGCGGCGCTTCCGGCGCGGCGCGGGCACCCCGATCGCGCTGTTCGCCCACTTGCTCCTCGACGGGCTGGAGCTCGAGCGGGTCCGGGCGGGGATCATGACCCGCCGGCTGATGCCGGCACGGGCGGAGGGACGCTCATGGGCATAAGGCCCCAGGCCGCGCGCTGGTTCGAACTCCTGACGCCGCGCGAGGAGCTGACCAAGGCGCTGGAGTGCCTGGCCGAAACGCGGGCCGTGGAGCTGCAGACCCACAGCCAGCCGGAGCACGCGCTCGAGCTGCCGGGCCTGCCAAATGCGCTGGCCGAGTACGGCGAGCTGGCGCGCCGCTTCGGCGCGTGGTGGCCGGAAGGCAAGGTGCCGCCGATCGAGGACGCGCTCGAGCCGGTCAGCGCCATGCAGGACGCCCTCGCGCGCCTGCGCGCCTGGGCCGCCGACGCCGAGCCGATGATCGCCGCGGGCGAGCAGCTGGAGGTACAGGCCGCGCAGCTCGCCGAGCTCGCCCAGGCCCTGGACGCGCCCGACCTGCGCCTGCCGGACCTGCACGCCCTGGCCGCCGCCGGCCCGGTCCTCGCGGCGCGCTTCTATCGCCTCCCGCCGAAGACCGTGCCGCGCTCGCTGCCGGCCTCCGTGCTCACGGAATCATTGCTCAGCGCCGACGGCGTGCTGCACCTGCTGGCGGTGGGGCCGCAGCTGCAGATCGAGAACCTGGACCGGCAGATGGCGGCTCTCAAGGCGCGCCGCGTGGTCCTGCCGGACTGGCTCCCGGACACGCCCGCGGCCGCGCGCGCGGCGATTGCCGAACGGCGCGAGCAGGTGCTGGCGCAGCGCGCCGAGCTCAAGGCCGAGCTCGCCGCACTCGACGAACGCCACGGCCTGCGCAACGCGCTCGGCATGATGGCGCTGATGGAGTGGTTCGCGGGCCACGCGCCCTCGCTCCCGGTCACCGAGCACTTCGCCTGGGTGACGGGCTGGACCAGCGACCTGGACGGCCACGAGATCAACCAGGCGCTCGAGCGCGGCAAGGTGCGCCACCTGCTGCGCTACAAGACGCCGCCCGAGGGCATCGCCTGCCCGGTGGTGATGCACAACCCGCGCTGGGTGAAACCCTTCGAGCTGTTCCCGTCGCTGCTCGGGACGCCGGGCTCGAACGAGGCCGACCCGAGCCGCATCGTGGCGCTCGCCGCGCCGCTGATGTTCGGCTTCATGTTCGGCGACATCGGCCAGGGCGCCGTCCTCCTCGCGATCGGCCTGTGGCTGCGGCAGCGCGTCCCGGTGTTCGGCCTGCTGGTGCCCTACGGCGCGATGGCGATGGTGTTCGGCGTGCTGTTCGGCAGCGTCTTCGCCGACGAGCACCTGATCCCGCCGTTGTGGCTGCACCCCATCGAGCATCCCGCCGAGATCATGGCGATCGCGCTGGGGTTCGGCGTGTGCGTGCTCACCCTCGGCCTGCTGCTGGACGCGCTGGGCGCGTACTGGCGGCGCCTGTTCGGCTTCTGGCTGGCGACCCGCGCCGGGATCCTGGTCGGCTATCTCGGCCTGGTCGGCGCCATGGCCGGCTACCTGGGCATCGTCAACGCGGCCGCAGCGGGGGTGATGCTGGACGTGATGTGGCTGGGCTTCGCGTGGTTCGTCGTCGGCACGGTGCTGACCGCGCGCCACAACAAGCTGCTCGAGATTCCGAAGGCGCTGGGCGAGCTCGTCGAGAGCGTGCTGCAGATCGGCGTCAACACCGTCTCCTTCGTGCGCGTGGGCGCCTTCGCCCTGGCGCACGCCGGGCTGTCCGCGGCCGTGATCGGCATGGCCCAGGCCACCGGCGGCGGGCTCGGCTGGCTCGTGGTCATGATCCTCGGCAACGCGCTGATCATCGCGCTCGAGGGCCTCATCGTAGGGATCCAGACCACCCGCCTGCTGCTGTTCGAATTCTTCATCCGTTTCCTGACCGCCGAGGGTCGCCAGCTTCGTCCGCTGACCGGCCCGGGCACCGCCATTCGACCGACTGGAAGGAGTTCCTCATGAGACTCGGGATGTTCATCGTCGTGGCCATGACGGCCGTCACCGCCTGCGTCGTGCTCACCGCGACCTACCTGTTCTTCACCAGCGGCATCGCCACCGCGCAGGACGTCGCCGGGGTCGCCGCGCCGGCCCTCGATCCGTCCGTGCTGCGCTGGGGCTTCATCTCGGCCGCCGCCTCCGCGGGCCTGTCGGCCGCGGCCGCCGGCTACGCCGTCGCGCAGGTCGGCAGCGCCGCCGTGGGGGCGCTGGCCGAGAAGCCGGAGCTGATGGGCCGCGTGCTCGTCATGGTCGGCCTGGCCGAAGGGGTCGCCATCTACGGGCTGATCGTCGCGATCCTGATCCTGAACCAGCTGGGCTGAGATGGCCCTGCCGATCCTCATTGGCGACCGCCTCACCGCCGCGGGCTTCCGGCTCGCAGGCGTGCGGCCGCTGGTGACGGCCCCGGAGGACGTCGCCGCGGTGTTCCGCGAGGCGCTCGCCCTCGGGGGGCCGATCCTGGTCACCGCGGCGCTGGCGGCGCACCTGCCGCGGGCGCAGCTGGGGAACGCCATCCGCAAGGCGGACCCGCCGGTGGCGGTGATCCCCGATATCGCGCGCACGACCGAGCCGGCGGACATGGCCGAGCAGGTCCGGCGCGCGTTGGGAGTCGAGGCATGAACGAGACCGACGGCATCGTCCGCACCCAGGCGGACGCCCTCATGCAACTGCTGGAGACGGCGCGCGACGCGCGATGCAGGGAGGCCGGCGAGCGGGCCGGGCTGCAGGCGGCGGAACTGAGGCGCGCGGCGCGCAAGCAGGGCCGCGCCCGCGTCAGCCGCGCGGCGCACGAGGAGCGCGAGCGGCTGGACCGCGAGGTGCGCAGGGTCGAGGCGGAGATCGAGACCGAGCAGCGCAAGCGCGCGCGCCAACGGGACATGGCGTTGATCGCGGCCGGGCGGGGCGCACTGCGCGAGGCGCTGGCGGCGCGGTGGGGGGATCGCGCAGAGCGCGCGGCGTGGGCCGAGGTGGGCGTGCTGGAGGCCGGGGAAGTGTTGCTGGGGCGGGAATGGACGCTGGAGCATCCGGCAAGCTGGGCGGACGAGGAACGCGATGCGGCGCTGGCGCTTGCGGCCGAGCGCTGCGGTGCGCAGGTGACGGCGAAGGCCGTGGCAGAGCTGGACGCCGGCCTGCGAATCCGCAGCGAGGGCGCACTCGTGGACCTGAGCATCCCGGGGCTGCTGGCGAACGTGCGCACCATCGAAGGCGAGCTGCTGGCGGAATTCAACCGCGCGGCCGAGGGAGAGACATCA
>JBLRWH010000065.1:0-8411 GCA_047921395.1 Gammaproteobacteria bacterium
GATGATCCTGTATTTCAGCGACGTCGGCGTGCTGCGCCCGGAAAAGTTCTGAGCGCTGGAGCCGCGGTTCGGCTCATGGAACCCAATGCACGAGGGCGCGGGAACCGCTGTCAAATCGCCCCGCGGATAGTCTAGAGTTGCGCGGCATCGCGGGCTGGCTGCTGCGGGCGCCTTGCTGCCAGGCGCATGCGGGTGAAATACTCCGACTCATCTCGCACATCCAGGACACGGAACATGTCGCAATTCAGAATTTTCGGAGCTGCAGGGCTGCTGGCACTCGTCCTCGCCGGCTGCAGCCAGCCCGTCCGCGTCGATTCCACGTGGCACGGTGAACGGGTTGCAGAGCCGCTGGACCGGGTGCTGGTGATCAGCGTGACCTTGGACCTGAACGGGCGCCGGATGTTCGAAGACCTGCTGGTGGAGCAGTTGGTGCGGGGCGGCACCACCGCCTGGGCCAGCAGCCGGAAAATGGACAATTCCATCCCGTTGCAGCGTGACAACGTCGAGCGTGCGGTGCGGGAAACTGGCGCCACGCTGGTGGTCGTGACTCGCCTCGTGGAAGTCGACCTCAGCGTCAGTGAGCAGGGCGAGCGCGGCAGCGTGAAGGTCCAGCGCCGGCACGAGACGCCGCTGGATTTTTTCCGCTATGACTACGAGGTCGTCGAACCGACCAGCGCACTGGTGCCGAGCAGCGCCGTCACGCTGTCCACCGACGTCTACGGCGTGGAAAGCGGCCGGTTGCTATACAGCATGGACACGATCGTCCCCGCGAGGGAATCCCGGCTGGAGATCATCGAGGAGGCGAGCCGGTCGATCGCCGGGCGGCTGCGCAAGGACGGCCTCGTCCGCTAACGGCGGCTTCGCGGGCGCTCATCCCTTCGACAGGCCCAGGGTGCTTCGTTCATCCTGAGCCATCATGCGACGCATCGTCATCCGGGATTCGACGACATGAACCCACTGATTTACTCGCTGGATCTCACCGGCACCTTCGTCTTCGCGCTGTCCGGGGGACTGGCCGCGGCGCGCAGCCGGCTGGACCCGTTCGGGTTCGTGGTCATCACGCTCGTCACGGGACTCGGCGGCGGCACGCTGCGCAACCTGCTGCTGGACCTGCACCCCGTCACCTGGATCGCCGACCCGCGCTACCTGGGCGTTTGCATCGCCGCTGCGCTGGCCACCTTCCTCTGGGCCCGCTGGCTCGAGTCCCGGTTGCTCTGGTTGCGAATCGCCGATGCGCTCGGCCTCGGTCTGTTCGTGGTCGCCGGCACGCAACTCGCCCTGTCGGCCGGCACCCATGGCGGGATCGCCGTGATGATGGGCGTCACCACGGGCATCGCCGGCGGCATCATCCGCGACGTGTTGTGCAACGAGGTGCCGCTGGTGCTGCAACAGGAAATCTATGCGCTGGCCGCGCTCGCAGGAAGCCTCGCCTACGTGCTGCTGGATGCGGGTGACGCGAACCCGCTCGTATCGGCGGCGGTGGCGTTCAGCTTGTGTGCCGGCCTGCGCCTTGCCGCGATTCGCTGGAACCTGTCGCTGCCCGCGTACGGCGGCGGGCGCATGTCATAGTCATGCAATCGTTTACCAGGAATTCTTCCGCCATGATCAAGAACCGCGGCCTGGGCCGATGACCCGTAGCATCACTGCCCTGCTGGTGTTCCTCGCATGCGCTTTCGGCGCCGCGTCCACCGGGTATTTCTTTCCGCCCGGCGACTGGTATGCCGGCATCGAGAAACCCTTCTTCAACCCTCCGGCCTGGATCTTCGGGCCCGTCTGGACCGCCCTCTATGCCATGATGTCGGTGGCGGCGTGGCTCGCCTGGAAACAGGCAGGGTGGCGCTCGCGCCCGATCACGCTGTGGTTCGGGCAGATCGCTCTCAACGCGTTGTGGACCCCCCTGTTCTTCGGCCTGCACTGGCTGGGGGTCGCGATGCTGGAACTGGCGGCGCTGTGGGTGCTGATCCTGTTGACCCTGCTGGCGTTCCGGCAGGTGTCCCGGCCCGCGGCGTGGCTGATGGCGCCCTATTTAGCCTGGGTCAGCTTCGCGTGGGTGCTGAATCTCAGTCTCTGGCGGCTGAACTGACCGTTCGTACGGAGGACGATTGTCCATGACCACGACACACGCATTATTCGGCGAAGACGCTTACCTGCGCAGCTGCCCTGCGACTGTCGTCGAGCCGATCCCCGATGGCGTCGTGCTGGACCGCACGGTGTTCTATCCGCTCGGGGGCGGGCAGCCCGGCGATACCGGCATACTGCGGGCCGCCGACGGCCGCGAGTGGCGCGTGGTGAACACCCGCAAGAGCGAAGGCGGCAGGATCCTGCACGTGCTTGCAGGCGATGCGGCGCCGGCCCCAGGGACACAGGTGGAAGCCACCATCGACTGGGAGCGCCGCTACGCCCACATGCGCATGCACACCTGCCTGCACCTGCTCGGCGCCGTGCTGCGTTACGGGGTGACCGGCGGCCAGATCAACGCCGACAAGAGCCGGCTGGACTTCGATACGCATGACGACATCGACAAGGAACGCGTGACCGCCGCGGTCAATGCGCTCATCAGGGCCAATTACACGGTTCGCTCGCAGTGGATCACGGAAGCTGAGCTCGACGCGCAGCCCGAACTGGTGCGCACGCTCTCTGTGCAGCCGCCGCGTGGCGTCGGGCGCATCCGGCTGCTGGAGATCCCCGGCGTCGACCTGCAGCCCTGCGGCGGCACGCATGTCGCGGCCACCGGCGAGATCGGCCCCGTGGTCGTGACCCGGGTCGAGAACAAGGGCCGGCGCAACAAGCGCGTCGTGATCGCGTTCGCGTGAGACCGCCGCTTCCGCCGGCCGGCCGGACTCAGTTGTCCAGCGCGCCCTGCCTGATCCAGTCCTCGATCAGCTTGACCTCGGCGTCCGGCATCTTGGCGTCACCGTGCGGCATGCGGATGCTGGGATCGATCTCGCGGCCGGACACCAGCCGGTAAAGAGAGCTCGACAACGGATCGCCGGGTTCGATCATCGGGCCGAAGCGCGTCCCGGTCATGACGGCAGCATACGAGTCCGTGCGGAATCCGCTGGCCTCGACGCCGGCGCCATCGCCCGTATGGCACGAGGAGCAATGCCGGTCCAGGATGGGCTGGATATCCTGGGCATAGCTGACTGCCGGATCGTTCGCCTTGCCACAGCCGGCCAGCGCCAGCGAAGCGACTACCAGTGCTGGGAGAATCGATGTTCGTTGGATCATTGCCTGGTCTCCTGAGCGTTGACGCCGGACCGCGGCACACCGCGCGTC
The DNA here is from genome assembly GCA_047921395.1 of Gammaproteobacteria bacterium. Lineage (GTDB taxonomy): Bacteria > Pseudomonadota > Gammaproteobacteria > Steroidobacterales > XN24 > XN24. Next base: position 3,277 of record JBLRWH010000065.1, read on the forward strand.
GCCGGTCCATGCAACGCACATCATCCGCCGGTCCGGCCGATTAGGCCAGCGCCAGGCGCCGCCGGATGACCGTCCCCGCCTCCCGGCCCCACTTCGCATAAGCCAGCGGCCCAGGGTGAAAGCCGTCCGTCGCCATGTAGGCCGCGTCGAGGGGGAGGTGCGGGGTCACCAGTTCGCAGTCAGCCTCGCTGGCGACGACCGATTCGAGCAGCCCCGTGAAGGCCTTCGCCCGCGCGCCCAGGCACCAGCGCAGCGGCTGCGGCAGCGCCGGGAAAACGTGCATCGGCGGCAGGCCGGTGAGGAGAATCAGCCGGACGCCGAAACGCTGCCTGAGGGCGCCCACCAGGCGATGCTGCTGGGTGATGAAGTCGCGCGCGCGCGTGCCGCCCGTCACGTCGTTGACGCCGCTGGACAGCACCGCGACATCGAACGGCTCCGGTGGCAAGGCCTCGAGGCGCCTGAGGACCCCGAGCGTCCTCAGCCCGGTGCGCGCATGCACTGTCCAGGAGACGCTGTAATGTGGCTGCAAGGCGTCGACAAGGGCACCGGACAGCCCTTCGCGCTGGGTCGACGCGCCGACCCCGGCCGCCGCGGAGTCGCCCGCGATCAGGAGCCTGAGCGCGGCCCCCTGCCCGGCCGAACCTGAGCGCGCTCCCGGCGGCTCGGGCAAGCGGGGCGTGACGCGCCTGACGCGGAGGCCCTGCACGAGCAGGACCGGGGCGAGGACGATGGCGGCATAGCGGTAATCCATGCGCAAATTCCGTTGCGGCACAGCCGGATGCTAGAGTGCCGCCACCGCGGCGGCAAGGCGTATCGTATACGATCACTCCTGTCCGCATCCGTGTGTTTGAAGAGGATAGCGACTGATGTTGCGCGTGATTTCCCTGCTGGCCCTGCTGTGCATCGGCCAGGCCGCCTACGCGGAGCTCTTGATCCGTGAATTCAACGGCATCGGCCGCGCCGACACGGCCGCCTTCAATGCGCGCTCCCCCTGGCTGATCGAGTGGAACAGCCGCCCGCCGACGGCCATCGACCACAAGCCGGCCCACCTCGAGGTCTACCTCTACGAGGTGGGCAACCACCAGTACATCGGCCGCGTCGTGCAACACGGGGGCACCGGCAGCGGTAACGTCCTCATCGAGCAGGGCGGGCGCTTCTTCCTGCGGGTGCAGAGCCAGTCCACCGAGTGGAAGTTCAGGATCCTGCAGGTCGACGAGGACTACGCGCAGCGTCTCAAGGAGACGCCGCGATGAGCGCTCCCGCCGTCTACGTCATCCACGAGAACAACGAGTGGGTCGAGCCGCTTCGTCGTGCCTTCGAGGAACAGGGCATCCCGTTCGCCGAGTGGTTCATCGACGGCGGCACCGTCGATCTCTCGGGCCGGCCGCCGGAGGGCGTGTTCTATAACCGCATGAGCGCGTCGTCCCACACCCGCGCCCACCGTTACGCGGTGGAACTCACCGGGCCGTTGCTGGCCTGGCTGCAGCACCACGGGCGACGGGTCGTGAACGGCCGCCGCGCGCTGCAGCTCGAGGTCTCCAAGTTCGAGCAATACCTCGCGCTGCATTCCGCCGGCGTCCGCACGCCGGCGACCATCGCGGCCAACGGCACGCGGGAAATCGTCGCGGCCGCGCGGGCCCTCGACCGGACGCCCTTCATCCTCAAGCCCAATCGGGGCGGCAAGGGTCTCGGCGTGCGGCTGTTCAACACGGTGGCGGAACTCGAGCGCCACCTGGCCGACAAGGAAGACGGCTCGCTCGACGGCATCGAGCTCGTGCAGGAGTACATCCGGCCCGCGAACGGCTCGATCACCCGCATGGAGTTCATCGGCGGCGCATTCTATTACCAGGTGGACGTGGACACCGCCGGCGGCTTCGAGCTGTGCCCCGCCGACGCCTGCGAGGTCGGCGAACAGTTCTGCCCCGCGCCGGGACAGGAGGAGAAGAAGACATTCCAGCTGGCCGCCCGGGCGCCCGACCCCGGCCTGGTCGCCAACCTCGAGCGCTTCTTCAGGGCGAACGATGCCGAGGTGGCCGCGGCGGAGTATGTCGAGAACGCACGCGGCGAGCGCTTCGTCTACGACATCAACATGAATACGAACTACAACCAGCAGGCCGAGCGCGATGCCGGCAACGGCCAGCGCGCCATGCACCGCGTGGCCGAATTTCTCGGCGGGGAACTGGTGCGGCTCTACCCGCCGGTGCAGGCGCCATGACGACCCAGCGCTTCGAGGACCTCAGGCGACGGCTCGCGGAGTTCGCGGCCGAGCGCGACTGGGACACGTACCACTCGCCGAAGAACCTCGCCATGGCGCTGGCAGCCGAGGCCGGCGAGTTGCTGGAGCACTTCCAGTGGCTCACCGAGACGCAGAGCGCGGCGCTGCCCGAGGATGCGCGCGACGCCGTGGCGCTGGAGCTTGCGGACATCCAGCTCTATCTCGTGCGCCTCGCCGACAAGCTCGGCGTCGACCTGGTTGCGGCCGCGCACCGCAAGATCGATCTCAACGCCGGGAAGTATCCCGCGGAGAAGGCGCGCGGCAATGCGCGCAAGTACACGGAGCTCTGATGACCACGCCACCACCTCCCGGGACCGAGATATGCGCACCCTGCTGACCGGCGCGGCCCTCGCCGCGATCCTGCTGATCGTCCTCGTCCTGGGCCTCGCCTGGGCCCCCGATCGGCCGGTGGACGACCTGAAGGACCGCTGGGCGGCGCCACCGTCCGTATTCGAGCCGTTGCAGGGCATGTCCGTGCACCTCAGGCACGAGGGCGTGGCCGGCGACGCCTTGCCGATCCTGCTACTGCACGGCACTTCGGCCAGCCTGCACACCTGGGATGGCTGGGTCGAGGCGCTTGCCCCGACCCGGCGCGTCATCCGCGTCGACCTGCCGGGCTTCGGGCTGACCGGGCCGTTCCCGCACGACGATTACCACGTCACGCGGTACGTCGACTTCGTCATCGCGTTGCTCGACCGCCTCGAGATCCCGCGGGCGATCATCGCCGGCAACTCGTTCGGCGGGCAGCTCGCCTGGGAAACGGCCGCCACCGCGCCGGAGCGGGTCGCCGCGCTCATCCTCGTCGACGCGGCCGGTTACCCGAACGCGCCCGAGTCGATCCCGCTCGGCTTCCGCATCGCCCTGACCCCGTCGTTGCAGCCCCTGATGACCCGGTTCCTCCCGCGGCGCATGGTCGAGGCCAGCCTGCACGATGTGTACGGCGATCCGGCGCGGGTGACCGTCGAGCTCGTGGACCGTTATTACGACCTTGCCTTGCGCGCCGGCAACCGCCGGGCCCTCGGGCTGCGGCTCGAACAGGCGGTTCACCATGAGGCGCGCGCGGAACGCATCGCTTTGCTCACGCAGCCGACGCTGATCCTGTGGGGTGGCCGGGACCGGCTGATCCCAAGGGAAAACGCCGATCACTTTGCCCGGGACATCCGGGGCAGCCGGCTGGTGATGTTCGATGACCTTGGGCACGTGCCCCACGAGGAAGATCCGGTGGCTACCGCCGCGGCCGTCCGGAGCTTCCTGGACGAATTGCAGCCGAGGTGATCACCCTGCGCACGATGAGGACTTATCTCCGCGGCACGCTATTGAACTCGACCGGCTCGAGGAATGCATTCCCGGCGCCCTCTTCACGCCCCTGAAGCCCCGCAGTGTAGTCCATCGTTATAATCCTGCCTTCACCCGCAGGAGTGCTGCGCCATGAAAGCCTCGCTGAACCTTCTCCCTCTTGTTGTTCTCTGCCTCGCGGCCTGCGCACCAGAGGACCGCTCCGTGACGACCCAGGCTCCGCCCGCACCGCCGCCCCCGCCCGCGGCGGCCCCTGCGCCCGAGCTCACGAGCTACGCCACCGTCGCGCTGCACGCGGACCTTTCGCACCTGGGCGAGGACGAGCGCCGGGCGCTGGTGCTGATGATCCGGGCGGCGGAGATCATGGATCGCCTGTTCTGGTATGGCGCCTTCGGCGACAAGGAGGCGTTGCTCTCGAATATCGAGGATCCCGAGCTCAGCGCGTTCGCGAAAATCAATTACGGGCCGTGGGACCGGCTGGCCGGCGGTCGTCCGTTCATCGAAGGTTATGGTGAGGCGCCAGCCGGCGCGAACTTCTATCCCGAGGACATGAGTCGCGGGGAGTTCGAGGCCTGGGACGAGCCAGACAAGACCGGCCTCTACTCGTACGTGCGGCGCGACGCCGAGGGCCGGCTCGAGCTCATCGCCTATTCGGTCATGCATCGCGACGCGCTCGAGGAAGCCGCGGGCCTGCTCCGCGAGGCGGCGAAGCTCGTCGGCAACGAGGCACTGCGTCACTACCTCGAGCTGCGCGCCGACGCGCTGGTCACCGACGAGTACCGGGCCTCCGACATGGCCTGGATGGACATGAAGGACAACAGGATCGAACTCGTCATCGGGCCGATCGAGTCCTATGGAGACGGCCTGTTCGGCTACCGCGCGGCGTTCGAGGCCTTCGTCCTCATCAAGGACATGGCGTGGTCGGAGCGGCTGGCGCGCTTCGCCGCGTTCCTGCCGGACCTGCAGCGCGGGCTGCCCGTGCCCGACGAGTACAAGGCGGAGATGCCCGGGACTGATGCCGACCTGAATGCCTACGACGCCATCTATTACGCCGGCGATGCGAATGCCGGCTCCAAGACCATCGCCATCAACCTGCCGAACGACGAACAGGTGCAGCTCGAGAAGGGCACCCGCCGGCTGCAGCTGCGCAATGCGATGCAGGCGAAGTTCGACAAGATCCTCGTGCCGATCGCGCGGGACCTGGTCGCCGAGGACCTCCAGTCACACATCACGTTCAACGCCTTCTTCTCGAATGTCATGTTCCACGAAGTGGCGCACGGCCTGGGGATCAAGAACACCCTCGACGGGCGCAGCACCGTTCGTGAAGCGATGCGCGAGCACAGCTCGGCCCTGGAAGAGGCGAAGGCCGACGTGCTGGGGCTCTACATGATCACCGAGCTGTTTGACCGCGGCGAGCTGCAGGAGGGTGAACTCCTCGATCACTACGTGACCTTCCTGGCCGGCCTGTTCCGCTCGGTGCGCTTCGGCGCCGCGAGCGCCCACGGCCGCGCCAACATGGTCCAGTTCAACTTCTTTTCCGAGCGCGGCGCGTTCGAGCGCGGCG
>JBLRWH010000065.1:8511-14388 GCA_047921395.1 Gammaproteobacteria bacterium
GCGAGGCGGTGCGCGAACTCGCCAGCCGGATTCTCGTCCTGCAGGGTGATGGCGACTACGTCGGCGCAGGGGCGTTGCTCGCCTCGCACGGCGTGATCCGGCCCGGGCTGGCCGAAGACCTGGCGCGCATCAACGCGGCGGGGATCCCCGTGGACGTGGTGTTCGAGCAGGGGCTGGACGTGGTTGGGCTGGAGGAGGCGCCGCGGGCTGGGCTTCGCTTCTGATACTCTTTTGCCTCACCATTCAAGCAGAGCCGCCATGACCACGAGCCCAGCTCGCCCGATCCTGCACCGCGCCCTGGTCGCGGTATTGCTCGCGCTCGCGCTGGGCGTTTCCGCCAGCGCGGCGGCCCAGGAGACCACGCGGCCGATCCTGCTCGGCAAGCACTGGGTGGCGGTGACGGGCAAGCCGCAAGGGGCCACGGCGGGCGCCATGGCGTTCCAGAAAGGCGGCAACGCCGTCGATACCGCCGCAGCCATGCTGGCCGCGACCGCGACGATGTGGGACACACTGGGCTGGGGTGGCGAGACGCAGGCCCTGCTCTATAACCCGCACACCGGCGAAGTGCTCGGCATCAACGCGCTCGGCGTGGCGCCGACCGGGGCCACGCCGGAATTCTTCCGCGAGCAGGGCCTGCTGTACCCGCCCGAGTTCGGTCCGCAGGCCGCGGTCACGCCGGGCACGCCCGGGGGATTGATGGTCATGGTCGCCGAATACGGCAAGCTCAGCCTGGCCGAGGTCCTCGCGCCCGCCATCGAGCTGGCCGAAGGCTATCCCATCGAGGCCTCTCAGGCAGTCAACATTGAGCGCCGGCGGGCGATCCTCGAGCAATGGCCCGATTCGCGCCGCGTGTTCCTGCCGCACCTGGACCCCGACGATCCATCAAGGCGTGCCGCCCCGGCGCCCGGCGAAATCTTCCGCCAGCCCGAACTGAAGGCCACGCTGGAGAAACTCGTCGCGGCGGAGGCAGCGGCGCTGGCCGCGGGCAAGAGTCGCAAGGAGGCCATCTACGCCGCCTACGAACGCTTCTACCGGGGCGATATCGCAGCGGAGATCGTGCGTGCGACGCGCGCGCACGGCGGCCTGTTCACCGCCGCCGACCTGGCCGACTGGGCGGTGAAGATCGAGGCGCCGGTGGTCACGAATTATCGCGGCATCGACGTCTACAAGCTCACCACCTGGACGCAGGGCCCCGTGATGCTGCAGGCCCTGAACATCCTCGAGGGCTTCGACCTGAAGGCCATGGGCTACAACTCCACGCGCTACATCCACGCGTTGTACCAGGCGATGAGCCTCGCCTTTGCCGACCGGGACTTCTACTACGGCGATCCGGCCTTCCCGCCGGCCGAGCCCGTCGAGGGGCTGCTGTCGAAGGACTACGCGCAACAGCGCCGCGCGCTCATTTCCATGGACGCGATCATCGATGATGTCCGGCCGGGCGACCCGTATCCCTTCCAGGGCGAGAAGAATCCCTTCGAGGATCTCCGCCAGCGGTGGACGCCGGTTCCACCGGACGCGGCGGCGCTGGGCGTGGAGGGCTTCCAGCAGGCCAACGCGATGAGCCACGACGAAGGTTTCCTGGCCGGCACCACCTCGATCCAGGCGGCCGACGCCGAGGGCTGGGTGGTTTCGGTGACGCCGTCCGGCGGGTGGATCCCGGCCTTCGTCGCTGGCCGCACCGGCATAGGCCTGAGCCAGCGCATGCAGAGCTTCGTGCTTGATCCGCAGCTCAATCCCTATAACGTGATCGCGCCGGGCAAGCGCCCGCGGGTGACCCTGACGCCCAGCCTCGCCCTCAAGGACGGCCGGCCGCTGATGGCCTTCTCGGTCCAGGGCGGCGACTCGCAGGACCAGAACCTGCTGCAGTTCTTCCTCAACATGGTCGAGTGGGACATGAACGTGCAGCAGGCCGCCGACGGCCGCGGCAACATCCTCAGCTACCAGATGCAGAGTTCATTCGGCGCCCACCAGGCGCAACCGGGACGGATGCAGGTCACTCCCCTCGTTCCGCCGTTCACCCGCGACCAGCTGATGAAGATGGGTTACGACGTCGAGCTCGTGCCGCGCACCTACAACCCGACCACCGCGATCTGGTTCGACCACGAGCATGGCACCATGCAGGGCGCCGCCAGTGACCAGGGCGACGACTACGGGATCGCGTGGTAGGGACGCCGGCGCCGGCGATGTTTTCGTGGAATAATCGGCGTCATGACCAGTCCGCACGGCATGACGCGACGCAGCGCCCTCCGCCTGATCGGGTGGAGCGCCCTCGCCACTCCCCTGATGGGCTGCGCCAGCCGCGCAACGGGGACGTTGGCCGGCGCTTCCCTGGCCGAATCCGTCTGCTTCCACAGCACGCGCGAGATGGCCGAGGCTGTTGCCTCCGGCGAACTGAGTTCTGTCGCGCTGGTCGAGGCATGCCTGGAGCGCATCGACGAGGTCAACCCCGTGCTGAACGCAGTGGTCCAGCTCGACCGCGACGGCGCGATCGCGCAGGCTCGGGCGGCCGATACCGCACGCGCCCGGGGCCATGCGCTCGGCCCGCTGCACGGCGTCCCCATGACGATCAAGGACTCGTTCGATACGGCCGGCATGATCACGACCTACGGCACCAACGGCCGCCGCGGTTTCGTTCCAGAGACGGATGCCACGATCGTCCGGCGGTTGCGCGATGCCGGCGCGATCTTGCTCGGCAAGACCAATACGCCGGAATTCACCCTGGATTTCGACACGCGTAACCTGGTTTACGGACAGACCCGCAATCCGCACGATCCCTCGCGCTCGCCCGGTGGCAGCAGCGGCGGGGCCGGCGCGATCGTGGCGGCCGGAGGCGTGCCGTTCGATATCGGCAGCGACTACGCTGGCAGTATTCGCTTGCCGGCGCATTTCAACGGGATCTGCGGCATCAAGCCCAGTGCCGGGCGAGTGCCGCGGACCGGCCATGCCGTGCCTTTCGGCGGCTTCCTCGACAGCTTCCAGGTGGTCGGCCCCCTGGCGCGCACGGTCGACGACCTCGCGCTGCTGCTTGCGCTAATCAAGGGCCCCGACGGGATCGACCCGGGCGTCCAGCCGCTGACGTGGGGCGAGCCGGCGGATGTGCGGCTGCCGGGGATGCGCGGCGCCTGGTACGCGGACAACGGCATTGCCACGCCGACCCCCGAAACCCAGCGCGCGGTGCGGGAAGCCGCCCGGGCCCTGTCCGACGCAGGCGTCGAGATGAGCGAGGAACGGCCCACCGGAATCGAGCGGACGATGGAAGTGATCCTGCCGATCTACTTCTGGGACGGCGGCGCGACCGTTCGCCGACTGCTGCAACAGGCAGGGACCGTGGAACATGGCTTGCAGATTTTCACCCGGGCAGAGGCCATCCCGCACGTGCAGGCCGACGCAGCGCATGCGGTGCTGGATCAGTGGCGTAGCGAGCTGCTCGGGTTCATCACCGACTGTCCGCTCATCGTGGCGCCCGTCAACGCCTCAGCTGCCTATCCCGCCGGCTTCGCGACCGATGACGAGGTGCTCGCGCGGTTCAGCTACACGTTCGCCTACAACGTGACGGGCTGGCCCGTGGTCGTCGTGCCCGCCGGTTGGTCGGAACAGGGCCTACCCATCGGCGTGCAGATCATTGCGGGTCCGGGCCGTGAGGACATCGCCCTTGCCGCGGCCGCGGTCGTCGAGCAGTCGCTTGCGGCCTACCGCCGGCCACCCATTTAAGAGTTCACCGACGCTTTCCGGCTCAGAACTTCGCGCGAATGCGCGCCCCGGTGATCGCGCCGCGGCGGCTTTCGCGCCAGATGATCAACGCATTGGATGCGATCACGATCCCTGCGCCGGCGAGTACCGGCGGCAGCGGCCAGTCGTTCCAGATCAGCCAGCCGAACGCCGTCGCCCAGACGATGCCGCTGTAGTTGAACACCGTGACGATGGCGGCCGGCGCGTTGCGGAACGCGACCGACAGCAGCCACTGCGCCAGCGCGCCGGACAACCCCACGCCGAACAATAAGGGCACCTCGGACAGCGCCGGCGTTACGGCGACGAAGGGCAGCGGCAATGCCGTCACGAGCGTGCCGATGACCATGAAGTAGAAAGTGACCGTCTCGGGGCTCTCGTAGCGACCGAGGTAGCGCAGCACGATCTGCAGAGTGGCATGCATCAGGGCGGCCAACAGGGCGACTACGACGCCGAGCATACTGGCGTGGCCGGTCGGGCCCGCCATGATCGCGACGCCCGCGAAGCCGATGACCACGGCGGACCCGCGCCAGGGCCCGACCTTCTCGCCGAGGAAGAACACCCCCAGCACGGGGATGAACAGCGAAGAGGTGAACAGGAGCACCGTGGTTTCCGCCATCGGCATCAGCGAGAACGCTGCGAACGTGGTCATCAGGGAGACCGCGCCCAGCACCGCGCGCAGGCCGACCAGCGAGGGTTTGCTGCGGATCACCAGGATCTGGCGCCGGCCGAGCACGAACACCATGAACAGGAACGGCAGGCTGGCGATCAGGTTGCGGTAGAAGGCGATCTCGATGACGGAGTGGTTGGCGCTCAGCAGCTTCGCGAACACGTTCATCACGGTGAACATGAAGAACGCGCCCAGCGCCGCGAGCATGCCGCGGACGACGTGTTCCTTGTGCCCGAGCGCCTTTGCCTCAGCCATCAGCGATCCGGCGTGTACTCGGGCAGGGGCTTGCCGCCCTTGACGTGGTCACGCCCAGGCTGCTCGCGGATGAGCACATAGATGTATTCCACCGGTGCATCGATCGTCTCGTGGACCACGCGCGTGATCTCGCGCGCCAGGGCGCGCTTGTGCTCTTCAGTCCGGCCTTCCCGGATGTCGCACTGGATGATGGGCATGCTGGGTTTCTCCTGCTCGAACGTTGAAGGGCGGGCCGAGACAACAGCCCGGAAGGAACGATAGGGCATCGGGACGTGCTTATCGAGCGCGCTGCGCGCCAGGCCGTTTTCTCCGCACCCATCCGACCCCCGCTGCCCATGCGGCCGCGGAGATCAGGAGCAGCCAGACTGAATGCGGCATTGTATGGCTGACGGGACGAATTCTGACCTGCTGATACCGGTGCAGTTGCACGAACGCCCTCCCATGACCATCAACCCAAAATGGCGCCATGCAATCATGGCATCAGAGCGGCCGGGGATACCAACTGGAAGGCGTATTCCTCCACGTGGGCTACAATTGAGCTGTGTTGCCACGCGTGCAGCGCATTGCCCATCCGGGCTGTCCGGGTGGTCCGGGGCGCAGCGTGCGCCTCCAAAATCCAATGGAGTTACCACATGTTTATCCATGGTACGAGTGCCTCCAGGTTCGTGTTCACAGTCCTTGCCGGCTTACTGCTTCCGTTCGCCGCCGGTGCAAGCAACTTCAGTTACACGTGGATCGAGGGGTCCTACAGCGACGTGTCGCTGGACGACTCCGACTTCGACGGCGATGCCTACGGAATCAACGCCGCCTGGCAATTCAACGAGATGGTGTATGTTTTCGGCGGGTACGAGTACGGCGACTACGATTTCGACGTGGAATCCGACACGTTCGAACTGGGCGTCGGCCTGGCGTTCCCGGTGAGCGACATGGCGGACTTCGTCGTCGGGGCCAGCTATGTCGACGTTTCTGTGGATGTCCCCGGCTTGGGCAGTGTCGACGACGACGGTTACAGCGTCTTCGGCGGATTCCGTTTGGGCCTGTCGGAATCATTCCAGGTCGATGCAGGCGTAAGCTACGTCGATCTCAGCGACGGCGGCGACGATACGTCGTTCTCGATCACGGGCCGCTATTACTTCACCCCGTCCTGGGCCATCGGGGCCGGATATGCGACCAGTGACGACGCCGATGCGTGGACCCTTTCCGTGCGCTGGGAACTGCCCCGCTAA
>JBLRWH010000066.1:0-13870 GCA_047921395.1 Gammaproteobacteria bacterium
TCGGGGCTTTTCTTTTACCCCTTCACCAGACTTTCATGAATAATCCGGGCTAGGCCGTTACCTCGGCTCGCTCAGCAGTCCCTTGACGATCGCGTAGCAGCCCGCGAGCAGCACGAGCGTGAACGGCAGGCCCGTGGACACGGCCATCGCCTGCAGCGCGACGAGCCCGCCGCCGAGTAGCAGCGCGACGGCGATGCCGCCCTCGATGAAGGCCCAGAACACGCGCTGCGGCTTGGGGGCATCCACCTTGCCGCCGGCGGTGATGGTGTCGATCACGAGCGAGCCGGAGTCCGAGGAGGTGATGAAGAACACCACCACCAGGACGATGCCCACGAACGAGGTGATCTCCGTCAGCGGCAGCTCGCCGAGCATCACGAACAGCTTCAGCTCCAGCGCGGCCTCGCGCACACCCTCGAAGCCGCCGCCGACGAACTGGTCGATGGCCGTGCCGCCGAAGGCTGTCATCCACAGCACCGAGACGAACGAAGGCACGAGCAGCACCGCGACCAGGAATTCGCGCACCGTGCGGCCGCGGCTGACCCGGGCAATGAACATGCCTACGAACGGCGACCAGCTGATCCACCACGCCCAGTAGAAGGCGGTCCAGCCCTGGCTGAAGTTCGCATCGTCGCGGAAGAACGGGTTGGACAGGGCCGGCAGGTTGACCGCGTAGGACCAGAGGTTCTCGAAAAAGCCCGTCAGGATCAGCATCGTCGGCCCGACGATGAGCACGAACAGCAGCAGCAGGAAGGCCAGCACCATGTTGACCTGGGACAGGCGCTTAACCCCCTTGTCGACGCCGGCGACGATGGACAGCGTGGCGACCGAGGTGATGCCCAGGATCAGCACCACCATGGTCAGGTTGCCCTCGGGCATGCCGAACAGGTAACTCAGGCCGGCCGATGCCTGCGATGCGCCGATCCCGAGCGAGGTCGCGAGCCCGAACAGCGTGGCGAATACCGCCAGCATGTCGATGATGTGCCCGGGCCAGCCCCACACGCGCTCGCCGAGCAGCGGATAGAAGATGGACCGCATCGTCAGCGGCAGGCCCTTGTTGAACGAGAACAGGGCCAGCGCCAGGGCCACCACGGCGTAGATCGCCCAAGGGTGCAGTCCCCAGTGGAAGATCGTGGCGGCCATGCCGAGGCGGGCGGCGGCCTGCTGATCGCCGGCAGCCGCGCCGAGGGGCGCCCAGTCGGTCCGCACGCCGTTTTCCATGCTGATGCCGCCGAGCGCGGCATCGAAATGCGACATGGGCTCCGAGACGCCGTAGAACATCAGGCCGATGCCCATGCCCGCGGCGAATAACATGGAGAACCAGCCGATGTAGGAAAAATCCGGCGTGGCCTCCGAGCCGCCGATGCGCACCTTGCCGAGCGGAGACACGATCAGGCCCAGGCAGAGCACGACGAAGACATTCCCGGCGAGGATGAAGAACCAGGCGAGGTTGCCCGTGAGCCAATCACGCATCGCGTTGAACAGCGGCTCGACTTCATTCTGCAGGGCGAGCGTAAGCACCACGAAAAAGAGCGTCACGACGGCCGAAATCGCAAAGACCTTGCCGTGAATATCGAGACTGATGCCGAGCGGCGACGCCGTGTAGTTGTCCTGGCCGATGACGTAATCGGTGTCGATCAACTTGTGCGCGCCCTCGGGCGCAGGTACACCTTCGCTGGTCGCGCCGGAGTCCGTTGGGTTTTTATGCTGTGGGTCTTGGGCCACTGGTGCCTCCTTGCAGGCGGTCTTTGTGTTCAGGGCCGTACCAGGAACACGGAGACATTGGTGTGCTTGGCGAGCTTGTCGCCGTGGGACGGCATGATGGCATCCACCTTGTGCGGCAGATGCGTCGCCATCAGCACGAGATCGGCGCCAACGGTGCCCACCGCCTTGACGAGGATGCGATCCAGGTCTGCGGTGGGGTCATGGCTGATGAATACGCGTGAACTGGTGGGTTGCCCGTGTACGCGCGCCTGCTCTTCGGCAAACGCGGCCAGCTTGCGCTCGTACTCTTCGGGCGTCCTGGCCACCGGTCCCGGCGTATTGGCCGTCACGCTGACGTAGCAGACTTCGGCTTGGTAGTGCCGCGCGATATCCGCCGCGATCTGCAGCGATTTTTCCAGCGCATCCAGGTGCGCAAGGTCGACTGGAACCATGATTTTGCGGTACATGCCCGGTCACTTCCCTATGGCTGCTCGATGGATTCCAGGCCAGTCGACGCGCGAAAGATATCGCCCGCGTCAACCAGCGCCATCCGGACAACCTAACATGTCTTGCGTGCGAGGGACCAATCGCACAGCCCAGAAAAGGCTATGAATAAAGCCATGAAAACACGAATTACACGCATTTCCGGCGCGCGATTGCAACATCGTCACGGCGACAAGGCCGTGCTGCTTCAGCGTTCCCCGAGGGTGCCGAGGAAGCTGCGGATTCGCGCCGCGTTGGCGCCGACGTCGCTGCGTCCGACGCGCGACTTCGAGCGCATGTCGACGACGCTGGCGCCGTTGTCCGGGGTAATGCGAATGACAACGTCATCCTTGAAGCCGAACCAGAAGGTTGTGGCCGTCGCCTCGATCCTGCCGTCCTCCGGCACCGCGGCGACAATCTCCCACCCCGCGTCGCGCGCAGTTGCCAGCGCCTGTTCGAATGCGCGCGCGGGCGGCAGGTCCAGCCTGAGCGGGCGGATCTCCGGATAGGCTTCGCGCTGCTCGGCCGCCACTTCCTCGCCGGCATACCCGGGCGGATTAGGGGCGTCGGCGCGCAACGGCAGCACCGCCACGAATACGGGTGGATTCTCTGTGTCCGTAGTGATGTCGTGGATGTACGGGAGCGAGCGCACTGTCTGCAGCCCGTTCCACGGCACCCAGGCGGTAGCCGCGCCAATCACCAGCGCCAGCCCGAGCATGGCCCCGGCGCCCCGACGCGTCCTTGGGATCGCGAGCAGGACCAGCGCCAAAGCGGCACCGGCGAGGCCGGCAAAGAACGCCCAGCGCATCATCAGGAAGCCGGTGCCGAATTCCCACCACCCGAACCGGGTGCCGGGACCGGCGAGCAGCAGCAACAGGGCGGCGATGACCGCGACAATCAGTGCTATGGGAGAGAGTTTCATGTGTGAAGCCGAGCTGATGAAATTGCCGAAAGCATACCGCGTCCCGGGACTCGAAGACGCGTGAGGTCGTGGAATGGACCCGTGGCGGGGCCACCGAGCCGGCAGGTAGGATACTCCCTGGCTGCAGAGGAAATCGTGATGCGCGTGAATGCAGATTTCGGCGCCAGGGTCGTGTCGGTCCCCGGCGATCGCGCGTGGGTGCCTTCGCCGATGCCGGGTGTCGAGCGACAGATGCTCGACCGCGTTGGCGGGGAGGTGGCCCGGGCGACCTCGCTCGTGCGCTATGCGCCGGGCAGCCGCTTTGCCGAGCACAGGCACCCCGGTGGCGAGGAATTTCTGGTGCTCGAGGGCGTATTTTCCGACGAATCCGGCGACTATCCCGCCGGCAACTACGTCCGCAATCCCATCGGCAGCGGTCATGCACCGCATACCGTGCCCGGGTGCACGATCTTCGTGAAGCTGTTCCAGTTCGCCGCCGATGACACCACGGCGATCGCTATCGATACCAGGACCGAGCCTTGGCGCCAGGGGCTCGTCCCCGGCCTCGCCGTGCAGCCGCTGCACTCGCACGGGACCGAGCACACGGCGCTGGTACGGTGGGCGCCGGGCACGGTCTTCAACCGCCACACGCACTGGGGCGGCGAGGAAATCTACGTGCTCGAGGGGACCTTCGAGGACGAGTTCGGCCGGTATCCGGCGGGCAGCTGGATCCGCAGCCCGCATCTCTCGTCGCATGCGCCGTTCAGCGCGGAGGGCTGCACCATCTTCGTCAAGACGGGCCACCTCGACGAGGCCACACTCTCCAGGTGGTTGGCGCCGTCGTCGTCGGGCTCAGCCTAGTCGGCCGCGTCCCCTTCGAGCCGTTCCCGAACGGCATCCTCCAGCCGGGTAAGCCCGTGGGCCTGGCCGAACTCGATCGCGGCTTCCGTATCCATGCCCAGCTCGGTCCCGGCGTGCAACGCGTACAGCGCGCCGACCCGGTTGCCGCTGCCACAGTGCAGCAGGGCCGGCTGATCGCCGATCTCCTCGAGGAGTGCTCCGAAGGTCCGCACGTTCTCGGGCGTCAGGTCCGCGGGTCCGGAGATCGGCAGATGCAGGTAGCGCATGCCGAGCTCGTTCACCAGGGCTGCCTCGTCATAATCGATGGGTTCTTCGTCGGTGCGCAGGTTGACGACCACGCGGATTCCGGCCGCGGCGGCCGCCCGCAGCGCAGCCTCGTCCGGCTGGCCGCCGATCAGGACTTTTTCGCTGGGCTGCAGCTTGTGCGGGATTTCAGGCAGCTCGCCCGCGAGTGCGTTCGTCGCACTCAGGAGCAGGAGCAGCAGCAATGATGCGCGGAATGAAATCATGTTCGCCTCGCTGGGTGCGTGTGAATTTCGATGCGTCATATTCTAACTGAGACGAGCCGCGGGATATGATGCGCACATGCAGCATCCGCCCGGAACCAGGGACGCATTCACGGGCATGTTCATCGCCGGCGCGATTGCGCTGGCGGCGACGCTGGTGCCGGCAGCGCTGGCCGTGTTGCCGGAGCCGCTCGCCGGCCTTCCCGTAAGCCCGATCCTGGTGGCGATCCTGCTGGGTCTCGCGCTCGCCCCCGCGGCCCGCGCGCATCCGGGTTGGGCGCCGGGGCTGCAATTCGCGGCCGCGCCGCTCTTGAGGCTCGCGGTGATGCTGATCGGCCTGCGACTCTCGCTCGCCCAGGTCGGCGTCCTCGGGCTGCAGGCGATTCCGATGGTCGTGGCGGCGCTAGCCAGCGGGCTGGGCCTGGCCTGGTTGCTGGGCCGCCTGCTCGGCACTGGCGCGAAGCTCACGGCGCTCCTCGCGGTGGGTTCCGCCATCTGCGGCGCGTCGGCGATCGCGGCCACCGCGCCTGCGTTGCGGCCGCGCGCGGAGGAGACCGCGTACGCCCTGGCCTGCGTGGCCCTGTTCGGCCTCGTGGCCACCCTCATCTATCCCTGGCTGCTCAACGGCTGGCTGCACGACGGGCGCCTGGTCGGCCTGGTGCTCGGCGCAGCCATCCAGGACACGTCGCAGGTCACCGCCGCGGCCCTGCTGTCCGAGCAGACCTATGGCCATGCCGAGGTGGTAGCCGCCGCCACCGTGACCAAGCTGCTGCGCAACCTGTCGATGCTGGTCGTGATCCCGGCCGTGGTCTGGTGGGCATTGCGCGATGAGCCGAGAGGGCCCGCCAGGCCCCCGTTCCCGCTGTTCATCGTCGGCTTTCTCGCCCTGGCGGCCGTGCGCAGCGCGGGCGATGTCTTCGTGGGTGAGGCCGCCGCCTGGGATGCGTTCCTGCGTGTGGCCTCGCTGGGCAGCGGCTTCCTGTTCGCGATGGCGATGGCGGCGATCGGCATGGGCATCCGCGTCCAGGCCCTGAAAGCCCTGGGTGTAAAGCCCGCGATCGTGGCCCTGACGACCGCGCTGGGTATGCTCGCCTGTGCCTTGCTGATGATCGCCCTGGTCGGAGGCCCTGCCTAGCCGGCGGCCGCCACGGCCGCACTCAACGCGGCCTCGAGCATGTCCAGGCCCTCGTCGAGAACACTGTGCTCGATAGTCAGCGGCACCATCAGGCGCAGCACGTTGCCGTAGCTCCCGCAGGACAGCAGCAGCAGGCCGCGTTCGCGCGCCTCGGCGATGACCGCGCGGGTGAGCTCCGGCGCCGGGCGCTCCGGATCGCCCTCGTGGCACAGTTCCAGCGCCACCATCGCGCCGAGCCCGCGCACGTCCGCAATGCAGGCCTGGTGCCCCGCCAGTTCCTTCAGCCGGGCCTGCATGCGCAGGCCGAGGTCGCTGGCGCGATCGCAGAGGCTTTCCTCGTCAATCACGTCGAGCACGGCGAGCGCAGCCTCGCAGGCGATCGGGCTGCCGGCGTAGGTGCTGCCGAGGCCGCCCGGGTGGAGCGCATCCATGACCTCCGCGCGGCCCGTCACGGCCGCGATCGGGAAGCCGCCCCCCAGGCCCTTCGCCATGGTGATGATGTCCGGCACGACGCCGCTGTGCTCGATGCCGAACATGCGTCCCGTGCGCGCCATGCCGGACTGGACCTCGTCCGAGATCAGCAGGATGCCGTGCTTGTCGGCCAGCGCGCGCAGGCGCTGCAGGAACTCGGCCGGGGCCGGGTAGTAACCGCCTTCTCCCTGGACGGGCTCGATCATGAAGGCGGCGACGCGGCTGGGCTCGATGTCGCTCTTGAACAGCATCTCGAGCGCGTGGATCGCGTCCGCGACCCCGATGCCGTGGAACTCGCACGGGAAGGGCGCATGGAAGATCTCGCCGGGGAACGGTCCCACGCCGAGCTTGTACGGATCGACCTTGCCGGTGAGGCCCAGCGCCAGCAGCGTGCGACCGTGGAAGCCGCCGTGGAAGGCGATCACGCCAGGGCGGCCCGTATAGGCTCGCGCGATCTTGATCGAGTTCTCGACGGCCTCGGCGCCGGTGTTGATCAGCATGGTCCTCTTGGCGAATTCGCCCGGCGCAAGCGCGTTGAGGCGCTCGCAGAGCGTCACGTAGCCGTCGTAGGCGACGACCTGGAAGCAGGTGTGGGTGAATGCCGCCAGCTGGCGCTGCGCGGCTTCGATGACCCTGGGATGGCAATGGCCGGTGTTGACGACGGCGATGCCGGCGACAAAGTCGATGTAGCGCCGTCCCTCGACATCCCAGATCTCAGCGTTCCGGGCGCGGGCGGCGAATACCGGGTGTCCCTGGCCGACGCCGCGCGGCAATGCGGCGGAGCGTCGCGCCATCTGCCCGGCGTTGGTCACGGCGGGAGACAGCGTGGTGGGCTCGATGCTGGCGTTCATGCGGTTCTCCATGAAGTGGTTCCGGGGGCGCGCCTCACTGGACGCCGCCCATGCACAGGTACTTGATCTCGAGGTAGTCCTCGATGCCGTATTTCGAGCCCTCGCGGCCGAGCCCGGAGGACTTCATGCCGCCGAAGGGCGCCACCTCAGTGGATATGATCCCGGTATTGATGCCCACGATGCCGTACTCCAGCGCCTCGGCGACGCGCCACACCCGGTTCATGCCGCCGGCGTAGAAATAGGCCGCCAGGCCGCAGTCGGTATCGTTCGCCATGCGGATCGCCTCGGCCTCGTCCTTGAAGCGGAACAAGGGCGCGACCGGGCCAAAGGTCTCCTCGCGGGCGATCTTCATCCCGGGCGTGACGTCGGCCAGCACGGTGGGCTCGAAGAAGCTTCCCCCGAGCGGATGGCGGTGGCCGCCGAGCAGCACGCGGGCGCCGCCCGCCAGCGCATCCGCGATGTGCTCCTCGACCTTCTCGACGGCCTTCATGTCGATCAGCGGGCCTTGCGTGACGCCGTCCTCGAGGCCGTTGCCGACTTTCAGCCGCCTGACCGCCACCGCGAGTTTCTCGGCGAACGCATCGTAGACCGCATCCTGCACGAGGAGTCGGTTGGCGCACACACAGGTCTGGCCCGTGTTGCGATACTTCGAGGCGATCGCGCCCTCGACCGCGGCGTCCAGGTCGGCATCGTCGAACACGATGAAGGGCGCGTTCCCCCCGAGTTCCAGCGACATCTTCTTGACCGTCGCCGCGCACTGCCTGGCCAGCGTGATGCCGACCTCGGTTGAGCCCGTGAACGTCAGCTTTCGCACCAGCGGGTTCCCGGTCAGTTCCCCGCCGATCTCGCGCGCCCCCCCGGTCACGACGCTGAACACGCCGGCCGGAATCCCGGCCTGCTCCCCGAGCGCCGCCAGGGCCAGGGCAGAGTAGGGCGTCTGGCTGGCGGGCTTGAGCACCATCGTGCAGCCGGCCGCCAGTGCAGGGCCCGCCTTGCGCGTGATCATCGCCAGCGGGAAGTTCCAGGGCGTGATCGCAGCGCACACCCCCACGGGCTCCCTGGTCACCACGATGCGCTTGTCCGGCTGGTGCGCCGGGATCGTGTCGCCATAGATGCGCTTGCCTTCCTCGGCGAACCACTCGATGAACGAGGCGGCATACAGCACCTCGCCGCGCGCCTCCGTCAGCGGCTTGCCCTGTTCCGAGGTCATCAGGACCGCGAGGTCCTCCTGGTGTTCCAGGACCAGCTCGAACCAGCGGCGCAGGATGCGGGCGCGGGCGCCCGCCGTTAGCGCCCGCCAGCCCGGCCATGCGTCGTTGGCGGCCTCGATCGCGCGCCGGGTCTCGCCGGCGCCCATATCCGGAACCGTGCCGAGGGTTTCACCGTTCGCCGGGTTGCGAATCGCCAGCGTGGCGCCGGAATCGGCGTCGAGCCACTCGCCCGCCACGAGGCAGCGCGAACGGAACAGGTCCGGGTTCTGGAGTCGTAGTGTCATGTCGATCGTCCCCGTGAGTTGAAACGCGCGGGCCTTGCCTGTTTGTGCCCCGTGCGATGTGTCGACGAGAGGCCATTCTAGCGACAAATCCGCGGTGCGGCGTGTCGATCGACAACGCGTCTGGCAGGCGGCGGCTGGGCAGGTGGACCGGCCGCGATTACCGCGCAATCTGCCCTGAAATCGAGGCTGGGCTTGCTCGCCCGGATGCGCTTTCCTGTCTGCTCGTTCAGGGAGGAACGCGCGATGACAACCAGAAGGATCTGGCACACGGCCATGGCGGCCGTGCTCGGGGCAATGTTGCTGGCAGGCGAGACCATGGCGCAAGTGGCGGGCTATACGCCGGGGGAATTTTCCGTCGACCCGACGGGGGCGGCGACCTACCGCATTCCGCTGGCTGTGCCGCCCGGCGCCGCGGGCATGCAGCCGGACCTCGCGCTGCTGTATCACTCGCGGGCCGGCAACGGGCAGCTGGGTGTCGGCTGGTCGGTCTCCGGCCTGTCAGCGATCACGCGCTGTCCGGCGATTCGCGACGCCGAGGGCGTGGCCCATGCGGGCGGTGTGACGCTGTCGCCGTCCGACCGCTTCTGTCTCGACGGACAACCGCTGCGCCACCAGGCGGGGAGTTACGGGGCGGACGGCACGGTCTATTACACGGAGATCCAGAGCTTCCAGACCGTCCGCAGCCACGGCAGCACCGGCGGCGCACCGACCTGGTTCATGGTCACCGACCGCGCCGGCCTGACGCGCACCTACGGCCAGAGCACCGACAGCCGCATCACCTCGGTGGGTGGTACCAGCGGCCGGCCGATCGTCTGGGCCATCAACCGCATCGAGGACAAGCATGGCAACTTCATCAGCTTCAGCTACGGCCGCGACACTACCTTGGGAGAGTATTGGCCGAGCGAGATCCGCTGGGCCAACAAGGACGGCGTGGTGCTCGGGCGGGTGCAGTTCAGCTACACGACCAGCCGGCCGGACAAGCACTTCGGCTATGCCTACGGCCGCACCCGCCAGTCACTGACCCGGCGCCTTTCGTACCTTCAGGTCAACGAGGGGCTGAGCAACGCGGTGCGGCGCTACGTGCTGTCGTATGAGCAGGGCAGCCTCAACAACTTGAGCTATCTCAAGTCGCTGCAGCAGTGCGCCGGCACAGGCTCGCCCTGCCTGCCGGCTACCACGCTCGCCTGGACCCAGGGAGAACAGGGTTTTCACCTGGCGCTTCCTCGCACCGCCGCCAATCACTCCAGCCAGATCAAGTGGTTGGACGTCGACGGGGACGGGCGGCTCGATGCTGTGATTCGCTCGAACAGCACCATCTACATCTACCTCGCAACCCGGCGCGGAGCGGTGCTGACCAGCAGCGTACCGGCCGGATCCAGCATGCGATTCAATGAGGCGGTTGTGCTCGATTACAACGGCGATGGGCGCATGGACCTGCTGGTCGCCAACACCAGCAGTGGCAACTGGGACCTTTACCGTTCCACCGGCAACAACTTCACTCATGTGCAGACCGGCCGGCCGCATCATGGCGCGTACAACAAGCACCCCGTCGCCATCGACCTGAGCGGCAACGGCGTGCCGGAGCTGGTCTACAAGCGCTTTGGCAAGCTCAACGTCTACCTGGGCGCTGATGGCGGCGGCTTCCTGGCCACCCCGGCGGTCACCCACTGGACGGTCTCCGACGGCCAGAAGCTGCTGCCGGTGCAGTTCGATGGCGACGGCCGTCCCGAACTGCTGGTCAGCTTCGACGACTGCACCTTCGGTGGTAGTGGTGGTGGCGGCGGCGGCGGTGGCGGCGGAGGCGGAGGTGGTGGCGATCCGCGGCCGCCAATGGACCTGCACGGCGTACCGGGGGGCAACTTCGAGGCGCAGGATGATTTCGTCGTGCTGGACGGTTTTCGCGAAGGCGGGTTCGCCAGCGATGGCATCGGTACGCAGAGCACTTCGGGCAGCACCTGTGCAGATACGGCCGGGCCGCTGAAGTGGGACCCTTCAAACAACGCGTTCTATCGCCCGTGGAGCGATCCGGGCCAGCGACACTTCCGGAACCTCCGCCTCCTTGACCTGGACCGTGACGGGCTTACCGACGTGGTGTCAGTCGACTGGTACACCAGTGAGTTGTCGGTGGCCCTCAACCGCGGCGGCCACTGGCAGCAGGTCTGGAAAGGATTCAACGACACCGCCTGGGACAAAGCCATGGTGGTGGACTACAACCACGACGGACGCGACGACCTGCTGGTCCGGGGGGCCAACAACCAGTTCCTGGCCCTCACCTATCGCAACAACACCGTGCAGACGCTCAGTACGGGCATCAGCGCGGCGCATGCCGCCTACGTAGCCGGCGATTGGAACGGCAATGGCATGGCGGACATCTACTACCTCAGCAGCGGCACCTGGCGAGTCTGGCAGCAGCTCGGCCAGAAGGCGGGCCACCTGATTGGCGTAACCAACGGTCTCGGCGACCATCTCGGGATCAACTACGGTTCCATTGCCGTGGGCTACGGTGCCCCGGAGTCGCTCTACCGCGGACATGAGTCGAGTGACGTGAACATCAACACGCCACGCGCCAGTGATTTCGTCGGGCCGCTGTACGTGGTCGCGAGCTATGCCGCGGATGCCGGCACCAACAGCGCCGCCGGCGCGGCCCAGAAGGTGGTGACGCAGTACCAGTACGCCGGGGCCAAGCTGAATCGCCATGGACGGGGGTTCCTGGGATTCCGGCGCGTGCTGGCCCACAACCTCAATACCGACATCGTCACCGAGAATACCCACTATCAGGAGTTCCCCTACACAGGCATGGTGAGCCGGGCGATTCAGCGCATGCCCGATACCACCACCATCAATGCCGGCAGTCCGGGCTGGGACGACTGGTTCCAGGAACACTGCAGCTATCCTTACGAGGGTGGCTGCCAGAGTCCGCCCCCACCGCAGATCGTCACCACACCCGGCCCGGTGGTGAGCGACACCGAGCACACCGTCGCACAGAAGCTGCTCGGCCCGAGCGGTGCGCAGCGCGTACGCTGGCCCCATGTCGCAACCAGCACCGAGAGGAGCTTCGAACTCAGCGGTGGCGGCCTCGTCCGGCGCATTGTCACCAGCTACAGCTATGACAACAACGGCAACGCCACCCAGGTCGCGGTTACCACCGACAACGGCGCCGGCGGCGATGCGCACAGCACCACTACCGTCAACGCCTGGAACCACACCGAGGCGTGTCCCTCGCGCCTGACCCAGAGCGTGGTGACCCAGGCGGTTCACGGCCTCGGCGGCCACGGGCCGCTGAGCCGCCAGCGGACGGCCAGCTTCGTCTACCACCCGACGCACTGCCAGCTCACCCGCGAGACCAGCAACGCCGGCACGGCCGCGGCGCTGACCACCACCTACACCTACGACGGTTTCGGCAACCGGCGCACCGCGACGGTCAGCGGGGCGGGCATCTCGCCGGCCCGCACCACGACCTGGAACCACGATCCCCAGGGCCGCTATCTCCAGCAGACCATCAACCCGGCCGGGCACGCCGAGTCCTACACCTGGCACCCCGGATTCGGCCGCAGGCTCACCGCCACCGACGCCAACGGCCTGGTGTTGAGCTGGGTGTACGATGCCTTCGGCCGCGAAACCAAGGTCACCGGCCCACGCAGCACGCAGTTCACCAACACGGTGCGCGCCTGGTGCGGCGCGAGCTGCCAGCACCCGGCGGCGGTGCTGAAAATCACCCGCACCGACGGCGGCAGCGGCAACCAGCAGAGCATGACCGTCACCGAGCTCGATCGCCTTGGCCGCGAAGTGGCCTCGGGCGTGCGCAATGTGCAGGGACACATGGTCTACACCCTGACGCACTTCGATCCGGCCGGCCGGCCGTACGCCAACAGCGGGCCGTATCGCCCGGGGCTCGATAACGGCGCCTGCTGGACGCTGCGCCACTATGACCCGCTCGGACGGGTGCGCAAGGAGTATGCCGCGGCCCAGGCCGGCCATTGCAATAGCCTCATGCCACCGGCCCCGGGCTCAGCCCCCGCCGGCTGGGCGTATACCCAGACCAGCTACAGCGGGCTCACGACCACGACCGTCGATCCGGAGGGCCGCCAGCGCCAGACCCTCGTCAACGTCATGGATCGGCTCAGGTTCGTGCGCGAACACGACGGCAGCACGTGGCGCCAGACCGAGTACCGTTATGACGGCCATGGCAACACCACCCGGGTGCAGGATCCCGGCGGCGCGGTGACCACCTCGGTCTATGACGACGCCGGGCGCAAGACCTCGATGTCGGATCCTGGCATGGGTAACTGGAGCTACGGCTACAACGCCGCGGGCGAGCTGACCGCGCAGACAGACGCCAAGGGCGTCACGGTCAGCATGACCTATGACCTGCTCGGCAGGATCAAGACCCGCGTCGAGCCGGAAGGGACCACCACCTGGACCTATGACAACACCGCCCGCGGCCCCGCGCGCGGCAAGCTCACCGATATCAGCGGTCTGCATGGCTACCGGGAGCGCTTCTGGTATAACACGGCCGGTGGTGAGCTGCTGCACTCTGCCCGCTACATCGGCGACCAGTGGTTCTGGACCCGCTACGACTACAACAGCCTCGGGCAGGTCTCACAGATCCGCTATCCGTCGGTGAACTGCGCCGCGCCCTGCAGCGCCACGCCGCCGGATGCCGGTCGGCTCCGGGTCGATCACTATTACCGCTACGGTCACCTCTATCTGGTGCGCGAGCGCAAACCCGACGGCGGCACCGGCACGGCCTACTGGGAGGCGCTGGAAGTCGATGCGCTTGGCGCGGTGACCCGTGAGAAGCTCGGCAACACCCTGTTCACCCAGCGCTACGTGAACCCGGCGACGGGGCTGGTGGAGAGCCTCTACACGGGCACTTCCGGCAACCCGACCTCGGTCCAGGATCTCGCCATGGAGTGGGACCGCGTCGGCAATCTCACCCGGCGCAGCGATCACAAGGCCAACCGGCGCGAGGACCTCGGGTACGACGGGCTCGCACGGCTGACCGGCGTCACCTTGCGTACCGCCGGCGGGAGCCATCTTGGCACCGAGACCCTCCAGTACGGCCCGTCGGGCAACATTCTCACCAAGGGGAGCTACAGCAACTTCCAGTACATGCATGCCGGCCGGCCGCACCAGGTGTCGGCAGTGACGACCCCCGCCGGCACCCGCGGCTACAGCTACGATGCCAACGGCAACCTGACGCACGTGGCCGGTCCCGGGGCGCGCACGGTGAGTTGGTGGAGCTTCAACAAGCCGCGGCGCATGGAGCGCGATGCCAGCAACCACGCCGAGTACTGGTACGGCCCCGGCGGCGACCGGGCGATGTACCGCCAGTCGGCGCGGATCAACGGCCAGCTCGAGCTGACCCTCTACGGCTCGGCCCTCTACGAGCGGCGCCACATCGGCGCCATCATCGAGCACATCCACCACATCCAGGCCAACGGCGGTACGGTGGCGACGGTGAAG
>JBLRWH010000067.1:0-13866 GCA_047921395.1 Gammaproteobacteria bacterium
CCCGGTTCTGCAGGATATTGAACAGCTCGATGCCATGGTTCAGCGGCACGCGGTAATCGCGCTGCCCATGCATGACCAGGGTCGGCGTGTCGAAGTGTGCCGCGCCCATGTGCGGCGACGACAGCGCGTAGTGGCCCGGATCGAGCCAGTACTCGTCGAAGCGACGCTTGGAGGCGCCGTAGTCCGCACCGTACTGCGTCAGCCAGTTGAACACCGCCGCATGCGCCACGAGTGCCTTGAAGGGATGCTCGCGCCCCAGCAGGATCGACGCGAGATAGCCGCCGAAACTGCCGCCTCCCGCGGCCATCCGCTCGCTGTCGATCCAGGGCTGCGCCGCGAACCACTCTGCGGCCTTGATGGTATCGATGTAGGGCAGCTCCGACTGTTCGGGGTTGATGGAATCGGCAAACTCCTGGCCAAAGCCGCTCGAGCCGTGAAAGTTGTGCCAGGCCGTGACGTAGCCCCAGCCGGCAAACACCTGCGCATTCCAGCGGAAGTGGAAGCCGTCGGGAATCGCGTTATGCGGGCCGCCATGCAGCAGCAGGTAGAGCGGGTACTCCTGCGCCGGGTCGAAGCCCGGCGGGTAGATGACCCACATCTGCACCGGCGCGCCGTTGGCGCCCTCGTAAGTCACGCTCTCGTAGCGACCGAAGTCCACGCCGGCGAGGATCTCGTCGTTGAAAGTCGACAGCTTGGTGACATCACCACGCCGGGGATCGACGCGCACGAGGGTGGGCGGTTCGTCGAAGCTCTGGCGCAGCGCCATGAGCACGCGGCCGTTCGCCGACAGCACCGGATTGCTGAAGCTCCGCTCGCCGGTGATCGCGCGCGGCGCGCCGCTGCGCGTGTCGATCGCATAGAGCCTGTGGGTGCCCGCATCGTCGATGACCGCGTACACGCTGCGGCTGTCCGGGGCCCAGGTCACGCCGCTGACTGTGCGATCGAAGTCCTCGGTGAGGACCCGCTGCGTGCCGCTGCTCCGGTCATGTAACACGAGGCGGGCGCGGTCGCCGTAAAACCCGGGGATCCTTCGCTGCGAGAACGCCAGCAGGCCCCCGTCGGGGCTGTACGCCGGGGCAGAGTCCGGCGCTGGGTTGTCGGGCGTCAGGTTGTGGGCCTCGCCGCCGGCGGCCGGCAGGATGTAGATGTCGGAATTCGACCTGACGCCGGTCGTATCGGTGTCGGCCACCACCGCGACCTCGGCCCCGTCGGGCGAGATCGCGTAGCTGCCGGTGTCGGCGACGTTGATCATCAGGTGTACGCCCGAACCTGGCGTGATCGGCCGCGGCTCACCGCCGTCTAGCGGGACCCGGTAGAGATGCGGAACTCGCTCGTCGTGCCACCGATCCCAGTACCTGATCGGCGCCTGCTCCCAGCTCTGTGCGGAGACCTTCGACTCCTTCTTCGCCTTCAGGCGCTCCGCCATGTCGTCCCAGCCATCGGCATCCTCGTAGACGCGACTGATGAAGGCGATCTCGCTCGAACCGGGGAACCACCTGGGAGCGCTGGCCCCGGTCGGAACATTGGTCAGCCTGCGAGCCTCGCCGCCCGCGAGCGGAATCACGTAGACCTGGTCCTGCTCGTCGTCGCCGCGCCGAGAGATGAAGGCGATGTGCTTGCCGTCGGGACTCCAGGCGGGACTGGCGTCATTCCCCACGTGAGTCGTCAACTGGTGCCCGGCCCCCCCGTCAGCGGGGATCAGCCACAGGTCGGTAATACCCTTGTCCTCGGGCAGGTCGTAACGCGTGACGGCGACCACGGCCCGGGTTCCATCCGGCGAGATCGCGGGCGAGGCCAGCCGCTTGAGCTGCCACATCGTCTCGGCGTCGAGGGGGTTGAGGTCATTCGCGTGGGCCGGAACGAGCGCAACGACCAGCATCACCGCGCCAAGGAGGAAACGTTTCATCCAGGATTCTCCCGAAAGGACCGACTGAAGCTCAACATGATACCCGACTGCATCCGCCGCAAATAACCGGCCCGGACGCAATCCGTTCAATCCCGCATCGGATTCGGGCGCGCCGTGCGGCAGACTGTGCTTTCACGCCGGGACAATGCGGCGGGCAGATGCGTGGCCGCGGGCCAGGCGCCCGAATCGTCGCCCGGCACCGCAACAGGAGCAGGACATGACAACCAGGCGTCGCTCGTGGGCCGAGCCCTTCAAGATCAAGATGGTCGAACTGCTTAAGACCACCACGCCGGAGGAGCGCCGCAAGGCGATTATCGAGGCCGGCTACAACACCTTCCTGTTGCGCTCGGAAGACGTCTACATCGACCTGCTGACGGACTCGGGCGTGTCGGCGATGAGTGACCGCCAGTGGGCCGGCATGATGCTTGGCGACGAGGCCTATGCCGGCAGCGCGAACTACTACCACCTGCGCGATACGGTCGAGGAAGTCTACAGTTACCGGCACACGGTGCCGACACACCAGGGGAGAGGCGCGGAACACCTCATCAGCCGATTGCTGATCAAGCCCGGCGACTACGTGCCCGGCAACATGTACTTCACCACCACCCGCCTCCACCAGGAGCTTGCGGGCGGGACGTTTGTCGACGTGATCGTCGACGAGGCGCACGATCCGGACAACCGGGCGCCGTTCAAGGGCAACGTCGATCTCGGCAAGCTGGACGCCCTGGTGGCGCGCGTCGGCCCGGAACGGATTCCCTACGTCAGCCTCGCGACCGCCGTGAACATGGCCGGCGGGCAGCCCGTGTCGATGGCCAACCTCAAGGCGTTGCGCGCCTGGTGCGACAAGTTCGGCATCCTGATCGTGCACGACATGACACGCGTGGCGGAGAATGCCTACTTCATCCAGCGACGCGAGGCCGGCTACCAGGAACACAGCGTGGCGGCGATCGTGCACGAGATCTGCGCCCTGACCGATATTGCCACGATGTCCGCGAAGAAGGACGCGCTGGTGAACATCGGCGGATTCCTCGCGATGAACGATGCCGACCTGTACCGGCGCGCCTGCGACATGGTGGTGATCTACGAAGGCCTGCATACCTATGGCGGCCTCGCGGGGCGGGACATGGAGGCGATGGCCATCGGCATCCGCGAGAGCGTCGATGACAACCACATCCGGGCACGGGTCGGCCAGGTCGAGTACCTCGGCGCGCTGCTGGCGCAGGCCGGCGTACCGATCGTGCAGCCCGTCGGGGGCCACGCCGTGTTCCTCGACGCAAGGCGCCTGCTGCCGCATATTCCCCAGGCGCAATTTCCCGCCCAGGCCCTTGCGGCCGCCATCTACGTCGACTCGGGCGTACGCTCCATGGAGCGTGGCGCGGTCTCGGCGGGGCGCGACAAGGAGACCGGCGAAAACTACATGCCGAAGCTGGAGCTCGTGCGCCTCACCATCCCGCGCAGGGTCTACACGCAGGCGCACATGGACGTGGTCGCGGAAAGCGTCATCGAGGTCGCGGAGCGCGCCCGGGACATCCGGGGCCTCCGCTTCACCTACGAGCCCGAGCAGCTGCGGTTCTTCCTGGGACGCTTCGAACCGCTATAAGCGCCCCGCGCGAGCCTGCGCGGCGCCAAGGTTGCGGAACTGCAGCAGCATTTCGCCTAGGGCATCGGTCTCGATCAGGAACCCGTCATGGCCCGCGGGCGTGTGCAGCATCTCGTAGCGGGCTGCTGGTAACAATGCCGCCAGCTCGGCCTGCTCGCGGGGCGGATAGAGCACGTCCGAATCCACCGACACGATCAGTGCCGGCAGCGCGAGGCGGCCGAGCACCTCCGCGTAGTCGCCCCGACCGCGCGCCAGGTCGTGGCTGTCCATCGCCTGCGTGAGGCGCACATAGGTGTTGGCATCGAAGCGGCGGTAGAGCTTTTCGCCCTGGTAATTCAGGTAGGAACTGACGGCGAACTGGTCGTCCCAGTCCTGCGTCTTGCGGCCGAAGCGGCTCTCGAAATTCTCCCAGCTGCGGTAGGTGCTCATCGCCATCATGCGCGCGACCGCGAGGCCGTGCCGGGGTGGCCGGTCGAGGGGGTAGCGGCCGCCACACCAGTCGGGATCCAGCATGATCGCCCGTCGCTGGGTTTCGCCGATGGCGATGCACCAGGCCGAGTGCCGGCCCGACACGCCGATCGGCGCCATCGCGCCGACCCGCTGCGGATAACTGGCGGCCCATTCCAGCACCTGCATCCCGCCGAGCGAAGGGCCGAGCACGAGGCTGAGGCGCTCCACGCCAAGGTGGTCGAGCAACAGCGCCTGCAAGCGCACCATGTCGCGGATCGTGACGACCGGGAAACGGCTGCCCCACGGCTCACCGTCGTCCGGATGGGGCTGGATGGGGCCGCTGGTGCCGTAGCACCCCGCCAGGACATTGCTGCAGAGGATGAAATCGCGCTCCGGATCCAGGGCCCTGCCCGGACCGAACAGCCCGCTCCACCAGACGTCGGCATCCGCCGAGCCAGTCAGGGCATGGCAGACGAGCACGGCATTGCGCCCGTCGGCGGCCAGGCGGCCCCAGGTCCGGTAGGCGACCTGCACGGCAGGCAATTCGGCGCCGCTCTCGAGCCGGAACGGCGCATCGAGCTGCCACAGGCGCGTCTCCTTCGAGACCGGCGCCGCCGAGACTGGCGCGGTGCCGCTCATCGGGCCTCGCCCGCCACCCTGGCGAAGGCCTGGGTGAAGTCTTCCTTGATATCATCGATGTGCTCGATGCCAACCGAGACGCGCACGAGGTCTTGCATCACGCCGCTGGCGCGCTGCTCGTCCGCGGAGAGCTGCTGGTGCGTGGTGCTCGCCGGATGAATGACCAGCGTCTTGGCGTCGCCGACGTTGGCGAGATGGCTGGCGAGCTCGACGGCGTTGATGAATCGCTTGCCGGCCTCGAGGCCGCCCTTGATGCCGAACGTCAGCACCGAGCCAAAGCCGTTGCGCAGGTACTGCCGCGCGCGCTGGTGATGCGGATGCTCCTCGAGCCCGAGGTAATTGACGCGCTCCACGAGCGGCTGCGTCTTGAGCCAGCGCGCCAACTCGAGGGCATTTTCGCAATGCCGCTCCACCCGCAGGGACAGGGTCTCGAGGCCCTGCAGAAACAGGAAGGCGTTGAATGGCGCGAGCGCCGGACCCCAGTCGCGCAAGCCCTCGACACGGGCGCGGATGATGAAGGCGAGATTGCCGAAGGGCCCGTCCGGACCGAACACTTCGGCGAAATTCAGGCCGTGGTAGGCGGGCGAGGGACTGTGAAAGGTCTTGAAGCGCTCGCCGAACCAGTCGAACCTGCCGGCGTCCACGATCACCCCGCCGATCGACGTGCCGTGCCCACCGATCCACTTGGTCGCCGACTGCACCACGATGTCCGCGCCGTGATCGATCGGGCGCACCAGGAAGCCCGCGCACCCGAAGGTGTTGTCGACCACCAGGGGCAGGCCGTGGGCCTTGGCGAGCGACGCGAGCTTCTCGAAGTTCGGCACGTCGAAGCCGGGGTTGCCGATGCTCTCGACATACAGCGCCCGCGTCCGGCCGTCGATGGCGGCTTCCCAGGCGTCGAAATCGTCGGTGCCGACGAAGCGGACGTCGATCCCGAACCGCGGGAACTGCACCTTGAACTGGTTGTAGGTACCGCCGTACAGGCTGCTGCCCGAGACGATGTTGTCGCCGCTCTCCGCCAGCGTCGTGATGGCCAGGAACTGCGCCGCCTGGCCGCTCGCCGTCGCAAGCGCCGCCACGCCACCCTCGAGCGCCGCCACGCGTTGCTCGAAGACGTCCGTGGTCGGGTTCATGATGCGGGTATAGATGTTGCCGAATTCCTGCAACGCGAACAGTCGCGCGCCGTGGTCGGCATCGGCGAACGTGAAGGAGGTGGTCTGGTGAATCGGCACGGCGCGCGAGTGGGTACCTGCGGCCGGCGATTGCCCCGCGTGGACCTGCAAAGTCTCGAATCGATGCTTGCTCATGTTGACTCCGTGGCATCGGACCAAGTCTGGGAACCGATTATTGTCGTTCCGCGCGCCGGGAACCATAGCCGCAGCGATGGGTGAACGGCTCGTTTCTGCAAGTCGGCTCTACCAGCGGTAATTGAAGCGCAGCCCGTAAACCCAGTCGGTCTCAACCGCATCTTCGGCGTAAGGCCTGCGCTCGCCCAGCCGTTGTGCCCGAAAATAAGGCACCAGGCTCGCTTCGCCCCCCACACCGAGCCACGACTGCACCTGGCGGTTGATGGCCCCCAGCGGATCGGTCAAGGCCAGCAGCGCACGGTCCCCAAACGCCAGCTCGGCGCCGGGTGGATAGCGCTCGAGCGTGCGCGCGCGCAACCTCATGAAATACTCGCCGACGATGACGCCCCCGACTGGCGTCACCACCAGGTCCTGGATGGAAGGCTGCTCGAACAGCGCCTCGGCGCCGAACTCGTAAGCCGTGGACATCGCCGCCGAATACCAGAACGAAGCCCGCTCGTCGAAGCCATTTTCCCTGGCGCGTACGTAATAGGCCGCGCCCCAGTAGGGATGCGCCAGGTAATTGATCCAGATCTGGTCGTCGTCCCACTGGGGATTCTGGACGTTCCGCCACCACTTGCTGAGGCTGTACTCCTCTTTTTGTTCCTCCCCCCAGTTGCTGATGCTTTCCGGCGCCACGTAGAGGAAGGCGAGCGAGACGAATTGGTAGGACAACAGGTACTTGGTATCGCGGCGCAGGCCGGCGTGGTCGGGCTCGATCGGTCCGCCTGGCCTGTCCAAGCCCGGCGTGTCCGTCCCGGCCGACGCGCCCGGATCGCTCGGATCTACGATGAGTCCGGGGGCATCCACGACCCGGGCCGCGGCCGCCACCGGCAGGAACACAACACAAAGAGCCAGGACCGCGAGGCGCGGCCTCGAGACATGACTTAACGACACCGGCAACGCATCCCCCGAGCGCACAAGACTTGCGGCGGGCGGCTTGCTGATAGCGGCAAGGGCTTGGAGCAGTATACCCTTGACGCACCACACTCCCGCCAGCCATCGTGAGCCCGATGAGCCTGCTCGAATTTCATCGCCGATTCTTCCCCGGGGGTCCACGCGGCGGCCGCAGCCGCGTCCGCCTCGACCCACTCGCAATCCTAAAAGCGGCATTCTACATCGGAGCCCTCGTTGCGATACCCTCTGCCGGCGTGCGCGGGCAGGATCAGTCGCTCTTTTCGACCAGCGACGGGAATCCGTTTATCCAGATTTACAGCCTTCCCTCACCGGCGGCATACCCGGCGCCGGCCCCGCGCCGCTGGGCCTGGCGCTTCGGCTTCGATCTCGCCAGCAGCTCCATCACCGAGGAGCGCCCGACCGGGGAGCGCATCGTCATGGACGGCGAGACGTATCGCACGAGCATCTCGCTCGACTACGGGCTGTCCGAGCGCCTGGCCATCGGCATCGCGGTGCCGCTGGTGGCCCACAGCGGGGGATTCCTGGATGGGTTCGTGCAGGACTGGCACGACCTGTTCAGCTTGTCCAACGAGCGGCGCGAGGACTTCGAAGACGATTCGCTGGACTACAGCTACGTGGAGAACGGCGTCGAGATGTTCGGCCTCAGGGACCGCGACCGCGGCCTCGGCGATATCCGACTGACCACAGACTGGGATTTGCAGGGGGCTCCGGATGCGACGCGCAGCCTGGTCCTTCGGTCCGGGCTCAAGCTGCCCACCGGCTCGAGCGACACCCTGCGTGGCAGCGGCAGCACCGACCTCTCCCTGCAACTGCTCTCCACCGACCGGCAGACCCTGGATCGCTGGGGCATGACGCTCTCGTGGATGATCGGCGGGCTCTGGCTCGGCAACGGCGACGTACTGGCGCCGCTGCGCGAGGACCTGGTCGCAATCGGCAGTATCGGCCTCTCCCGTCCCATCTGGCGCAGGCTGAGCGCGCGCCTGCAACTCGACGGCCACAGCGCTTTTTACGACAGCGAGCTGCGCCCGCTCGGGGCGAGCTCGGTGCAGCTGACGTTCGGCGGCAGTATCGAGCTGGCACGCGCGCGGCGTATCGACTTCGCCATGGTGCAGAACCTGTTCACCGACACGACTCCGGACCTCGGCATCCACCTGGCCTGGCGCGGCGGCTACTGAGCCGTCAATCCGAATCTTCCAAGGCGGCCTCCGCCTCGGGGAGCATTTCCATGGCGGCCGGAGAGGTCCGCAGCATGGGATGGAAATGCGCCTCGCCGTGTATCGTGCGGCGCCTTATGAGCAGGCGGGCCAACACGTAGGCCGCGATCGCCAGGTGCGCAAGCGCAAGAAAGCCTGGGAATGCGGGCGCGCCGAATCGGCCCATGGCGAATCCCGCCAGCGCCGGACCGAGCACCGCGCCCAGGCCATGCAGCAGCAACACCGTGCTGCACGCGGGCAGCAGATCCGCTGGTGCCACGTGGTCCAGCAGGTGCGCCACCGCGACCGGGTAGACCGCAAACGAAAGCCCGCCATAAAGGAAAAACACCGCGTAAATCGCGAAGCCGGCGGAACCGGATAGCAGCATCGCGAAGCCTGCCGCGAGCGCAGCGCCCGCGCAGGCGATGGCGAGCGTGCGGCGCCGATCGCCACTGTCCGACAGACGCCCGACGGGCCACTGCAGCAGCGCGCCGCCGATGATCGTCGTCGTCATGAAGATCGCGACCTGGTCGATCCCCAGCCCGAGGCGCCCTGCATACACGGGCCCCAGCCCCCAGAAGGCCCCGATGGTGAGCCCGGAGAACAGCGCCCCGGCCGCTGCAGCGGGGGCGATCCGGAAGATCTGGCGCACGCCTATGCGGTCCGCGGACAGCATGACAGGCTGCGCCAGGCGAGTCGCCAGCACGGGCAGCATGGCTGCGCACACCAGCATCGCCACCACTGAGAACAACGCGAACGATTCCGGTGCCGCGAGGCGCAGCAACTGCTGGCCGAGCGCCAATGCGGACAGGTTGATTGCCATGTAAACCGCAAAGACCCGCCCGCGCTGGCTGCCGTCGACGGTCCCGTTCAGCCAACTCTCGATCACCGTGTACAGCCCGACGACCGCGAGCCCGGTACAGAACCGGAGCAGGCCCCAGACGAACGGATGCACCCAGATGGCGTGCAGCAGCACAGTGCAGGCGAACAGCGCGCCGAAGAAAGAAAATGCGCGGATGTGGCCCATGCGGCGGATCGCGGCGGGAGCCAGGAAGGTGCCGAGCAGGAAGCCGAAGAAATAGGCCGACATGATCAGGCCGAGCGACTGGTCGCCGTAACCCTCGATGCTGCCACGAACGCCCAGCAAGGTGCCGAGCAGGCCGCTGCCGAGCAGCAGCAGGGCCGTACCGGAAAACAATGCGCTCAGGGGAATGATCGTGGCAAACATGGCGCGACTCGCGTCAGGGCAGGTGAAAGGCGGCCCGGCTGCCGGCGGGACCGGCCGCCACCTCGAGCCGTACGTCGATTCGCTCACGCAGTTCCGGGACATGGGAAATCACGCCCACCATGCGGCCCGATTCCTGCAGCGCGAGCAGCGTGTCGATCGCGAGGTCGAGGGCCTCGGGATCGAGGCTGCCAAAACCTTCATCGATGAAAATCGTGTCCAGCCGGATGCCGCCGGCGTACGCCTGCACGACCTCCGACAGCCCGAGCGCCAGCGCCAGCGCAGCCTGGAAGCTTTCTCCGCCGGACAACGTCGTCACGGGCCGCGTGTTGGCGGTGTAGGCGTCCTCGACCTCGAGCTCCAGCCCGCCGGCGCTACGTCGATCAGCGGTATCTGTATTGCGCCGCAGCAGGTAGCGACCGCGGCTCATCGTGCCGAGCCGCAGGCTGGCCGCGGCAAGGACGTCGTCGAGGCGGCTGGCCAGCACGAAGCGCTGCAGCGAGACCCGGTGTGGATTGTCACCGGCCGCGACGCTCGCCAGGGTGCCGAACACACCGAAACGCGCCTCGGTGTCACGATACGCTGCGCCGATTTCTCCCAGCCGCATCAGCAGGCTACGCAGCGCATCCGAGTGGCTCGCAAGGCGTCCGCTTTCGTCCGCTGCGGCCCGATACGCCTGTGCCGCGGCCGCAGCTGCGGCCTCGACTGCGGCCAGTTCCGGAGGTTCCAGCCCCTCGACCGCAGCGCGGGCCTCCTCGGCCAGCGCCTGCGCCCTGGCAAGGTCGTGATCGAAACGCTCGATCGCCGTGTGCAGCGGGTCGAGCTCGGCCTCGGGCATGCGCGCCTCGAGGTACGCCTGCTCATCGGCAAAGCCGGACTTTTCCAGCCGCTTGCGCCATTCCGCCAGCGCGGTGTCCAGCGCCTGCGCTGAGGTCTCGTGCTGCGCCATTGCCGCCTCGCACGCGGCCGCCAGGGCGATACGCCTCTCTCGCGCCACCTGCTCGGCCTCGACGGCACTCTCCAGCGCGGCCTGTGCCTGGCGACAATCCGCCCGCAGGCGTTCAGTTTCCTGCCGGGCATCTCGCACCCCCCCGAGCGAGGGCTCCACGAGCCCTTCGAGCTGCCTCTTCAACGCCGTCACGTCGGCGTCAAGGCCCACGAGCGCGCGCTCGACACCACGCTGCGCTTCCAGCGCAGCCTCCAGGCCGGCCTCGGCGGCCTGGACCGCCTGCTCGGCCCCGGCGACCCCTTCCGGCGAAGGAATCGCGCTGGCGCCGCTCGCCTTGCGCGGATGCTCAACCGAGCCGCATACCGGGCAGGGCTCCCCGGGCCGCAGCGCCGCGGCAAGCAACGCCGCGCTGCCCACCTCGCGTGCCCGCCGCAGCTCGGCCGCCTGGTCGCGCCGCGTCGCCACCGCCCGACGAGCGGCGTCCACGCGCGCCGCAGCGGGACCCTCGCGGGCGCCGATCTTGGCCTGTTGTTCGAGCAGCTCCGCAAGCTTGCTCACCAGGGGCAGTACGCGTTCCAGGTCGGCCAGCCTGGCGCGGAGCGCATCTCGTGCCGGCTCCCGACCCCGCTCGGCCTGTAGCCGCGCCAGGGCAGACTGCGCCGCGTCGGCCGCGGCCGCATGCTTTCGCCGGAGATTCTCGAGCCCGGTCGCCGCCGAGGCGGCCCCGGCACGACGGTCCGCCACCCCCGCGGCCAGGTCCGCCAGGCCCGCTGCGCGGCGAGCCGCGGCCAGCCTGGCCCTGGCCCGCTCCATTTCCGGGGCGCGCGCGCGCAGCTCCGCGAAGACACGTTCCGCACGCGCCAGTTTCTCGAACTGCGTATGCTGAGCCCGCGCCCGCTCCAACGCCCGCGAGGCCGCCGAGCTTTGCTGCTGCAGCGCATCGATCCTGGCGTCGGCGGCCAGCTTCTCGGTCTCGAGTTGCCGCAGCAGCGCGTCGACCTCGCCCTCGTCCGCGCACTCCTGCTGCCCCAGCAGCGCCGCACGCTGGGCCCTCAGGTTGTCGGCCTCGGTCTTCAATTCACGGCTGCGCCCCTTCAGGGCGTCCTCCACGCGGCCGTAGAACGCCGTGTCGAACAGCTGCCTGAGGATTTCTTCCCGTTCCTTCGATTTCGCGAGCAGCAAGTCGCGAAACCGCCCCTGCGGCAACACGATCACCTGTCGGAACTGCTCGCTGCGGAAACCCAGCAGGTCCGCGACAGCCTCGGTCACCTGGCTGGCGCGCGTCGCGACGACCCGGCCTTCGTCCTCGGCGTCTTCGCTGTCGGTGCGGTCCCAGAGCGTGGCAGCCGCCGGGGAGGTGGTCGTGCCTTCCCCGCGCAGCTTGGCGCGTTCCTGTTCCGGCTGGCGCGTGACGCGATAGACACGCTCACCAAGCGAAAAATCGAGCGTCACCGACGTAAGGCGCTCGGGCCCCGCGAACTGGCTGCGGAAGCCCTTGCCGTCACGCTCGGCGCCGGTTGCGTCGCCGTACAGCGCGAAGCAGATCGCGTCCAGGAGCGTGGTCTTGCCCGCACCCGTCGGCCCGTGCACCAGGAACAGGCGTCGCTCGCCCAATACGCGGAAGTCGATCGCCTCGGTGTGCGCGAACGGGCCGAACGCGGTCAGTTCGAGCTTGAGGGGCCTCATTCCTGCGCCTCCCGGGCCGTGCGCAAGACCGCGTCGTACACCTCGCTGAATCCTTCCGCCTGGGGCTCCGACAGCGGCACGCCGGTCACCTGCTCGAAGAACGAGGCGAACAACTCCCGGTCACCCCCGTCCGTGCGATGGGCCCTGAGCGCATGTGCGCCCGCTTGCGCCAGTGCCGGCCGCTCAATGTGCAGCACGTTCGGATAGATCTCGCGCAGCCGCCCCATCGGGTCGAGCAGTTCCCGGGCATCGGTGAGACGTACCAGCAGGAAGTCTTCCGGACTCTCCCCCGGCGCCGGCCCCTCGAGCAGCGACGCGAGTTCGCCCTCGACGAGCCGCAGGTCGCGCCGCGGCACGAGCGGCAGGCGTTCGACGGTCGGTACGCCGGCCGAGTCGAGTACGACCAGGTTGGCCGACTTCAGGTGCGGAATCTCCGAGAACGAGTATTTCAGGAGCGACCCTGAGTAATGCGCGCGCGCGCCGATCGCCTGCGGCTGGTGTAGATGGCCGAGCGCAGTGTAGCTGAAGCCTGCGAAACACTCGGCCGGCACAGCGGCGGCGCCTCCCACGCTCAGCGGCCGCTCCGACTCGCTTTCCGCGCCGCCGGCGACGAAGCAGTGCGCGACGCAGACGCTGCGTTCACCGGCCGGGATGGCCGCAAGGGCAGTTCCCGTCAGCCAGTCTATGGCCTGCGCGTGGCTCTGCAACTCCGGGACACCGCTCGCCTCGCGTACCAGCGCCGGCTCGGCGTACGGCAGGCCGACGAAGTGAACCGGCCCGGCGCCGTCCCGGAGCACCACGGACCTCGGCGCGCCCCCGCACTGCCCGTAGACGTGCAGCCCGGCTTGCGCCAGCATGCCGGACGCGAAACCAAGGCGTCGGCCGCTGTCGTGGTTGCCCGCGATCATGATCACCGGGATCCGGTGCCGCATGACCAGCTCGGAGAGGCAGTCGTCGAGCAGCGCGACGGTATCCGGGCTCGGCACCGCGCGATCGAACACGTCGCCGGCGATGACGAAGGCGTCGACCTCGGCGTCCCGGGCCAGGGCCAGCAGCCGCTCCAGCACGTGACGCTGGTCCTCGATCAGCGAGACGTTGTGGAACTGCCGCCCCAGGTGCCAGTCGGCGGTGTGAATAAATCGCATGGCGCGGGCGCCGCTCCTCGGGAGGTCGAGACCCTCGATATTAACCGCGCCGGACCTTCGGGTGCTCAGAACTTGAAGCGCAGCCCGCCCTCGAATCCCTGCGCATCGCTGCCCGTGAAATAACCCAGGCCCACGGCGACATGGTCGTTGATATGCCAGAGCCCGCCCACGGTTAGGATCGTGTCGTCGTCCGCGATGTCCACGTAGGTCACGTCCGTGCCGAGCTCGAACGCGGGCGCGACCAGGTGACGCACGCCGACGGATAGTGAATAGCCGCTCTCGCTGTCCGAGCCGAGGAACGACAGGCCGCCCGTGCCCTCCACGTCGGCGTATTCGTAGGCTGCCGCGAAATTGAAATCGGTCTGCGGGCCCACGCCATAACGGTAGCCCGCGCCCAGCGTATAACCGGTGGACTCCAGCCGCCCGCCGGCGAACCTGTCGGTCCGGCCGTCCGTGTAGCTGCCGAACAGGTAGACCTGCTCCGCGACGAGGAATGAACCGCCGATGCTGATGCCCGTCAGGTCCTCGTCGACATCATCGAAATCGACCACGGCATACCCGGCATGG
The DNA here is from genome assembly GCA_047921395.1 of Gammaproteobacteria bacterium. Taxonomy (GTDB): domain Bacteria; phylum Pseudomonadota; class Gammaproteobacteria; order Steroidobacterales; family XN24; genus XN24. The sequence goes on from JBLRWH010000067.1 coordinate 13,625, forward strand.
ATGTAGTCATAGTTAAGGTCGGTGGCGTGCGCGGCGCCGGCAAGCGCAAACAGCCCCGCGGCCAGGAGTGTGATCTTCAGTTTCATGGTTGTTCTTCCTGATAGTTGACGAAAAGCCTTCACACGCTGGCCGGTCGCGCAGCGTGCAATCTAAAGTAGCCCACCCCGCTCACACGATGCAGTGGGCATTAGAGGCCTGCTTGGCGAGAAAGTGCCCCGGCGCGGGAACCGGGAGCCGGCCTT
>JBLRWH010000068.1:0-13722 GCA_047921395.1 Gammaproteobacteria bacterium
GGCTTCAGCAGGCCCGCGGCCAGCTTGAGCAGGGTGCTCTTGCCGCCGCCGTTGGGGCCGATCAGCCCGATCAGCTCGTGCGCGCCGATCTCGAGGCTGACGTCCTCGACCACGTCGGGGCCTTCGCCGTAGCCGAAACTCACGTTGCGGAATGACAGCGAGTTCGTCATGGCGTGTCCCCAGGCGCCGCCGCCAGCGCCTCGGCCATGCGGATCGAGACCTGGCGCAGGTTGGTGATGTAATCAAGCGCCAGCGGGTCGGCCTCCACTACCTCGGCGCCGAGCGCCTGTGCAACGGCCAGGGCGCTGCGCTGGCTGAACTGCTGCTGCACGAACACGGCGCGCGCGCCGGCTTCGCGGCCGCGCCGGATGATCTCGGCCAGACCGCGCGGACCGGGCTCGCTGCCGCGCACCTCGATCGGGAGTTGCACGAGGCCGTAGGCATCGGCGAAATAGCCCCAGGACGGGTGGAACACGATGAACGCGCGACCCTTCGCGGGGGCCAGACGCGCGGCGATCTCTTCGTGCAGCGCGAGCAGCTCCGCCCGCAATTCGGCGGCACGGGCGAGGTAGCCATCGGCGCCCTCGGGATCGAGGCGCACCAGGGTCTCGGCAATGCGCTCGACCATCCGGGCCGCGAGCCGTGGATCGGTCCAGGTGTGCGGATCCGGCAGGCCCTCGTGCTCGCCGGCGTGATCGTCATCGTGGGCGCCGGGCGCCCCGAGCGAGACCAGGCTGCCTTCCGTGCGGCGCAGGGGCAGCCCGGCCGCGAGATGAACGACCTCCAGTTCCGGACGATCGCGCGTAATCCGCTCCAGCCAGACATTTTCGAAGTGCACGCCCAGGGTGAACCAGAGCCGCGCGCCGTCCAGCGCAGCAAGGGTCGCCGGGCCCGGTGAATAGGTCGCTTCGTTGTCGCCGGGCTGCACCAGGGTCAGCACTTCGACCCGCTCTCCGGCGATCCGCTCGACCAGGTACTGCTGAGGCAGGATGCTGGCCACGACCTGCAGTGGCGCGGCCTGCGCTGCCGCCAGCGGCAGGGCGGCCAGCATCAGCAGGCAGGCGATGAGGCGCGGCATTGGGAGCATTACCCCATTCTACAGCGCCCGCCGGCGCGGCCAGAACTTTTCCTGTCAGGTAGACTGCCCGGTCCAGGGAGGATCCGGTATGAATGCCCAACCCGCACTGTCGGCCACTGCCCGCCGCCTCGAGTCGAGGCTGCGCAGCCAGGTCGGCAAGGCCATCGAGGACTACGGCATGATCGCCGACGGCGATCGTGTCATGGTCTGTTTGTCCGGCGGCAAGGACAGCTACGCGATGCTGAGCCTGCTGATCGCGCTCCAGCGGGCGGCACCGGTGTCCTTCGAGCTCGTGGCGGTGAACCTGGACCAGAAGCAGCCTGGCTTCCCTGCGCACGTGTTGCCGGATTACCTGGCCGCCCTCGGCGTTCCGTTCCATGTCCTGGAGCAGGACACCTATAGCGTGGTGCAGCGCGTCATCCCGGCCGGCAAGACCACCTGCGGCCTGTGCTCCCGGCTCCGCCGCGGGGCGCTCTACACCTTTGCCGTGGAGCAGGGGTTCAACAAGATTGCGCTGGGACATCATCTCGACGACATCATGGAGACGCTGTTCCTGAACCTGTTTTTCGGCGGCACGCTCAAGGCCATGCCGCCGAAACTGCGCAGCGACGACGGCCGCAACATCCTCATCCGGCCGCTGGCCTATTGCCGCGAGAGCGAGCTGGCGCGCTATGCGACCGCGAAGAATTTTCCGCTGATCCCCTGCAACCTGTGCGGCAGCCAGGAGAACCTGCAGCGCAAGGAGATCAAGGCGATGCTGGCGGATTGGGAGCGGCGCTTCCCCGGGCGGATCGAGTCCGTCGCCGCGGCCATGGCGAACGTGGCCCCGTCGCAGCTGATGGATACGGGCCTGTTCGACTTCGGGGCGCTTCGCGCCAAAGGCGCAGAGGTTACAGAGATCAGGAGAGAGTAAAAGGAAGGTTCTTGCAGATCAGCACGCAGGCTGTGGAGTGACTGGTGACTCACCCACCATGACAACGGCTCACCGGGCCGGTAAGCCCCCGACACCCACCGAAGCACCTGCCGCGTAATCCTGCCTTTCTATCTTCTCCGCGCCTCCGCCTCTCTGCGCCTCCGCGCGAGCCAATATTCCATGGCGGCCCTGGCCGGCGGATCAGAAGCGCGGCGGCCTCGGGGCCTTCGGGCGAGCCTCATTGACCTTCAGCGCGCGCCCACCCATCTGGTGGCCCTCGAGGGCCTTGATCGCGTTGTCCGCGTCCGCGTCACCCATGTCGACGAACACGAAGCCGCGCGGGCGGCCGGTCTCGCGGTCGGTGACGATCTTCACCGACTGCACGTCGCCGAACTGGGAGAACAGGCCGCGCACCTCTTCTTCGGTGGCGGAGAAGGGCAGGTTGCCCACGTAGATTGACTTCATTTCAGGAGGCTCTCAGGAACAGACCACTGGCTCGCGCGCCGTCTGGCGGCGGCGCACCGCAAGCATACGACAGGCCGCACAAGCCGCAAAGCCGCGGGGCGCGCACGCGGGACCACTGTCGGAACTCGCCCTGTCACCTGGGATATAGTTCATGACCGCGAGGCCACTGGGCCCGGGAGAGACTGCATGAAGCACCTGATAATCAGCGTGTGCCTGGCGGCACTGCTCCTGTTGGCCGTCACCGTCGAAGCCGGTGCGGCACCACCGCTGTCCATGGAGGACCTGTTCTCGCTGGAATACGCGGACGATCCGCGTATTTCGCCGGACGGCAAACGCATCGTCTACGTGCGCCGCCACCTGGACAGGATGACCGACCGCGTGCGCGGTTCGCTGTGGACGATCGACGCCGGCGGCGACCGGCATCGGCCGCTGGCGACCGGCTTCGAGAGCGTGGCGCATCCGCGCTGGTCGCCGGACGGCGCCCGGCTGGCCTGGATCGGGACCCGTGACGGCGAGACCCGGATCTGGATGCGCTGGATGGACAGCGGCGAGATGGCCCCGATCAGCGATCCCGGTGGCCGCCCGGACAGCCTGGCGTGGGCCCCCGACGGCAGTGCACTCGCGTTCACGATGCGCGCCCTGGTGGAGGCGCCGCGGCCGGCCGCCCTGCCGGACAGGCCCGCTGGCGCGGAGCGGGCGCCGGCGTTCAAGATCATCGACCAGTTCATGTATCGCGCCGACGGCAAGGGATACCTCGAGCCCGGCTACAGCCAGGTGTTCGTCGTGCCGTCCGCGGGCGGCAGCCCGCGCCAGGTCACCCACGGACCGTTCCACCATCTGGGCGAGCCCGCCTGGCTGCCGGGCGCGGAACAGCTGGTGATTGCCGCCAACCGGCGCGAAGACGCCGATCTCGAGCCGCTCGATTCCGACCTGTGGCTGGTGTCGCTCGGGGATGGGGAGATGCGGCAGCTCACGAACCGGTTCGGGCGCGACCACAGTCCCGCCGTCTCACCGGACGGACGCCGCATCGCCTACACGGGCTTCGACGATCGACTGCTCGCGTACCACTCCGACCGACTCTACGTGCTCGAACTGGACAGCAACGAGAGCAGGGCGCTCACCGCAGGGCTGGACGCCAGCGTGCGCGCTCCGGCCTGGGACGCCAGCGGCCGCGGGATCCTTTTCCTCTACGACCTGGAAGGCGAGACTCGCCTCGCACGGCTCGAGCTGGGGTCCGGCCGGATCACGGATCTCGCCGGCGATGTCGGCGGCACGTCCATTGGGCGGCCCTATGCGAGCGGCAGTTTCTCGGTGGCCGCCCGGGGCGCATATGCCTACACCCTGACCGGCCCGGATTTTCCCGCGGAGGTCGCCGTGGGCGACGGGCGCGGTGTGCAGCGCCTCACCCGGCTGAACGACGACCTGCTGCCGTTCCGCGAACTCGGCAAGGTCGAAGAATTCTGGACGGAGTCCAGCTTCGACCAGCGCAGGATCCAGTCCTGGCTGGTGTTGCCGCCGGGCTTCGATCCGGCGCAACGCTGGCCCATGATCCTCGAGATCCACGGCGGGCCCTACGCCAATTACGGACCCCGGTTCTCGGCCGAGATGCAGCTCTTCGCGGCGGCTGGCTATGTCGTCCTGTACGTCAATCCGCGCGGCAGTACGAGTTACGGGCAGGCCTTCGCGGACCTGATCGAGAACAACTATCCGGGCGAGGACTACGACGACCTGATGAGCGCGGTGGACGCGGTGCTGGCGCGCGGCTTCGTCGATCCCGATCGGCTGTACGTCACCGGCGGCAGCGGGGGCGGCACACTGACGGCCTGGATCGTGGGCAAGACCGATCGCTTCGCGGCGGCGGCCTCGGTCAAGCCGGTGATCAACTGGACGAGCTTCGCTCTGACCGCCGACCTGTACAGCATGTTCACCCGCAACTGGTTTCCGGCGAAGCCATGGGAGCAGCAGGAGGAATACTGGCGCCGGTCGCCGCTGTCACTGGTCGGCAACGTGAGCACGCCGACGATGCTGATGACCGGGGAGGAGGATCATCGTACGCCGATCACGGAGAGCGAGCAGTTTTACCAGGCGCTGCGCCTGCGCGGCGTGGATACGCGGCTGATCCGCGTGCCGGGCGCGCCGCACCACATCGCCGCGCGACCGACGCACCTGATGGCCAAGGTGGCGAATATCCTCGATTGGTTCGAGCGCTACGACTCCGCCGGCGATGCCGATGAAGTCTCGGCGCCGCCGTCTTCGCCCACCGGGGGCGATTGAACGGCGCCGATTCGCGCCACCGCCCGGGGATCGACCGAGCGCAGGTGCAGGTCGCGCTGCGGGAACGGGATCTCGAACCCGGCCGCATACAGCGCGTCGTGAATCGCGAGGGTCAGCTCGCTCTTGATCCCGAGGTAATTGTCGAAGTCGTCGCTCCAGGCGCGCAGCGAGAAATCGAGCGAGCTGTCGCCGAAGCCGAGGAACAGCGCGGAGGGCGCGGGCTCGGTCAGCAGCCTGTCGTTCCGCCTCGCGACGTCGAGCAGCAGGTCGAGCACCTTGTGCGGGTTCGTGCCGTAGGCGACGCCCACCAGGATCTCCATGCGGCGCCGCTGGTCCGACAAGGTCCAGTTCGTGACCTCGTTGGCGATCAGGTTGGCGTTCGGCACGATGACCTCGGCGCCGTCAAAGGTGCGCACGGTGCTGGAACGCACGCCGATGCGCGAGACCTTGCCGAACATGGCGCCGAACTCCACGGTATCGCCGGACTGCACGGGCCGCTCGAATGCGAGGATCAGGCCCGAGACGAAGTTGTTGACGACATTCTGCAGGCCGAAACCGATGCCGACCGAGAGGGCGCCGACGATGATGGCGAAGCGGTCGAGCTGGATGCCCGCAGCCGCGACGGCGAACACGACGGCGATGCCGAGCACCAGGTAGGTGATGAGCATCGAGACCGTCGCGGGCACACCGCGTGGCAGCGTGACGCGCGGATAAATGTCCACGCTGAGAACGAAGCGCAGCATGCGCGACACCAGAAGTCCCAGCCAGATCGCCAGCACGAAGGCGAGGATATCGCCCAACGAGATCCGGACCGTGCCGATGGTCGCGCTGCTGAACAGGATGGCCGACAGCGCCCTGCCGAGTACGTCGTCGATGCGGAACAGCCGTGCCGTCGCCATCACCCAGCCGAAGAGTGCGAGCAGCGACAGGACCCGCACGGTCCAGTGATCGACCGCCGCGCCGTGCCAGCGGACGATATTAATACGCTGCATGAGCCGGGTCTGGAACAACGCGATGACCAACGCCCGGGTCACGACCACGCCGCCGAACAGCACGATGGCGGCGAAGGCGCTGCTGATGACGGCGTTGGTCAGCACGCCCGCAAGGGAGACGAGTCCGGCAATGTTGGCGAGCAGGGAGGCCGCCAGGAGCACGATGCTGAGGCGCGCCGCCAGTCTTGCGGCGCTCCACCAGCGCCCTGCCTCGAGTGTCGCGCCCGGCCCCCCGCGGCGAAAGATCCAGGCCACGGCTGCCGCCGCGCCCGCGGTCAGCAGCAGCAGGGAATACCGCTCCAGGGCCGTGCCGACGCCGAGCAGGCCATTCAAGCGCAACAACAGGTAAAGCCCGGCGAGCAGGTACAGCCCGCTGCGCAGCGAGGGGGAGACGACCAGTGGCAACACGCGCAGCAGCGGGAGGATCAGCAGGACGCCGAACAGCTCCCTGAGCACGGCCGGCGCGTCCGGATAGAACCAGGGCCAGGAAATGATCGCGAGCAGCAACGCGGCGGCGAGGGAATGTTGGAGCACGGCCAGCGAATCCGCGAGATCCGGCTTGTTCTCGGTCCACCGGCTGATCTTGTGGGACAGCATCGCAAAGACGCCCAGCAGGAGGACCAGCACGCCGAGATGTACCCAAATGTTGGCCTGGCGCTTCGCCAGGTAGCCGCGCAACATCTGCCAGTCTGCCTGCCAGACCTGCTGCGACGCGGCGAGCGCCAACGGCGGGTGTTCGCCCTGCCAGATCGGCGGGTGCTCGGGCCGGAACAGGTCGGCGCGCGCCTGCACAAGCTCGGCCTCGATGACGGCGCGACGCCCATCGAGGATGCCCAGCCGTTCGGCCAGCGTGCCCTGCAGCGCGAGCACCTCGTCCTGGCGTTCCCTCAGCGCCCGGTCGGCTTCGCGGAGCGTGGCCTGTATGCCCCTGACGTTGCCGAGGATCTCGCCGGGCAGCTCGCGCTGCTGGACATCCTGCTCCGTCAGCACCCAGTTCTGGATGGCGCCGGATAGCAGGCCGCGCCAGTCGGACAGGTTGGTGGCGCTGCGCTCCAGCGTCGTCTGCAGCCCGCTCACGGTCCTGCGCAGCGCGGTGACCTGGTCCAGCCCGGTTTCAAGGCTGCGCATGTCGAGGCGCGGCAGCACGTCCTCCTCACTCTGGGCGCCGACTGTCGCGATCTGCGCCTCGAGGCTGGCGAGCTGTTCCCGGATCGACACGATTTCGGCTTGCGGGCGGGCCGCCTCCTGCGCGCGCCGCGCCAGTTCCCGGGCCTGCTCGAGGCGGGCGGAGATCCGCTCGACCGGGATGGCCGCCGGCTCGGGGGTCGCGACCGCGGGCTCACTGCGCGCTTCAGGGGCGTCGCCGCGCTGGCCACCCGGAATGCTGATCCCCGGAATGATCTGGCCATGCGCCGGGGCGATGCCCAGGCAGCACAGCAACAACAGGCACAGCAGGGCTGGCCGCACACGCCGGGCGCCGCCTCTGCTTCGGTCGGTTTCACGGTCCATCATGGGGATCATCCAGGCGGGCTACGGGCTCTCAGCTTGCGGCGTGATCAGCAGGTGCCCGGGATCATAGCCCAGCGCCGGCAATCGGCTGACGATCCCGTCAAGCAGCGCGGGATCCATCTGGCGGGTACGGGACAGGATCCAGAGGTAACGCCGCGAGGGTTCACCAATGAGCGCCCAGTCGTAATCCTCCCCGAGACCCAGCACCCAGTAATCGCCGTAGAACGGCCAGAAGAACGTCACTTTCAGCTTCGCGTTGGTGTCCTCGTCCACGATTTTCGCGCGCCCCTCGGCCTCGCGCTGCTCGCCGTCGAGGGTCTCCACCAGGCAGCGGTTGATAACGCGTATGCCGCCGTCCTCGTGCGGGCTGTAGGTCGCGCTGGTCGCGACGCAGCCTTCCTGGAATGGCGCCGGGAAGCGGGCGATCTCGTACCACGTGCCGAGGTAGCGCTCCAGGTCGACATGATCGACCGTCGGTAGTGGCGGGTGCTTGCTCGCGCAGCCGCTCAGCATGGCGAAGAGTACGGCGGCCAGCGAGAGCCACCTGGCGGTTGAGGACATCGCTTCACCCGATTTTGATCAACTCGCACTAGCGTAACCCGCGAACGGTCAATTCTCACCTGTAGCATCCGCAGGCCATCCGCCGCCGAAAGCCCTTCTGAGCCCCCATGCATGAGCCCGGCCCAGTGATGTCCCCGATTCCCGCCCAGCCCTTCGCCCTCTCGAGCTTCTCCAGGCCGTTGACCGTCCTGGTCACGGGGGCGAGCCGTGGCATCGGCCTGGCGTTCGTGCGCCATCTCGCGGCCGGCGGGCAGGCGCGCAGGGTCTGGGCCGCCTGCCGTGATCCCTGGCAGGCTGGCGAACTGGCGGGGCTGGCAGCAGAGTTCGACCCGGTGCGAACCCTGCCCCTGGATGTCACCGACGAGGACAGCCTCGCCGCGGGCGCCCGGGTCGTGGCCGCCGAGGGCGCAGCGCTGGACCTGGTGATCAACTGTGCCGGACTCCTGCACCGTCCCGGCGGGATCGCACCCGAGCGGCGCCTCGCGGAGGTCCGGGCCGACTGGCTCATGGAGGCGTTCGCCGTCAACGGCGCGGGCCCGCTGCTGCTCGCGAAGCATTTCGAATCGCTGTTGCCGCGCCGCGAGCGCGCGGTGTTCGCGAGCCTGTCCGCCAGGGTGGGCAGCATCGGCGACAACCGGCTCGGCGGCTGGTACGCCTACCGCGGCTCCAAGGCCGCGCAGAACATGTTCCTCCGGACGCTCTCGATCGAGCTCGCGCGCCGCGCGCGCGGCGCCATCTGCGTGGCATTGCACCCGGGGACGACGGATACGGACCTGTCGCGACCGTTCCAGGGCGGCGTGCCGAGTGACAAGCTGTTCCGTCCCGAGCGCGCGGCCGACCAGCTGCTCCGGGTGATCGACGGCCTGGCCCCGGCGGACAATGGCCGATTCTTCGGCTGGAACGGCGAAAAGATTCCCTGGTGAGCGGTCCGCTCAGCCGAGCAGCCACACCACCGTCATGCCCAGCAGGGCGGCAAAGCCGAGGCCGAGCGCGACCGCGAGCAGCGGACGATCCTCGATCAGGCCGATCAGCAGGTTGCGCCGGCCGGAGACCGCGCTCGGCTCGCCGCTGCGCGCCAACTCCGACTCGACCTCCAGGATCCTGAGCGCCTGGCCCGCCGCCTCGCGCGCCGCGGCCAGGTTCATCTCCGGGAACAGCCCCAGCGTCCGGCGCCGGGCATAGCCGTTCCCCGAATACACCAGCACCCAGCACTTGGTGCCATTCGGGAACACCGAGAACACCATGCCCTCGCCGAGCGGCGTGTCGTAGCGGCGCGGCTTCGGCGCCAGGTCGCGGAAATAGTCGTCGTTCAGCATGGTCATTTCCGGGTCATCCGGTCCCCGGCCTCGATGTCGTGCTCATCGCTGTGGAACAGGAAGGCGAGTTCACGCTCCGCCTCCGTGACGGTCTGCACGAGCCGGCCCTCGTCCTGGGCGACGGCCCGCTCGCGCTCCAGCAGGTCCTCGTCGAAGTGGCGGAACTGCCGGATGCTTTCGCGGGCCTTGTCTGCCGGATCGCCCAGCGCGAGCAGCAGGTTCTCCGCCATCTCGAGGCTGGAAACATAGTTCTCGCGAATGACGTAGTCCACGTTGCGGTCGCGCAGCGCCCGCGCATGCGCCCGGTCCGTGGCCCGCGCGAACACCTTGAGCCGCGGATAATGGCGCTTGACGAGTTCCACCGTCCGCACCGACGCCGCGACGTCCTCCATGGCGACGACGAACACCTTCGCGCGATCCACGTGGGCCGCCCGCAGCAGCTCGAGCCGGGAGGCGTCGCCGTAGTAGACGATGTTGCCGAAGCGTCGGACGAAGTCGACCTGGTGGGTATCCGACTCCAGCGCGGTGAACGGGATGCGGCGCATGTTCAGGACGCGCGCGACGACCTGGCCGAAGCGCCCCAGGCCCGCGATGATGACGTCGTGGTCCCGCTCGTCTTCGACCTTGTCCCACTCGCGCTTGTCCTCGCGCGCCCGGCTGGCCCGTCCCAGGCGCTCGTCGGCGAGCACCAGGAAGGGCGTGGCGATCATCGACAGGGTCACGATGAGAACCAGCAGCTCGAACAGGTCCCGCTCGATGAGCCGGCCCTGCAGCGCGGCGGCGAACAGGACGAAGGCGAACTCCCCGCCCTGGGCCAGCACGAACGCGAGGCTGCGCGCCGAGGTCGTCGGCAGCCCGCTGATGCGCCCGACGAAGAACAGCACCGCGGCCTTGAGGCCGATCAGGGCGACGGTCATGCCGAGGATCTGCCACGGGATGTCTGCGAGCAGGCCCAGGTTCGTGGACATCCCGACCGCGACGAAGAACAGCCCGAGGAGCAGCCCCTTGAAGGGCTCGATCTCGGCCTCGAGCTCGTGGCGGAACTCCGAATCCGCCAGCAGCACGCCCGCGAGGAAGGCGCCGAGTCCCGCGGAGAGGCCGACCTGGACCATCAGCAGCGAGGCGCCCACGACCACCACCAGCGCCGTCGCGGTGAAGATCTCGTGCCCCCCGTCCCGGGCCGCGATCCGGAACATCGGCCGCAGGAGCCAGCGCCCGCCGGCGATCAGCGCCAGCACAGCGCCGAGCTGCAGGAGGACATTCGTTGACGGCGAGTCGCCCGTTGCCACGGGAGCCAGCATCGGGATCAGCGCGAGGAGCGGGATCACCGCGATGTCCTGCAGCAGCAGGATGGTGAAGGCCGTGCGTCCGTGGCGGGTCGTGAGCTGCTTGCGCTCGGCCAGCAGCTGCAGGACGAAGGCGGTGGAGGAGAGGGCGAGGATCAGGCCGATGATCAGCGCAGACTTCCACGCCAGGCCGAACGCGAGGCCGGCGCCCGAGAGCAGGGCGCCGGTCAGCAGGACCTGCATCGTGCCCGTGCCGAAAATACCCTTGCGCAGCGCCCAGAGGCGCGTCGGCTGCAGCTCGAGGCCGATGATGAACAACAGCAGGACGACACCGAACTCCGCCAGGTGCAGGATCCGGTCCACGTCGGCGAACAGCTTGAGCCCCCAGGGGCCGATGACGATCCCGGCCGCCAGGTAGCCGAGTACCGAGCCGAACCCGAACCGCCGCGCGATGGGCACGGCGATGACGGCGGCGATGAGGTAGGCCAGCAGTTCGGTCAGGGACATCCACTTTCCCGCGAGACATGAAGGTTGGGCGGCACTTCATTATGCTTGTACCCGCGGAACAGCCCAAGCAGGGCGTTGCAGCGGTCGGCATCACCGCTCACGACGGGGGTCACGGCATGGACTATGAAATGGCGCGCAGGCCGGAAACCTGGCTGCTGGCCCTCGCGGGCATCGCCTGGTTCGGTTGCGGGGCCGATGGCGGCGTGGCCGGCTTGCTCGCCGCAGCGGTGCCGGGCGCCTTGTTGCTGGGCAGCGCCACCGGCTCCCTGCTGTTTCCCGGCGACCGCCTGATCCCGCGCGCCGGCGCCACCGGGGCGCTGGTGGGTCTCGTGTTCGCCGTCCTGCTGCTGCTGTTTGCGCCGCTGACCGCGCTCCTCCTCGGCGCACTGTCGGCCGCCGCGGGGCTGGCGGCCGCCCGGCTCACGGCCGAGGACCTGGAGCGCGTCGAAGGCCAGCCAGTGCCCGGGCTGGACCTCCAGGTCGCGGCGGAGATCGCCCTGGACGAGGCGGTGATCGGCACCCTGACGACTTTCATGGGCGTCTACAGCCGGCCGATCCAGGCGCGGGTGGGCGAAGAGCTGGAAGAAACCCTGGACTGGGTGCGGGCCGGCGGCTGGATGAACGAGCCGGCGAGTTTTCACGAGACCCCCCCGTCGATGGGGCCGGTGGCCGTCGCGCCGGCGCGCACCGCAGGGCTCGATTACGAGGTGATGCGGTACCAGAGCGAGTTCGAGCCGCGGCGCGGTGCGCCTGGCCGCGAGCGCTGGCTGGGGTACGTGAAAAACCGCAACGCCGAGGTCAGGATCATCCGCGCCCAGCGCAGCCGCGACTGGCTGATCTGCATCCACGGCCTCGCCATGGGGCATGCCCCGTTGGACCTGCGCGCCATGGGGGCGGGCTGGCTGCATCGTCATGGCGTGAACCTGGCTTTCCCGGTGCTGCCGCTGCACGGACCACGCGCCATCCACTCCCTCGCGAGCGGCGCGGGCTTCATCACCGGCGACGTGGCCAACACCCTGCACGCGCTGACCCAGACGGCGTGGGACGTGCGCCGCCTCGTGGCCTGGCTCAGGGAGGAGGGTGCTGAGCGCATCGGCCTGGTCGGCCTCTCGCTGGGCGGTTATTCCACGGCGCTGATCGCCTCGCTCGAGGACGACATCGATTGCGCGATCGCCGGGATCCCGGCGGCCGAGTTCGGCGAACTCACCTGCTACCATGCGAGCGGCCGGGCGCTCGCGAAGGCCGCCGAGGCGCGCATCACGCCCGAGCGGATCGCCGCTGCGCTGACCCCCGTCGCGCCGCTCATGCTCACGCCGCGTATCCCGCGCGAGCAGCGTTTCATTTTCGGTGCGCTCGCGGACCGCTTCGTGCCGCCGACCCAGGTGGAGGCATTGTGGCGCCACTGGGATTGCCCCGAGATCACCTGGTACCCGGGGGGGCACCTCGGCTTTCGTTTCCACCCCTCGGTGCGGGAACTCGTCGATCGCGCCCTCGGCGCCACGCTGTTGCGCCCGCGATGAACGCCGCGACGGAGATGCTGGGCCTGACGGTCAAGGGCGCCCTGCGTCTCGGCCAGACCGGGCGCGTGCTCGCCGGTACGGGTGTCGGCTGGCTGATGGGCGACCGCCCCCCGACGCCGCGCCTGGTGCGGCAGACTTTCGAGCGCCTTGGCGCCACCTACGTCAAGCTCGGCCAGCTGATCGCCAGCTCGCCATCCATGTTCCCCGAGCCCTGGGTCACCGAGTTCCAGCATTGCCTGGACCAGACCTCCCCGCTGCCCTGGCGCACCATCCGCCGCGCGCTCAGGGAAGAGCTCGGCGACAAGCTCGAGACCGAGTTCCTGTGGGTGGACCCGGAGCCGCTGGCTTCGGCCTCGATCGCGCAGGTGCACGCCGCCCGCCTCAAGACCGGCGAGGATGTCGTTCTCAAGGTGCGCAAGCCGGGCGTGCAAAAGGTCATCGTCACCGACCTGAACCTGCTGCACCTCGTCGCGCGGGTGGCGGAACGCGTCACGCCCGGCGCGGCGCATGCATCGCTGGCGGCGATCGTCGAGGAGATCCAGAACTCGATGATGGAGGAGTGCGATTTTCTCAAGGAGGCGGCCAACATCGAGGCCTTCCGCCAGTATCTCGACGACACGCTGAACCGTGATGCCGCCGTACCGCGCGTCTACCCGGAGTTGAGCACCGCGCGCGTCCTCACCATGGAGCGCTTCTTCGGCGCCTCGCTGACCGACCCGGCGGGCCTGCGCCGCTGCACCGACGACCCGGAGGGACTGCTGGTGTCGGCGCTGAACACCTGGTTCGGCAGCCTGATGCACTGCCGGACCTTCCACGCCGACCTGCACGCCGGCAACCTGATGGCGCTGCGCGACGGCCGCGTCGGCTTCATCGACTTCGGCATCGTCGGGCGCATCCGCGAGGAAACCTGGCGCGCCATGTTCGCCCTCGCGGAGGGCCTGCCGAAGGGAGACTTCGGCGCCGTGGCCGAGGGGCTCGCCACCATGGGCGCGACCCGCGACGGCGTGGACACGGCGCGCCTCGCGACCGATCTCGAGGCCCTGTTCCGCCGGCTGGACCTGGCGCCGGTCAAGCCCGGGGACGAGGTGACCTACCCGGTCTACGACGAACCTCCGGAGGACGAGGACCTGAACCGGATGCTGATGGACCTGGTGGCCGTCGGGCGCCGCCACGGCATCCGCTTCCCGCGCGAGTTCACCCTGCTGGTGAAGCAGTTCCTGTACTTCGACCGCTACATCCGCATGCTGGCGCCGGACCTGGCGCTGTTCGGTGATTCAAGGGTGCATGCCTTGCCGAACTAG
>JBLRWH010000069.1:0-13386 GCA_047921395.1 Gammaproteobacteria bacterium
ACAGGTGCGCCATCAGCGCCTCGCAGTCGACGCGGTTCGAGCGCGGCACGATCACGAGGCGGGTCGGGTTCTCGTGGTCCGATTCGTCGCGCAGGTCCTCGACCATCGGGAGCTTCTTGGCGCGCATCTGGCCGGCGATCTGCTCCAGCACCTTGCTCCCCGAGACCTGCCAGGGCAGCGCGTGCACGACGATGTCGCCATCCTCGCGCTCCCAGCGCGCGCGCAACCGGAGGGTGCCGTTGCCGGTCTCGTAGATCGAGCGGATATCCGCCGTCGGCGACACGAGTTCGGCGCCGGTCGGGAAGTCCGGGCCGCTGATGTGCTGCAGGAGATCGTCCAGCGTGGCGGCGGGCTGCTCGAGCAGGTGGATGCAGGCGGCCGCGACCTCGCGCAAGTTGTGCGGCGGGATATCGGTGGACATGCCCACCGCGATCCCGGACGCGCCGTTCAGCAGCAGGTTGGGCAGCCGTGCGGGCAGCCGCACGGGCTCGTTGAGCGTGCCGTCGAAGTTGGGCTGCCAGTCCGCCGTGCCCTGCCCCAGCTCGCTGAGCAGCGTCGAGGCATAGGCCGTGAGACGCGCCTCCGTGTAGCGCATCGCGGCGAAGGACTTCGGGTCGTCGGGCGCGCCCCAGTTGCCCTGGCCGTCGACGATCGGGTAGCGGTAGCTGAAGGACTGGGCCATCAGCACCATCGCCTCGTAGCAGGCCGAGTCGCCGTGCGGATGAAACTTGCCGATGACGTCGCCGACGGTGCGCGCCGACTTCTTGGGCTTCTGTCCCGAGGACAGGCCGAGCTCGCTCATCGCGTAGACGATGCGCCGCTGCACGGGCTTGAGGCCGTCGGAGATGTGCGGCAGGGCGCGATCGAGGATCACGTACATCGAATAGTCGAGGTACGCTTTTTCGGTGAACTCTTTCAGGGGCAGGCGCTCGACGCCCTCGAAGTCCAGCGTGAGTTCCTTCATCGGCCCGTGCTCCCGTCCGGCGTCATGGCGCGACCTCCGCGAGGTTGCCCTTGGCCTGCAGCCACTCGCGGCGATCGCCGGCGCGCTTCTTGGCGAGCAGCATATCCATCAGCTCGTGGGTCTCGTCGCCCGCGCTGAGGGTCAGCTGCACCAGGCGGCGCGTTTCGGGCGCCATGGTGGTCTCGCGCAGCTGCATCGCACTCATCTCTCCGAGGCCCTTGAAGCGCGTCACGGTGACCTTGCCCTTCAGGCCCTCGGCCTCGATCCGGTGCAGCACGCCGCGCCGTTCCGCGTCGTCGAGCGCGTAGTAGACCTGCTTGCCGACGTCGATGCGGAACAGCGGCGGCATCGCGACATAGACGTGCCCGGCGTCGACGAGGGCGGGGAAGTGGCGCAGGAACAGCGCGCACAGCAGGGTCGCGATGTGCAGCCCGTCCGAGTCGGCGTCGGCGAGAATGCAGATGCGGTGGTAGCGCAGGCCGCGCAGCTCGCGGGAGCCCGGATCGACGCCGAGCGCGATGCTGATGTCGTGCACTTCCTGCGAGGCCAGCACCTCGGCGGAATCCACCTCCCAAGTGTTCAGGATCTTGCCGCGCAGCGGCATCACGGCCTGGAACTCGCGATCGCGCGCCTGCTTGGCGGAGCCGCCGGCCGAGTCGCCCTCGACGAGGAACAGCTCCGAGCGGTCCGAGTCCTGGGCGCTGCAGTCGGCCAGCTTGCCGGGCAGCGCCGGGCCGCTGACGATGCGCTTGCGCACCACCTTGCGGGTCGCCTTCAGCCTGGCGCTGGCGTTGGCGATCGCGAGCTGGGCGATGCTCTCGCCCGCCTCCGGGTGCTGGTTCAGCCAGATCGCCAGTGCGTCCTTGACGGTGCCGGAGACGAACGCCGCGCACTCGCGCGAGCTCAGGCGCTCCTTCGTCTGGCCGGAGAACTGCGGGTCCTCCAGCTTCACAGAGAGCACGTAGGCGACCTGCGCCCAGACGTCGTCGGGCGCGAGGCGCACGCCGCGCGGCAACAGGCTGCGAAATTCGCAGAACTCGCGCAGCGCCTCGGTGAGGCCGGCACGGAAGCCGTTGACGTGGGTGCCACCCAGCACCGTCGGGATCAGGTTGACGTAGCTCTCGGCCACCGGCTCGCCGCCGTCGGGCAGCCAGGCGAGGGCCCAGTCCGCGGCCTCGGTGCCGCCCTGCACGCTGCCCGTGAACGGCTCGGCCGGGATCGCCGCAACCCCCTGCAGGGCCTCCTTCAGGTAGTCGCCGAGGCCGCCCTCGTACAACCAGGTGTCGGTCTCGCCGCTCGCCTCCTGGTGCAGCGTGACCTCGAGCCCGGGGCACAGCACGGCCTTGGCGCGCAGCAGGTGCTTCAGGCGCGGCGTGGAGAACTTCGAGGAGTCGAAGTATTTCTCATCCGGCCAGAAGCGGATCGTCGTGCCGGTGTTGCTCTTGCCGACGGTGCCGACGACCTCGAGCTCGCCGCTCTTGTCGCCGCCGCGGAAACTCATGTTGTATTCGCGCCCGCCGCGGCGGATCCATACTTCGAGGTTGCGCGACAGGGCATTGACGACCGAGACGCCGACGCCGTGCAGGCCCCCGGAGTAACGGTAATTCTTGTTGGAGAACTTGCCGCCGGCATGCAGCCGCGTGAGGATGAGCTCGACGCCGGGGATGCCTTCCTGGGGGTGCACGTCCACCGGCATGCCGCGGCCGTCGTCCTCGACCTGCAGCGAGCCGTCGCGGAACAGCGTCACGACGATGCGCTTGCAGTGGCCGGCGATGGCCTCGTCCACGCTGTTGTCGACCACCTCCTGCGCGAGATGGTTCGGCCGCGTGGTGTCGGTATACATGCCCGGCCGGCGCCGGACCGGATCGAGCCCGCTGAGGACCTCGATCGAGGACGCGTTGTAATCGTGACTCATGAGTGCCCTGCGATCCCGGGCAGAGCGCCCGGGCTGGGCGGCATTTTACCAGCTTGGCGGCGGGATAGGCCTTTGCCGCCCCACACGCATATTTTTCGCGCGGAGGCGCAGAGAGGCAGAGGGACAGAGAAGAGATTCAGATGGGGTTGCCGGGGGTGGCGCGACAGCTCGACCACAACCCGAAGGGCCCATCCCGTTCCCCTACAAAAACCTCATCCTATCTCTGCCCCTCCGCGTCTCTGCGCGAGAATCTTCTTCTGCGCGAGAATCTTCTGCGCGAGAATCTTCTTCAGGCCAGATCGTTCACCAGCGAGCCGCGCACCGCGTCGGGCACAGTCACGTGGACCTTAAGGTTGTCGTGGTCGACACCCATGTGCAGCGCCGCGCCGCCCTTCAGCGCCGACACCATCTCCTGCGTCAGCTCAAAGCGCATGAAATGCACCGAGGAGGTCTTTTCTTCCGTGTCGCGCTCCATGTCCTCGTCGGCGATGGCGTAAACCTTGTCCTGGCCGTCCGCCTGCACCCAGACCTTGTCCTCGACGCCGATGAGGCGCGCAAGCTCGCGCTTGCGCACGTCGATGTCCGGGTACTCCAGCATGAACGTGGCCTTCCAGTTGCTGCCGTCCGGGATCAGCGGATTGTAGGCCGACAGTTCGTCCTCGATGCCTTCCGCCTCGAAGATCTTCTCGATGCGCAGCATCTCCTGGACCTGGTACTGGATCGTCAGGCCGTCCTCGAAGTACAGGGTGGCATTCGGGCCGAGCGCGACCTGTCGGTTCTTCTTGTGCGCCAGCACCCTGGCGCGGAACTGGGCGCGCTCGCGCGCATACTGCTCCAGGCTCATCAGGTCGCTTGCAGTGAGGTGGGTCATTCTTTTCTCTCCGTGATTCGATGGGTTGCGGTCCCCATTGCTGTTTCCCCCGCCGGCGCGCCGCCTCAGAGGCCGTAGGCCATCCTGAGCAGCGTCATCGGGTGTTTCGCAGCCGTGCCGTCCTTGAGTCCGTGCGCGATCTGGTCGCCCGCCATCGGGCAGTCGCTGACGAAATGATCCGGCGCGGCGGCCTTGACCTTGCTGACCACCGGCCTGGCGATCTTGATCGAGGTCTCGTGGAACTCTTTCTTGACCGCGTAGGTGCCGTCGTGGCCGGAGCAGCGCTCGATGGCCTCGACCTTCGTGTCCGGCACCAGCTGGAGCATGTCGCGCGTCTTCAGGCCGATGTTCTGCACGCGCAGGTGGCAGGGCACCTGGTAGCTGACCTTGCCGAGCGGCTGCGCGAAGTCGGTGCGCAGCTTGCCGGCCTTGTGGCGCAGCGCCAGGTACTCGAACGGGTCGAACATCGCGGCGGCGACCTTCTTCACGTCTTCTCGATCCGGGAACAGCAGGGGGAGCTCCTGCTTGAACATCAGCACGCAGGACGGCACCGGGGCGACGATGTCCCAGCCCTCGTCGACGGCGCGCGCCATGACCGGGATGTTGGCCTCCATGGAGCGCTGCACGGACTCGAGGTCGCCGAGCTCCATCTTCGGCATGCCGCAGCACTGTTCCTTCTCGACAAGCTTCACCGGGATGCCGTTGTGCTCGAAGACCTTGACCAGGTCCTCGCCGACTTCCGGCGAGTTGCGGTTGCCGTAGCAGGTCGCGAACAGCGCGACGCGGCCGCGCGTGCCCTCGGCGGGCGTCGCCTCGGTGTCCGCGGGACGGTCCTTGAGGCGCTTGCGCATGCTGTTCGAGTGGTACTTGGGCAACGGCGCATCGCGGTGCACGCCCAGCATGTTCTCGAGCAGCTTGCGGCCGCCGGCGCTGGCGTTGACGGCGTTCACGACCTCGGAGATCACGGGAATCCCCGCGAGCTTGCCGACGGCGTCGGTGGAGGTCAGGATCCGGTCGCGCCGGCTGGCGCCTTCCTTGCGGAAGCGCACGGCCTTGGCGCGCAACATCAGGTGCGGAAAATCGACGTTCCACTCGTGCGGCGGCACGTAGGGACACTTGGACATGTAGCACATGTCGCACAGGTAACAGTGGTCTACGACTTTCCAGTAGACCTCGTGGGCGACGCCGTCCACTTCGCCGGTGGCGGACTCGTCCACGGCATCGAACAGCAGCGGGAAGGAGTTGCACAGGCTGAAGCAGCGCCGGCACCCGTGACAGATGTCGAAGACGCGCTCCATCTCCTTGAACAGGTTCTCTTCGTCCCAGAATTCCGGGGACTTCCATGCAACCGGGTGCCGCGTGGGCGCCTCGAGGCTGCCTTCACGGCGGGGCGTATCGAGGGACATCTGCATCACTCCCTGGGTGAAAAACTCTCTCGCGCGAAGAGAAGAGTTTCGCGCAGAGACGCAGAGAGGCAGAGGTAGGAAAAGATGGTTGTATAGGGTCGCCGGGGCTGGCGCTTCAGCCTGAGCGGAGGCTCCAGCGCCCGCCCTGGTCCGCTATTAAAAACCTTATCTTTCTCTGCCCCTCTGCGTCTCCGCGCGAGAACAATGAGCGTGAACCGGCCGCAGCCCGTCCAGCGAGCGACCAGGCGCCGCCGGTCACCCGACGGCGCCCGTGCTCCTGTTGCACTCAGGCGTCGAGGTTGTCGAGGGCCTTCTGGAAACGGTTCGCGTGGCTGCGCTCGGCCTTGGCGAGGGTCTCGAACCAGTCGGCGATCTCGTCGAAGCCCTCGTCGCGGGCCGTCTTCGCCATGCCCGGGTACATGTCGGTGTACTCGTGCGTCTCGCCGGCGATGGCCGCCTTGAGGTTGTCGGAGGTGCCGCCGATCGGCAGGCCGGTGGCCGGGTCACCCACCGCCTCGAGGTACTCCAGGTGGCCGTGTGCGTGGCCCGTCTCGCCCTCGGCGGTCGAGCGGAACACGGTCGCGACGTCGTTGTAGCCTTCGACGTCGGCCTTTGATGCGAAGTACAGGTAGCGGCGGTTGGCCTGGGACTCGCCCGAGAAAGCCTCCTTGAGGTTGTTCTCGGTCTTGCTGCCCTTGAGATTAGACATGAATCAGTTCCTCCTGAGATGAATCGCTGCCCGACCGGAAGGCCGGGCACCCTGCTCCATAACTGCGTGCGGCGCCGCGTGGAAACCCGGACCGCAAATGCGACTTGGACTTGATTTAGACTAAGTCTAAATCACCGTCACAAGGTTAGTCCCGGGCGCGCGGGGTGTCAACTTGCATGGGTCCGCAACGGCGAATGCGGATTGCTTCCTTGAAGCCTGCCCC
Source organism: Gammaproteobacteria bacterium (assembly GCA_047921395.1). Lineage (GTDB taxonomy): Bacteria > Pseudomonadota > Gammaproteobacteria > Steroidobacterales > XN24 > XN24. Next base: position 6,089 of record JBLRWH010000069.1, read on the forward strand.
GGTATCGTAGCGACTCACTCCGTGGCCGCTGCGAGCTCCGATGCCGAAAGGAAAATCCACCACCTCCGCCCCGCCGGCCGAGGTCGATACGCTCGATTTCGAGCAGGCCCTCGCCGCCCTGGAACAACTGGTCGGTGAGCTCGAGTCGGGCGACCAGCCGCTGGAGCAGGCGCTGGCCTCGTTCGAACGCGGGGTCGCCCTCACGCGCCGCTGCCAGGCCGCCCTGCGCGCCGCGGAGCAAAAGGTCGAAATCCTGTCCCGGGACACCGCCTCGGCGGAACTCGAGCCGTTCGAGCCCGAGCGATGACGCCCGCCGACCGGCTGGCCGACTGCGGCGCCCGGATCGAGCGCTGCCTCGAGCGGTGGCTGCCGCAACCGGACGCGGAGCCGCGACGGCTGCACGAGGCGATGCGCTACGCGGTCCTCGGTGGCGGCAAGCGCGTGCGACCCGTGCTGGTCTATTTCACGGGCGCCGCGCTCGGGGTGCCCGAGGCGCGCCTCGACGGCCCGGCCGCGGCCATCGAGCTGATCCACGCCTATTCACTGGTCCACGACGACCTCCCCGCGATGGACGACGACGACCTCAGGCGCGGCCGCCCCACCTGCCACCGCGCCTACGACGAGGCCACCGCCATCCTGGTGGGCGATGCCCTGCAGGTGCTGGCCTTCGAGATCCTGGCGAACGATCCCGAGATGACGCCGGACCCGGCGCAACGCCTGGAGGTGATCCGCCTGCTCGCCCACGCCTCCGGCACCGCGGGGATGGCTGGGGGACAGGCCGTGGACCTCGAGGCCACCGGGCGGATCCTGGCCATGGAGGCCCTGGAGGACATGCACCGGCGCAAGACCGGCGCGCTCATCCACGCCAGCGTCATGATGGCGGCGGCCAGCGCCGACGAGCTCAAGCCGGGCCTCAGGACGGCGCTGGACACATACGGCGCAGCCATTGGGCTCGCCTTCCAGATCCAGGACGACATCCTGGACGTCGAGGGCGATACCGGCGTCCTCGGCAAGCAGACGCAGGCCGACCAGGCCCGCGCGAAGCCCACCTATCCGAGCATCGCCGGCCTGGCCCGGGCCAAGGCCCGCCTCCGGGATCTGCACGACCTGGCCGTCGCCGCGCTGGCGCCGCTGGGCGACGAGGCCGATGCATTGCGCTGGCTGTCGAACTGGCTCACGGAACGACGGCACTGAGGTTTTTGGACAGGGCCGCGCGTCTGGCGGATAATCCGCCCTCCAGTCTTCAATCCGGCCGGCACCGCAAGTATTGATTATGGGTCTCGAGCAGAGGTTTCCACTGCTGGCGCGCATCCAGGACCCGGCCGACCTTCGGGCGTTGCCGGAGGAGTCGCTCGAGGCCGTGGCGCAAGAACTCCGCGGCTACCTCATCGAGACCATGGCGCAGACCGGCGGCCACTTCGCCGCCAACCTCGGCACCGTCGAGCTCGCCATCGTGCTGCACTACGTCTTCGATACGCCCCGCGACCGGCTCGTCTGGGACGTCGGCCACCAGGCCTACCCGCACAAGATCCTGACGGGCCGCAGGGACCGGCTCGCGAGCATCCGCCAGCTCGGCGGTCTCGCGCCCTTCCCGACCCGCTTCGAGAGCGAGTACGACACCTTCGGCGTCGGCCACTCGAGCACCTCGGTGAGCGCCGCGCTCGGCATGGCCATCGCCGCCCGGCAGAAGGGCGAGCGCCGCCGCGTGGTGGCGGTCATCGGCGACGGCGCGCTGACCGCCGGCCTGGCCTACGAGGCCCTGTGCCACGCGGGCAGCCTCGACGTGGACCTGCTCGTCATCCTGAACGACAACGACATGTCGATCTCCGAGAACGTCGGCGCCATGTCGCATTACCTGGCACGGGTGCTGTCGGGCAAGCTGTATTCGACCATCCGCGAGGGCAGCAAGAAGCTCATTCGCCGCATGCCGTCCGTCTGGGAGCTGGCGCGCCGTTCGGAAGAACACGTCAAGGGCATGGTCCTGCCAGGCACGCTGTTCGAGGAACTCGGCATGAATTACATCGGCCCCGTGGACGGCCACGATGTCGACGTGCTGCTGAAGACCCTCACGAATGTGCGCGACCTGCCCGGGCCGCAGTTCCTGCATGTCGTGACCCGCAAGGGCAAGGGCTATGCGCCGGCCGAGGCCGACCCGATCGCCTGGCACGGCCCCGGTCCCTTCGACCCCGAGCGCGGCGTCATCCACAAGGCGCCGTCCAAGGGCAAGGTCTATTCGGCCATCTTCGGCGACTGGCTCTGCGACATGGCCGAGGCGGACGAACGCGTCGTCGGCATCACGCCCGCGATGCGCGAGGGCTCGGGCCTGGTCGAGTACTCGCGCCGGTTCCCGGAACGCTACTTCGACGTCGGCATCTGCGAGCAGCATGCGGTCACGCTCGCCGCCGGGCTCGCCTGCGAAGGCGCGCGGCCCGTGGTGGCGATCTATTCCAGCTTCCTGCAGCGCGCCTACGACCAGCTGATCCACGACGTCGCGCTGCAGAACCTGCCCGTCGTATTCGCCCTGGACCGCGGCGGCCTGGTCGGCAACGACGGTCCGACGCACCACGGCGCCTACGACCTGTCGTTCCTGCGCTGCGTGCCGAACATGGTCGTCATGGCCCCCGCGGACGAAAACGAGTGCCGGCAGATGCTCTATACGGGCGTCACGCTGGACGGACCGAGCGCGATCCGCTACCCGCGCGGCCACGGCCCCGGCGCCCCGATCGAGACGGCGATGCGGGCGCTGCCGCTCGGCAAGGCGGAACTGCGGCGCCGCGGCCGCGGGGTCGCGCTGCTCGCCTTCGGCGCCATGGTCCCGGTCGCCGAGCAGGTCGCCGCCGAGCTCGACGCCACCGTGGTCAACATGCGCTTCATCAAGCCGCTGGACGAGGAAATGGTGCTGTCCATGGCGGCGAGCCACGGCACGCTCGTGACCCTCGAGGACAACGCGCTGATGGGCGGCGCGGGGAGCGCCGTCGGGGAGTGCCTCGCCGCGCATCGCGTCCAGGTGCCGCTGTTGAACCTCGGGATACCCGATCACTACATCGAGCACGGGTCGCGCGAGCAATGCCTCGCCGCCGCGGGCCTGGACGCGGCCTCGATCCTCGAAGCCGTGCGTGCCTGGCGGCGCAGCCCGGAACTTCGCACCGTGGGAGAGGCCTGAATCTCCGCGGGGCGTGAATCCTGCCGGCGCTGAGCTGCGAAAGCTCGAGCCGATCACCCGCGGCGCCGGCAGACGCCCGTGGGCCAACGTTCCCGGCAACCCCGGGCCGACCCGAACACCAGCCCAACCGGGGACACCGAACATGAAAGACATCAGCGAGGCCGGAGCCATCAACATCAACCCGATAGCCGACGTCCAGGGCAGCGCCGACCTGCGCCAGATTCCCATCAACAAGGTGGGCATCAAGGACATCCGTCATCCCGTCCGCATCAAGGAACGGGCCGGAGGCGACCAGCACACGGTCGCGAACTTCAACATGTACGTGGACCTGCCGCACAACTTCAAGGGCACCCACATGTCCCGCTTCGTGGAAATCCTCAACAACCACGAACGCGAGATCTCCGTGAAGTCCTTCCGCGACATCATGACCGAGCTGACCGAGCGGCTCGACGCCGAGTCCGGCCACATCGAGATGACGTTCCCGTACTTCGTCAACAAGACCGCGCCGGTGTCCGGCGTGGAAAGCCTGATGGACTACACGGCCAGCCTGATCGGCGAGCGGCGGCACGGCGAAAGCATCATCTGGGCCAAGGTCGTGGTCCCGGTCACCAGCCTGTGCCCCTGCTCGAAGAAGATCTCCGACTACGGCGCGCACAACCAGCGCTCGCACGTCACCATCTGCGTGAAAGTGGACGGTTTCGTGTGGCTCGAGGAGTTGATCGAGCTGGCCGAGGAAGAGGCCTCCTGCGAGCTGTTCGGCATCCTGAAGCGGCCCGACGAGAAGTGGGTCACCGAGCGCGCCTACGACAACCCGAAGTTCGTCGAGGACCTGGTGCGTGACATCGCCGTGCGGTTGAACGCCGACGAGCGGATTCGTGCCTACACGGTCGAGTCCGAGAACTTCGAGTCGATCCACAACCACTCGGCGTACGCGCTGATCCAGCGCGACAAGGACGTGGACGGGCCGCTGCCGGCGTGACCGCGGCGGGTCCCGGCGCCAGATCGCGCGAGGTGCTGGCCCTGCGGCTGTGGCGGCGCCTCGACGGGAGCGCCGCGGGCCGCTGGCTGTTCACCCGCATCGTCTGTTTCAAGGCGCCGTATTTCGCCTCCATCTCGCCGCGGGTTACGCGGCTGGAGCCGGGCCTGTGCGAAGCCTGGCTGCAACAGCGCCGGCGCGTGCAGAACCACATCGGCACCGTGCACGCCATCGCGCTGTGCAACCTGGCGGAGTTGTGCGCGGGGCTGGTCACCGATGTCAGCATCCCGGCCGACATGCGCTGGATCCCGCAGGACATGACGGTCAGGTACCTGCGGAAGGCCGGCGGCCGGATCGCCGCCTCGGCGCGGCCCGTGACCGAGTTGCGCTCCGCCGCCGAACCCTATGCGGCGACCATCGCGGTCACGCTGGCGGACGACGGCGGCCAGGTCGTCGCCAGCGCGGACATTCACATGTGGCTGAGTCCGCGCACGCCGAGCTGAGGCGCGCCGCGCCGGATCAGGTATTCGTGCCGCCGTGGCCCTGCAGGCGCTGGATCAGCGTCTGCAGGAACATACGGTTGAAGCGCAGCTGGGTGGAGGTCGACATCGTCTCCATCATCGTCGAGCTGACCTGTAGCAGCGTCACCGGGGAGAGGGCCCGGATCGTCGCCTGGCGGCGCGCGTTCGGCACCACGCTGCTCTCGCCGAAACAGTCGCCCGTCGCGAGCTGGCCGAGCTGCTGGCCGTCCACCTCGACCGCGACCTCCCCGCTGATGATCACGTAGAAGCGATCGTCCATCTCGCCCTGGCGGATGATGTGCTGCCGGACGGCGTACTCGCGCCACTCGGCGGCCTTCAGCAGTTCGCGGATCTCCGTGTGCGAGAAATCGTGGAAGAAACGCAGGCCGCGCAGGATCGCGACGCGCTCGCGCTCATCGAGGGCATCCCGCGTGCTGCGCAACGTCTGGTGCACCCGGGTCAGCGCGGCGGCGAACTCCAGGCCGCTCGAGTAACGATCCTCGGGCTTCTTGCGCATGGCCCGCCACACCACGTCCTCGAGCTCTTCCGGGACTTCCGGGCGGAGCTTGTGGATCGGCTGCGGTGTCGCGTAGACGATCTTGTGCAGCAGTCGCGCCAGGTTCGAGGCCTTGAACGGCCGCCAGCCCGTCAGCAACTCGTACATGACGGCGCCCAGCGCATAGAGGTCGGACGCCGGGCCGATCTCCTCGGCCTTCACCTGCTCGGGCGACATGTAGCTCGGCGAGCCGGCGACCCCCTGGATGATGGAGATCTCGGTGTCGCGCCACAGGGCGATGCCGAAGTCAATGACCCGGATCTCGTGGTCGACCGTCAGCATGATGTTGCTGGGCTTGATGTCGCGATGCACGACGCCGCGCGTGTGCGCATAGTGCATCGCGCGCGTGGCGCTGAAGATGATCCGGACCACCTCGTCGACGGGGAGCAGGTTGTCCGGCCGGCAGTAGGCCGACAGCGTCCTCGCGCCATGGATATGCTCCATGACGACGTAGTAGCGGCCATCCTCTTCGCCGGCGTCGTAGATCGGCAGGATGTTGGGGTGCTGGAGCCGGCCCACCAGCTGGGCCTCGTTGAAAAACATCTTCCGCGCAATGTTTTGCTCGGCCTCGTCATCGCCGCCCGGCTCCTTGTAGAGCTTGATGGCGACGTCACGACCGTAGTACGGGTCGTGCGACAGGTACACCGTGCCGGAACTGCCGCGCCCGACCTCGCGGATGATGCTGTACTTGCCGATCTTTTCCGGGATGCGGGGCGCCATCTGGCGGTTCGCGAGCAGCCGGTTCTGGTCCAGGTTCATGTAATCCCCAGGGCCGCCATGATCCCGAGGAGCACCAGCGCTCCCCAGACCGACGCCACGATGTCGTCCAACATAATGCCGAAGCCGCCGCCCACACCGTGATCCAGTTGGCGAATTGGCCAAGGCTTGAGGATGTCGAAAAACCGGAACACCACGAAGCCGGCCAGCGCCCAGGGCCAGCCGGCAGGCAGGACCAGCATCAGCGCCAGGTAGCCGACGATCTCGTCCCAGACGATGGCCCCGTGGTCGTGCACCCCGAGGCGCCGGGCGCTTTCGCCACACAACCACACCCCCACGACGAACATCAGGGCCACCACCCCGATGCGCAGCTCGAGCCCGAGCAGGCGCAGCAGCGGATCGAGCAGCACGCCGACCAGCGTGCCGGCCGTGCCGGGGGCCTTGGGCGCGAGGCCGGACCCGAAGCCCAGCGCGAAAAAATGCACCGGCTCACGCAGCAGGCGCGGCGACAGGCGTGGCGTGCCGGCGCTCAGGGCGAATTCCCCGCGAAATGGTCCCAGCCGCCGCCGGGCGCCGCGACCCTGCGGCCATCGCGGCGCAGCTCGATGCCCTCCGCGACGCGGATGACGCCGATGCGCACCGGCCGCTCGGTCCACCGGGCCGCCGCGGCCTCCAGCGCCGCCAACTGGGCCGGGGGAAGGGTGAAACACAGCTGGTAATCGTCGCCGCCGCAGAGCGCCATCTCGAGGCCGTTCTCCGTCGCCGCGGCACCGGGATCCAGCGGCACGCGCTCGAGCTCGAGTTCGGCGCCGACGCCGCTCGCCGCGAGCAGGTGGCCGAGGTCCTGCAGGAGCCCGTCGGAGACGTCGATGGCCGCGCTGGCGAGCCCGCGCAACGCCTGGCCCTCGGCCAGTCGTGGCCGCGGCCGCAGGAAAGCCCCGGCTGCCCCGGGCTCTCCCCGGCGCCAGGCCGCCAGGCCGGCAGCCCCGCCGCCGAGCGGGCCGGTGACCCAGATGCCGTCCCCGGGCCGGGCGCCCGCCCGACGCAAGGCCGCGCCGGGCGGCACGAATCCGGTCAGCGCGAAAGTCACGGCGAGCGGGCCGCGCACCATGTCACCACCGACCAGGTCGAGCCCCGTGCTGCCGGCCAGTTCGCCGAGGCCGCGCGCGAAGCCGTCAAGCCAGTCTTCGTCGGCCCGCGGCAGGGCGAGCGACAACAGCCCCCAGGCCGGCGCCGCGCCCATCGCGGCCAGGTCGGACAGGTTCACGGCGAGACTGCGCCAGGCGACGTCGGCCGGGTCGAGGCCGGCGGGGAAGTGCACGCCCTCCAGGCAGGTATCGACGGTCTGGACGAGATCCATGCCCG
>JBLRWH010000070.1:0-13206 GCA_047921395.1 Gammaproteobacteria bacterium
GCCAGCTTCGCCATGCGCACCTCGGTGTAGCGCATCGCCGCGGGTGAGTCGCCGTCCACGGAGCCGAAGTTGCCCTGCCCGTCCACCAGCACATAGCGCATCGAGAACGGCTGGGCCATGCGCACGATGGTGTCGTAGACCGCCGAATCGCCGTGGGGGTGGTACTTGCCGATGACGTCGCCGACGACGCGGGCCGACTTCTTGTAGGCCTTGTTCCAGTCGTTGCCGAGTTCCCGCATGGCGTACAGGACGCGCCTGTGCACGGGCTTGAGGCCATCACGGACGTCCGGGAGGGCGCGCCCCACGATCACGCTCATGGCGTAATCGAGATAGGACTGCCTCATTTCATCTTCCAGGTTGACCTGGAGTATCTCTTTTGCGACTTCTGACATGAGGTGACCGGCCGATTCAAATCAACGAGTTAGGAAGCATCCCCACGGCCGTGCTGCAACGCGGCGGAGACACCGGATATAAGCGCGTAATGGTACCACAGGGGACCGGTCCGGACCCCTCCGCAAAGCCCCTCAGGCGTTCAGCAGCGCGGCGATCGCGGCGGCGGATGGCGGGGAGGCCACGCCCCGCTCAGTGACGAGGGCATCGACGAGCTCGGCTGGCGTGACGTCGAATGCAGGGTTGAGCGCCTCGGCGCCCGGCGTGGCCCCGCCCGCCGCTGCCCAGATCTCTTTCGGGTCACGCTGCTCGATGGGCACCTCGTCCCCGGACGGCGTCGCGGCGTCCAGGGTCGAACTGGGCGCGACGACCATGAACCGGACCCCGTGGTGGCGCGCGAGTACCGCCAGCGAATAAGTGCCGATCTTGTTCACGACGTCGCCGTTGGCGGCCACGCGGTCCGCGCCGACGATCGCCCACGTCGGCTGCTCACGCCGCATCAGCTGGGCCGCGGCGGAATCGGTGATCACCGTCGTCGGGATGCCTTCGCGACCGAGTTCCCAGGCCGTCAGGCGCGTGCCCTGCAGCCAGGGCCGCGTCTCGTCCACCCAGACACGCGTCACGAGGCCGCGCTTCCAGGCCTCGCGGATGACGCCGAGCGCGGTCCCTACCCCGCCGGTGGCCAGCGCTCCCGCATTGCAGTGGGTGATGACGCTGCCGGGCGTGTCGAGCAGGTCCGCGCCCAGTCGCGCCATCTCGAGGTTCATCCCGATGTCCTCGGCATGAATCCGGCGGGCCTCGTCGAGCAGCGCCGCCACCGGCTCGTCGCCAGCCGTTGCGGCAACTCCGAGCATGCGCTCGGTCGCCCAGGCGAGGTTCACGGCCGTCGGCCGGGCCTGGGCCAGGCGCGCCAGGTCGGCGCGGAACCCCGCGCGCCAGTCCTTGCCGTTCGACGCGACACGCAGGCGCGCTGCGAGCACTGCGCCGTAGGCGGCGGCGATGCCAATCGCCGGAGCCCCGCGCACCACCATGTCGCGGATGCAGTGGATCACGGCATCCACGTCCTCGCAGACGACGCGCCGCGAATCGGCCGGCAGGCGCCGCTGGTCGAGCAGGTCGAGGCGCCCGTCGCGCCAGGTCACCGCGTGGATTCCGGTCGGGTCCGAAGGTTCGGGACAGTGCGGTTGCCGTTGAATCAAGACTGCAAACTCGTTCGCCCGCGCGCGGGACGCTAGAATGACTGGCTTCGGCAGGCCGCCGGTACTCGGCGGCGCCCCTCGTGAGTCATCGAGCATGGAGAAAGTCGACACGCTGATCAAGACCCGGTGGGTCGCGCCGGTCGCGCCCGCGAGCGGCGTGCTGGCGGATCACGCCGTCGCGATCCGGCAGGGACGCATCGTCGACCTGCTGCCGAGCGAGGATGCGCTGGAACGCTACGACGCCGCGGAGATCGTCGATCGTCCCGGCCACCTGCTGATTCCCGGCCTGGTCAACGCGCACACCCATGCCGCGATGACGCTCCTGCGCGGCCTCGCCGACGACCTGACCCTGATGGATTGGCTGCAGAACCACATCTGGCCGGCCGAGCGCCGCTGGATGAGCGCCGAGTTCGTGGAGCACGGCACCGAGCTGGCCATGGCGGAGATGCTGCTCGGCGGCACGACCACGTTCAACGACATGTACTTCTTCCCCGAGGTGGTTGCGCGGGCCGCGGCGCGGGTCGGGATGCGGGCCTGCGTCGGGATGATCATCATCAAGTTTCCGACGGTCTGGGCAGGCGATCCGGCAGAGTACCTGCGCAAAGGACTGGCGCTGCGGGACGAGTACAAGGGTCACCCCCTGGTCAGCACCGCCTTCGCGCCGCACGCGCCCTACACCGTCGATGACGAGCACCTCGTGAAGATTCGCCGCCTCGCGGACGAACTCGAGGTGCCGGTGCACACGCACGTGCACGAGACGGCCGACGAGGTGCTGGGCAGCGTTGTGGACTGCGGCGCCCGGCCGCTGGCCCGGCTCGATCGTCTTGGTCTCGTCTCGCCCATGCTCATGGCGGTGCACATGACGCAGCTGGAGGACGCCGAGATCGAGCGCGTGGCAGCCGCGGGCGCCAGCGTCGTGCATTGTCCTGAATCCAATCTCAAGCTCGCCAGCGGATTCTGTCCCGTGGCGAAGCTGCTGGCCGCCGGCGTCAACGTCTGCCTGGGCACCGATGGCGCCGCCAGCAACAACGACCTGGACATGCTCGGGGAAATGCGCACCGCGGCGTTGCTCGCCAAGGGCGTCGCGGGGCGGGCCGATGCGGTCACGGCGGGACAGGCGCTCGAGATGGCGACCCTCAACGGCGCCCGGGCGCTGGGCCTCGCGGACGAGATCGGCTCCATCGAGGCCGGCAAGTGGGCCGACCTGTGCTGCGTGGACCTCGAACGGCCTGCGACCTGGCCGGTCTACGATCCGGTCGCGCAGCTCGTGTATGCCACCGGCCGCGACCAGGTCGAGGACGTCTGGGTCGCCGGCCGCAGGATGGTCTCCGACGGGCGCCTGGTGCGTATGGACGAGGCCGCGATCATCGCCCGCGCGGGCGCATGGCGAGACAGGATTGCAGCAGAGGACGCACATGACTGAGACGCACAACGACAACGTGGATAGCGCCGAGATCGCCCGCTTCGAGGCGCTCGCGGATCGCTGGTGGGATACCGAGGGCGACTTCAAGCCGCTGCACGACATCAACCCCGCGCGCCTCGAGTACATCGACATGCGGGTGGAACTCGCAGGCAAGCGCGTGCTCGACATCGGCTGCGGCGGCGGGATCCTGGCCGAATCGATGGCGGCGCGCGGCGCGCGGGTCACCGCGATCGACATGGCCGCCGCGCCCCTTGCGGTGGCGCAGATTCACCTGCGCGAATCCGGCCTCGACGTCGAATACCTGAAGTCCACCGCCGAGGCGCACGCGGAGGCGCGCGCCGGCGAGTACGACGTGGTCACGTGCCTGGAGATGCTGGAGCACGTGCCGGATCCCTCGCTCGTGGTCGCCGCGTGCAGCCGCCTCGTGCGGCCCGGCGGACAGGTGTTCTTCTCGACCATCAATCGCAATCCCAAGGCCTGGGTGATGGCGATCTTCGGCGCCGAGTACGTGCTGCGCCTCCTGCCGCGCGGCACGCACGAGTACGCCAAGCTGATCCGTCCCTCGGAACTTGGCGAATGGATCCGGGCCGCCGGGCTGGACCTGGCCGGGTTCACGGGAATGCATTACAACCCGTTCACGCGGGACTGCACGCTAGGCGGCAGCGTGGACGTGAACTACCTCGCGCACACGCACAAGCCGGAGGCTTGATGAGCGCGCAGGCTGCGGTCCTTTTCGATCTCGACGGCACCCTCGCCGACACGGCGCCCGACCTTGCCGCGGCGCTGAACGTGATGCTGCGCGAGGATGGTCGGGACGCATTGCCCTACGCGCTGATTCGTCCCTGGGTGTCCTGGGGCGCGCTGCGGCTCATCCGGCTCGGCTATGGCGATGACCTCGATGCGGCGCGCACCGCGGATCTGCGGGGGCGCTTCCTCGCCTGTTACGAGGCGGGCCTCTGCCGGGACTCCCGCCTGTTCCCGGGTGTGCCCGAGGCGTTGGCTGCGCTCGAGTCTGCCGCCGTCCCGTGGGGGATCGTCACCAACAAGCCTGGCTGGCTCACCGAGCCCCTGCTCGCGGCGCTGGGCCTGGGGGGTCGGGCCGGGTCCGTGATCAGCGGCGACACCCTGCCCTTCGCCAAGCCGCATCCCATGCCGTTGCTGCATGCCGCGATGGAGCTGCGCGTCCCGGCAGCACGCTGCGTCTACGTCGGCGACAACGTGCGCGACATCGAGGCGGGTCGCGCGGCGGGCATGTACACGATTGCTGCGGCCTGGGGCTACATCCCGGACGATGACGACCCGGCCGCCTGGCAGGCGGACCGCCTGATGCACACGCCTGATGCGCTCTCTTCGCTGGCGGACGAGCTGGGCGCGCTCGTGGGGGTGGCATGAATCTCGGTGATTGGAGCCAGTGGACGCCCCAGTTGCTGGTCCTGGGCGGCGTGCTGGCCGGAATCTTCGCCGCGCTCATCGTCATGCAGCCACGCACCGCGCGCCTGCGCGAAAAGCTCGTGGTCGCCGAGAGCCGGCTCGAAGCGCGCGCGCTCGCCGACGAGGAGCGCGACGCCGCCGTGACGCTCGCCGAGCAGCGCCTCGCGCACGTGTTCGACAGCCTGGCGCGCCGCTCCCTGCAGGACAACAGCCGGAACTTCCTGGAACTCGCCCGGCAGAACCTCGAGGTCCATCGCACCCAGGCCCAGGGCGACCTGAAGGCCCGTGAGCAGGCCGTCGAGGCGCTTGTCGCCCCGATCCGCGAGGCCCTGCAGAAGACCGAGCGCCAGATCGCCGAGATCGAGAAGGAACGCCAGCAGGCCTTCGGCAGCATCCGCGGCCTGCTCGAATCCATCAGCCTCAGCCAGCAGGCGCTCAGCTCGGAGACGCGCAACCTGGTCACGGCGCTGCGGCGCCCGGAAGTGCGCGGCCAATGGGGCGAAATGACGCTGCGACGCCTCGTGGAACTCGCGGGAATGGTGGAGCACTGCGATTTCACGGAGCAGGAGCACACGGCGACTGCCGAGGGCGCGCAGCGACCCGACATGATCGTGCACCTCGCCGAAGGTCGCCAGCTCGTGGTCGACGTGAAGACGCCGCTCGACGCCTACCTGGCCGCGGTCGAGGCGCCCGATGACGCGGCGCGCGAGGCGGCCCTGCAGCGCCATGCGCGCAAGGTGCGCGAGCGCGTGCGCGAACTGGCCGCCAAGGCCTACTGGTCGCAGTTCGAGCGCAGCCCCGAGTTCGTCATCCTGTTCATCCCCGGCGACCAGTTCCTGAGCGCCGCGCTGGCCAGGGATCCGGGGCTGCTCGACGAGGCCCTGAACCAGCACGTGATCCTGGCCACGCCGACGAGCCTCGTCGCGCTGCTGAAAGCCGTCGCCTACGGTTGGCGACAGGTGGCGCTGGCGGAGAACGCGAAGCAGATCCGCGACCTCGCCAGCGAACTCTATCGCCGCCTGGCAACCTTCACAGGTCACCTCTCGCGAGTCGGCCGCGCGCTCACGGGCAGCGTGGAAGCCTATAACAGCGCCGTGGGCTCGCTGGAGCGCCAGGTGCTCCCCGGGGCGCGCCGCTTCACCGAGCTCGGCGTCCAGGCGCGCAAGCCGATGGAGCCGCTGCCGGACATCGAGGCGCTGGCGCGCACACCCGGCGGACCCGACCTGGTTGCCGAGGCCGGCGAGAGTCCCGATGCCGGGGAGACACCCGCCGCGTGAATGCCGTGTCCTTCCCGACGACCCGATCCGCGCCGCAGGGGTCGCCGTCCTGGTACATGCTGCTGTTCACGCCCGAGGCGCAGCGCGAAGCCGTCGCGGCCTTGCTCGAGCTGCGTGCCGAGATCATGGAATCGGCGCGTCGTCCGTCCGAGCCCGCGGTCGCCCAGGCCCGGTTGCAGTGGTGGCGTGCGGAACTCGCCGGCTTCGGCAGCGGGCGCGAACAGCATCCCATGACCCGCCTGCTGAGCGCGGCCGCCCCCGAGGGCGTGGTGCAGCCGGAGTCCCTGCTCGAACTGGTGGATGCGGCCGAGTCAGAACTGTCCGGATCGCCCTGCAGGAATTACGCCGAGCTGTCGCTGTACTGCTACCGCAGCGCCGGCGTGCTGCACGAGATGCTGGCGGGGCTGCCCGGACTCGTGGACGCGGCCAATGAACGCGCGGTGCGGCGTCATGCGCAGCGCCTCGGCACCGGCGTCCGGCTGGTGGAGCTCATCGCCGGACTGGGCGCCGACCTGGCCGCCGGACGCCACCTGCTGCCGCGCGACTGGATCGCCGAAACCAGCGCCCGGGAACAGGTGGACGCGAAGGGCGAACTCGATGTCGCGCTCGCCACCTGCCTCGACCGCCTCGCCGGCGAGGCGCGACTCGCGCTGGACGAGGCCGAAACGCTGCTTCCCCCCGCGGAGCGAGCACGGCAGCGCCCGGGACTGGTGCTGGCCGCGCTACACCGGCGGCGCCTCGCGAAGCTCCACGGCGACGGGTTCAATTCGCGGGCGCTGCCCGGCAATCTCGACACGCTCTGGACGGCCTGGCGCGCGGCGCGCCGGGCGATGATGACACGCGCCTGACGCGGAGGAACGAGCATGGACGTGAAGCAAATGACCCAGTACGAGGCGGCGCCCGGGCTCCTGGCAGAGCGGGTCATCCTGGTCACCGGCGCCGGCGCAGGCATCGGGCGGGCGCTGGCCAAGGCTGCCGCAGGCCTGGGGGCCACGGTCATCCTGCACGGCAAGACGGTGAGCCGCCTCGAGAGCGTGTACGACGAGATCTGCGCGGCCGGCGGCCCGACACCGGCGATCTTTCCGCTGAATCTCGAGCGCGCCGGCGGCGAGGACTACGACCGGCTCAGCGGCGCGATCGAGGACCAGTGGGGGCGCCTGGACGGGCTCGTGCACAATGCGGGAATCCTCGGGCCACGCGCGCCGATCGAGCACCACGACGTGGGCGACTGGCAACGCGTGCTGCACGTGAACCTGACCGCGCCGTTCATCCTGTGCCGCTGCCTGCTGCCGTCGTTGCTGAAGTCTGAGGACGCATCGATCCTGTTCACGTCGAGCGGCGTCGGGCGGCGCGGCAAGGCGTTCTGGGGCGCCTATGCGGTCTCGAAATTCGGCGTCGAGGGTCTCAGCCAGGTGCTCGCGGACGAACTCGAGAACAAGCCGAACATCCGCGTCAACGCGATCAATCCCGGCGCCACCCGCACGGCCATGCGCGCGGCGGCCTATCCCGCCGAGGATCCGGACCGGCTGAAGACGCCCGAGCAGATCCTCGGCGTCTATTTGTACCTGCTGGGACCGGACAGCCGCGGCGTCACCGGACAGAGCTTCGACGCGCAGTAGTAGCGCTAGGCCGGCGAGGAGAAACGCTTGCGGCGCGGCTTAAGAGCGCGAGCGTCCACCGGACCGACATTCGGCGCCTTGAGCCCGACGCATTCGTACAGGGCGCGGATCTCGCCCGCATCGAGATCGCGGAACCTTCCCCGGCTGAGTTGCCGCTCCAGCGAGACCGGCCCGTAAGCGACCCGCGAGAGGCGGCTGACGGTAAATCCTGTCGCTTCCCAGAGCCGGCGCACCTCGCGATTGCGGCCCTCGCGCAGCGTGACGTGAAACCAGCGGTTGCGCCCGTCTCCGCCGCGCGCCTCGACCGTCTCGAACGAGGCCATGCCATCGTCCAGCTGCACGCCGGCGATGAGGCTCGCGATCACTTCCGCATCGGGTTCGCCGAGCACGCGTACCGCGTATTCCCGCAGCACTTCGCCGGAGGGGTGCATCAGCGCATTGGCGAGCGCGCCGTCGGTGGTGAACAGCAACAGCCCCGTGGTGCTGACATCCAGGCGGCCCACGGCAATCCAGCGCTGGCCGCGCAGTCGCGGAAGGGAGTCGAACACCGTCCGGCGGCCTTCGGGATCGTTGCGCGTGCAGACCTCGTCGGCCGGCTTGTGGTAGGCGAGGTAACGGTGCTTCGCAGGCTCACTGATGCGCACGGGTCGCCCGTCGATGGTCAGCTTCTCCGCGCCGGTGAGGCGCTCGCCGACTTCTGCAGGGCGGCCGTTGACCATGATCCGGCCCTCGGTGATCCAGCGCTCGATCTCCCGCCGCGACCCGATGCCGGCATCCGCCAGCAGCTTGTGGATCCTGACCGGCTCCGCCTCAGGCGCGGGAGGCGTCTTGCTGCGCGTCAGTGTCGGTCGCTTCTTCATACTCGCCTGCCTCCTCGGGTGATGACATGGGCGGCAGCTCGGTCAGCTCCAGGTCCAGCTCGACATTGATGCTGTCCAGGTCACGGATCTCCGCGAGCGGCGGCAGGTCTTCGAGCTTCTTCAGCCCGAAATAGTCAAGGAATTCACGCGTGGTGGCGTACATCCCCGGCCGGCCGGGAACGTCGCGATGCCCGACGATGCGCACCCAGCCGCGTTCCATCAGCGTGCGCATGATGTTCGAGCTCACGCTCACTCCACGGATGTCCTCGATCTCGCCGCGCGTGATGGGTTGGCGATACGCGATCAGCGCCAGTGTTTCCAGCAGCGCGCGGGAATAACGCGCCGGCCGGTCCTGCCAGAGCCGCGACAGCCAGGCGGACATTTCCTCGCGCACCTGGATCCGCCAGCCGCTGGCCACCTCGATCACGCGGATGCCGCGCTCGGCGTAGTCCGCCTCGAGTCCGTCGATGGCCGCCTTGAGGTCCGCGCGCTCCGGCCGCTCGTGGTCGGGGAACAGCGCCTGCAGCTGCTCCAAGCTCAAGGGACGGCCCGCCGCGAGCATGGCGGCCTCTACGATGTTCTTGAGTTTCACTGGGTCCATGGGCTTCTTCGATTCAGCTGCCGATGCTCGGCTGCAGGGTGTTTATGTCGGGATGCGGCTCGACGCTGCGGGCCTTGATATGAATGGGCGCAAAGGGCTCGGCCTGGACAATATCCAGCAGCGATTCGCGGATCAGCTCCAGGATGGCCAGGAACGTCACGACAACGCCCATGCGACCTTCCTCCGCGGTGAACAGCGAGGTGAACTCGGCGAAGTGGCCATGCTGAATCCGGGCCAGCACATCGGACATGCGCTGGCGCACCGATAACGGCTCACGATGCACCTGATGATGGGCAAACATGTCGGCGCGCGCCAGCACTTCCTGGAAGCTCAGCAGCAGATCGCGCAGCGTAACGTCCGGCAGGATCTCCACGACCTTGCGCTCGCACATCTCGGCGTTGGCCTGGAACACGTCGCGTTCCAGCCGCGGCAGGATGTCGATATCCAGCGCGGCCTGGCGATAGCGCTCGTATTCCTGCAAGCGCCGCACCAGCTCCGCGCGCGGATCCTCGCCGTCCTCTTCCTGCGAAGAGGGGCGCGGCAGCAGCATGCGGGACTTGATCTCCGCAAGCATCGCCGCCATGAGCAGGTACTCGGCCGCGAGCTCGAGCTGCAGCTCCTGCATCAACTCGATGTACTGCATGTACTGGTGCGTGATCTTCGCGATCGGGATGTTGAGGATGTCGATGTTCTGGCGCTTGATCAGGTACAGCAGCAGGTCGAGAGGCCCCTCGAAGGCATCCAGGATGATCTCGAGCGCATGCGGCGGAATATAGAGATCCATGGGCAGCTGGGTCAGCGGCTCGCCCTCGATGATCGCGAACGGCATCTCCGACTGGCCTGAGCCCATCGAAGACTCCGGGGCCGCGACCTCGACGGCCCCGGCTTCCGCCTCGGCGTATGCCTGCGATTCCTCGCTCATCGGTACTCCAGGCCCATCGCTTCGCGCACGTCATCCATCGTCTCGCGGGCAGCGTCACGGGCCCGGTCGCGACCCTCGGCGAGGATGATATCCACGGTTTCCGGGCTGGACTTGTACTCCGCGATCCGCTCCCGGATCGGCTTCAGCTCACCGAGGACCGCGTCGATCACCGGCTGCTTGCACTCGATGCAGCCGATCCCGGCGCTGCGGCATCCGACCTGCACCCAGGATTGCGTCGCCTCGTCCGAGTAAATGCGGTGGAACTGCCAGACGGGGCACTTCTCGGGCTCGCCGGGATCGGTGCGACGCACGCGCGCCGGATCCGTCTGCATCGTGCGCAGCTTCTTCTCGACCGCCTCCGGGGCCTCGGCAAGGCCGATGGTATTGCCATACGACTTCGACATCTTCTGCCCGTCGAGCCCCGGCACTTTCGGTGTCGGCGTCAGCAGGGCATCCGGCTCGACCAGGATGGTGCGCCCCACGCCCTCGAGATAACCCAGCAGGCGTTCTCGATCGGCAAGCGTCAGCCGGGGGTGGCTTTCGACCAGGCTGCGGCCAGACTCGAGCGCCATTTCGTCGCCGCGTTCCTGGTAACTCTTGCGAAAATCGAGGTAGATCCGGCTCTGCTTGCCGCCGAGATGCCGCACGGCCCGCTCGGCCCGTTGTTCGAAATCCGCCTCGCGCCCATAGAGATGATTGAAACGACGCGCGATCTCGCGGGTGATCTCCACATGCGCCACCTGGTCCTCGCCGACGGGGACATAGCCCGCGCGGTAAATCAGGATGTCGGCGCTCTGCAGCAGCGGGTAGCCAAGGAAGCCATAGGTGCCGAGATCGCGTTCCTTGAGCTTTTCCTGCTGGTCCTTGTACGTCGGCACCCGCTCCAGCCAGCCGAGCGGCGTGATCATCGACAGCAGCAGGTGGAGCTCCGCGTGCTCCGGCACGTCAGACTGCACGAACACCGTGGCAGCCGCCGGATTGATCCCGACCGCCAGCCACTCGATCAGCATTTCGCGCACGCTCGGCGCAATGCCGGACGGATCCTCGTAGTGGGTCGTCAGGGCGTGCCAGTCGGCGATGAAAAAGAAGCAGTCGTACTCGTACTGCAAGCGTAGCCAGTTGTTCAGCGCGCCATGGAGATGGCCGAGATGCAACGCCCCCGTGGGTCGCATGCCGGATAAAACGCGCCGGTTTGGGCCGGTAGTGCTGCTCAATGGTCGCTCCGTGCAGTCAAGCGGTGATCACAAGCCGGCGATCGAATTGATGAGACCGGTCACCGCAGTGATCACCGGCCTCAGGTATCCCCAGGCAAAAAAGATGAATGCGAGCACGATGATGAGCCCATAGGGCTCCATCGCGTCAAGCTTCGTCGATGCGCGCGGCGGCAGCAGGCCGCTGAGCACACGACCGCCGTCCAGCGGCGGAATCGGCACCATGTTGAAGACCGCGAGGATCACGTTGATGAAGACCCCGATCTGGCCCATGGTGAGGAAGAACTGAAGTGTCATGCCTTCGAAGCCGCTCATCGTCACCAGCTTGGTGAAAAACGCCCAGAAGACCGCCATCAGGATATTTGCCCCCGGCCCCGCCGCCGCCACGAACATCATGTCGCGACGCGGATTGCGCAAGTTGCGGGTCGCAACCGGCACCGGCTTGGCCCAGCCGAACAGGAATCCGGTCGTCATCAACGCGATTGCAGGCACGACCACCGTGCCGATGGGGTCGATGTGCTTGAGCGGGTTGACCGTCAGCCGTCCCAGCATCTCCGCCGTGCGATCGCCGAAATGGCGGGCAACCCAGCCATGCGCGACCTCGTGGATCGTAATGGCAAACAGGACGGGGATCGCCGCGACGGCCAGGACCTGGAGCAAGGAGAGCTGATTCATCGGGCTATTATAGGGAAGCGCAGGCGAACTGAGTCAGGCTGTTTGCAGGTGACTGACGTCACCCAGCCCGGCGCGGGTCACGACAGGCACCGGGCCGGTCAGGTCGATCACCGTCGTGGACTCGAGGGCGCAGGGTCCGCCATCGACGACCGCAGCGAGCTCGTGCTCCAGGTGGTCCATGATTTCCCATGGATCGTTCATTGGCTGTTCCTGCCCCGGCAGCTGCAAAGTCGTGCTCATCAGGGGTTCCGGCAGCGCCGCAAGGAGCGCCAGCGCGATCGGATGACCGGGAACCCTGATGCCGATGCTCTTGCGCTTCGGGTGCTGAAGACGATTGGGCACCTGCCGCGTCGCCGGCAGGATGAACGTGTACGGGCCCGGCGTGAACGACTTCAGCAACCGATAGGCCTGGTTATCCACCCGCGCATACGTGGCCAGCTCGGACAATCCCTCGCAAACGAGGGTGAAGTGATGGTGTTTGTCCAGGTCCTTCAGCCGACGGATACGCTCCTGTGCGGACTTGTTGCCCATCGCCCAGCCAAAGGCATAGGAAGAGTCCGTCGGGTACGCCACAATGCCGCCACTCTCGATGAGCGTGGCGACCTCCCGAATCAGCCTTGGCTGCGGGTTCAGCGGGTGGATTTCGATAAGCTGGGCCATGAGACGCCATTCTAGCCCGAGCGGCCGTGTCGGACTGAGGATTCTTGATGAATGAACAACGCGTAGAACGCATCCGTGAACAGCTGCTCGACGAGCTGGAGCCAGAACTCCTGGAAATCGAGGACGAAAGCCACCTGCACGCGGGACATGCAGGGGCCCGGGACGGCCGCGGACACTTCCGCGTAACCGTCGTCTCGGAGGCCTTCACAGGGCTATCCAGGATCGCCCGGCACCGCCTTGTATTTGAAGCGGTCGGCACCCTGATGGAGACCGATATTCACGCCCTGACCATCCAGGCCTTCGCCCCCGGCGAGATCTGAGCTCCGCGCGCAAATTTTTATGTTGCGGCGCATCATTTTCTTCGCTTTCGGAAATGACGGGCCACCGCGTGCGACTCGCACGTTTCAAAACTGTGATGCAATCCAAGGGCTTGCTATTGGAACTGTGAGAGCTTTCACAGATTTGCATGTAGCGCTCCTGGTATAGCGCCACCCAAAAACCCCGCACGAACCCAAACAGCAGCATCAGGTCAGCATGAGCCTGCCCTCCTTCGACGCAGGGCAGGCCAGCTCGCGCCATCGGCGCCGCGAGTCAATAGCGCCTATATTCTGTCAAATTTGCCGCACTGCGTAGCTAACGTCGTCGATTTTCCCGTCAATACTCAACAACGAGACACATTCTAAGGCGATCCGCAGCGCGGCGCCCCGTGGAGGCTCGGCTGGTTCACCATAAGCCCATTTTATTTAACATAATATTCTGTTGTTGCGGCGGGCGCACTCATGCCGCCCACATTAGCTATCTTCGCTTAGCTACTGACTTTGAGCGATTTTTCGCTTAGCGCAAATCGTCTGACGGGGAATCCCAGGCGGAATCGTCTGCTCAGCGCAACATGCAATATGTTGAATCATTGACGGGAAATTGGGGCTGGTTATAGTCGA
>JBLRWH010000071.1:0-13068 GCA_047921395.1 Gammaproteobacteria bacterium
CCCGGCAAGGGCCAGGCCTTCAATCGCGTGCGCATCCGCAACCTGAAGACCGGCCGCGTGAACGAAAAAACCTTCAAGTCCAACGAATCGGTCGAAGGCGCCGACGTCATGGACACGGACATGCAGTACCTCTATCACGACGGCGAGTTCTGGCATTTCATGGTGCCCGACACGTTCGAGCAGCATGCGGCCGATGCCAAGGTCGTCGCCGAGGCGAAGGACTGGCTCAAGGAGCAGGACTTCTGCCAGGTGACGCTCTGGAACGGCCAGCCGCTGCTGGTGGCGCCGCCGAATTTCGTCGAACTGAAGATCGTCGAGACCGACCCGGGCGTCCGTGGCGATACCGCGACCGGCGGCCAGAAGCCGGCGAAACTCGAGACCGGCGCCATCGTGCGCGTGCCGCTGTTCATCGAGGAAGGCGAGGTGATCCGCGTGGACACCCGCACCGGTGCCTACGTCTCCCGGGTCAAGTAAGGGCATCGACTGGCGGCCCTCGGCGTCGCCGGCGACGCTGCGGCTGCGTGCCCGGCTGTTGCGGCAGACGCGCGCGTTCTTCGACGCGCGCGGCCTCCTCGAGGTCGAAACGCCGCAGCTCTCCGCGGCCGCGGCGACCGACCTGCATTTGGAGAGCCTGGTGGCGCGGCGCCCCGGGGGTGAGGCCCTGGGCTGGCTGCACACCTCGCCCGAGTTCCCGATGAAGCGTCTGCTGGCCGCGGGCGCGGGCGACATCTGGCAACTGGCGCGGGTGTTCCGGGGCGCCGAGAGCGGCCGGCGGCACAACCCTGAATTCACGCTGCTCGAGTGGTACCGGGTCGGCTGGGACGCGCCGGCCCTGATGGACGAGGTGGAGGCCTTCCTGCAGGCCATGGCCGGGGAGGGCCGTTTCCCGCAAGCGGCGCTGCGCCTCAGCTACCGGGAAGCGTTTCTGCAGCATGCCGGCTTCGATCCCTTCGTGGCGGACGCCGGGTCGATCGCGGTGGCACTCGAGGCGGGCGGCGTGGCCGTGCCGGACGGCCTCGGCGACGATCGCGATGCCGGTCTCGACCTGGCGCTCGCGGCGCTGGTCGAGCCGGCGCTCGATCCGGACCGGCCGACCTTCATTTACGATTTCCCCGCGAGCCACGCCGCGCTCGCGCGCATCCGGCCCGGCGCGCCGCCTGTGGCCGAGCGCTTCGAGCTGTTCCTGGGCGGCATGGAGATCGCGAACGGTTTCCACGAGCTCACCGACTCGGAAGAGCAGGCCGCCCGGTTCGAAGCGGACCTGGCCGCGCGGCGGGCGCGCGGTCTCGTCGAGCCGCCGGTGGACCGGCGCCTGCTCGCGGCGATGGCGCACGGGCTGCCCGGCTGCGCCGGCGTGGCGCTGGGCTTCGACCGGCTGGTGATGATACTGGCCGGTGCGACACACATCGGCGAAGTGCTGGCTTTTCCATGGGGACACTGCTGATCGGGCGATCTGGTGCCACTGCTCCGCGGGGAGCAGTGGCACCATATGCCCGAATCAGCAGTGTCCCCGAGAGACGAACATGCATGAACTGACAGGACCTGATTACGGCGACAAGCCGGGCTTCTACGCGGAGCTGGAGGCGCAGGCGCGCGCGCTGGTCGCGGGGGAACCCGACCGGATCGCGAACGCGGCCAACATCGCGGCGCTGATTTTCAACGCGCTGCCGCGCATCAACTGGGCAGGGTTCTATTTCCTGCAGGGAAACGAACTGGTGCTCGGCCCGTTCCAGGGCAAGCCGGCCTGCGTGCGCATCCCGGTGGGGCGCGGGGTGTGCGGCACGGCCGTGGCCGAGGCGTGCAGCCAGCTCGTGCACGACGTGTACGCCTTTCCCGGCCACATCGCGTGCGACGCCGCGTCGCGTTCCGAGATCGTGGTGCCGCTGGCCGGGGTCGACGGCACGATCTTCGGCGTGCTGGATATCGATAGCCCCGAGCCGGACCGCTTCGATGCGGACGACCTCGCGGGGCTGGAGGGCCTTGCCGGCGTCCTGGCCTAATAAAGAATTTCGCGCGGAGGCGCAGAGGGGCAGAGATCAAAGAGAGATTTTATATGGGTTACCGGGGTTGGGCGTGGTGACCTGGGACTCCGTGACACCACCGTCGATGGCGCCAGCAGCAAAACCCTATATAACGACTCCTCTTACCTCCGCCCCTCTGCGCCTCTGCGCGAGAACTCTTCTAGCGGAGACCCACCCCCGCGAGCACCTCGCCCATCCGCACGTGCTGGCCGGCCGTGATCCCAGGAGCGAAGGACGGGCCGTGCTCCGGCAGCACCACGATCACCGTCGAGCCCATGTTGAAGCGCCCGAGCTCCTCGCCGCGCGCCAGCTGAACCGAGCCGGCGCCCTCCTCGGGGTAGCGCCACACCGAGGCCTGGCGCCCCGGTCCCGGGGCGACCTGGCCGGCCCAGTGGGTCGCGATCGAGCCGACGTTCAGCGCCCCCACCAGCACGAAGGCCATCGGCCCGAAGTCGGTTTCGAACAGGCAGGCCACGCGTTCATTGCGCGCAAACAGCTGCGGCACCGCTTTGACGGTCGCGCCATTCACGCTGAACAGCGCGCCGGGCAGGTAGCGCATCTCCACCAGGCGCCCGTCGGCGGGCATGTGGATGCGATGGTAGTGCCAGGGCGCCAGGTAGATCGTCGCGAAGCTGCCGCGCATCAGCGCGTCCGGCGTCTCGCCGCCGAGCAGGCGGGTCAGGTCATAACGAAAGCCCTTCGCCTGCAGCAGGCGACCATCATCGAGCCGCCCGCTCTCGCTGACCGTGCCGTCGACAGGGCAGGCGAGCAGCGCCGGGTCCTCCGGCAAGGTACGCGCGCCCGGGGCGAGCTCGCGCGTGAAGAACGCGTTGAAAGTCGGGTAGGCAGTCGGCTCGGGCTCGGCGGCCTCGTCCATGTTCACCTTGAACAGGGACATGAAGCCGCGGATCAGGAAGTCCTTGACCGCGGGCTGCTCGATCGTCGCGAGCCAGCCGACGAGCCGCGACATGGCGTGCTGGGGCAGCAGCCACTGGAGCCGGGCGAACAGGCGACCGCCCATCAGCCCCCCGGCTGCCCGACCGGCGCGAGGAACTCCAGGCGTTCGCCACCCTCGAGCAGCAGCGCCATCTCGATGGTGCCGCTCGCGGGGATCCCGTCCACGGCCTGCATCAGCATCAGGTGCAGGCCGCCGGGCTCGAACGACACCGCCTCGCCCACGGGCACGGTGACCGTGTCGTGTTGACGCATGCGGGCCATGCCGTCGACCGTGTCCGTGCCGTGCATTTCGACCGCGCCGAACAGCGGGCTCTCGGCCCCGACGATGACGAGCGCGTCCGGCCCGGGGTTGAAGACCGTCAGGTAGCCGGCCGTCATGCGGGCGTTGGGCGGCACCGCGCGCACCCAGGCGTCCGTGACCAGGGGACCCGTGATCGCCACGGTCGGGGCCGCGGCGGGGGCCGCGGCGGGCAGCGGGGCCGGCGGGGCGGTATCGGGGGCGCAACCCCACAGCAACGCGGCGAGCGCGAGCAGCATGAGTTTCATCGGGCGTTCTCCAGCTTGATGATGCGACGCAGGTCGGCGGCGATGCCCTCGGACGTGTGCGGCGTCGGGAAGACCGCCGCGACGCGCGCCTGGCGATCG
The DNA here is from genome assembly GCA_047921395.1 of Gammaproteobacteria bacterium. Lineage (GTDB taxonomy): Bacteria > Pseudomonadota > Gammaproteobacteria > Steroidobacterales > XN24 > XN24. The sequence continues at coordinate 3,624 of JBLRWH010000071.1, forward strand.
ATGAGGAACAGCGAGGCCGTATGATCGACGGTGTAACCGCTCTCGCCCTGTGGCGAGTAGGCGTAGGCGGCGCCGAAGCTGCGCGTCAGCTCGGGCAGGTGCTGGGCGGGGACGGCGACGCCACGGAACTCGGGATGAAAAAAGGGCACGTACTCGGCGAGGCGCGCGGGCGAGTCGCGGCCCGGGTCGACCGAGATCATGATGACCGCCGGCCGGTCCTCCGGGGGCAGGGCGTCGAGCAGGCGGCGCGCGCCGGCCAGCACCTGGAGGGTCGCCGGGCAGATGTCGGGGCAATGGGTGAAGCCGAAGAACGCCAGGGTCCAGCGGCCCTCGAGTTCGGCCCGGCCAAAGGCACTGCCGGCGTGATCCAGGCCCGGGACGTCGGGCACCGGCCGGGGCGTGGTGAGGACGCGGGCGTGTTCCGGCAGTTCCGGGCCGCCGAGGCGCGCGGCGAACCAGGCGCCCGCGACCGCGGCGGACACCGCGAGCACGATCGCGGCCGCGATATTGATGGTGCGTGACATGCGGGCATTATCTCACAGCTGTTCCCGGGACCCGCCATTGTGCGGGCGCTCGGTTATGATGACGAGCGTCGCCCCCCGGCCGGCAATGGAGAGGCCCGCGTGAGCCCGAACGAACAGGCGTTGCACAGTCTGCAGACCATCACGGATTTCGTCCGCTGGGGCGCCAGCCGGTTCTCGGCGGCCGGGCTGCATTTCGGCCATGGCACCGACAACCCGATCGACGAGGCGCTGGTGCTGGTGCGCCATGCCCTGCACCTGGGGCACGACCTGCCGCCCGAGTTCTACGCGGCGCGCCTCAGCGAGCCCGAGAAGAGCGCCGTGCTGGAGCTGTTCGAGCGACGCATCGTCGAGCGCGTCCCAGCGCCTTACCTCACGGGGGAAGCCTGGTTCGCGGGCCTGCCGTTCTTTGTCGATCGGCGCGTGCTGATCCCCCGTTCCCCGTTCGCCGAACTGATCGACGCCGGCTTTGCCCCGTGGCTCGAGGCCGACCGCGTGGGACGCGTGCTGGACCTGTGCACCGGCAGCGGCTGCATCGCGATCGCCTGCGCGTTCGAGTTCCCGGCCGCCATGGTCGACGCGGTCGAGCTGTCGGCCGAGGCCCTGGAGGTGGCGCGCAGCAACGTCGCGCGCCACGGCGTGGACGACCAGGTGACGCTGCTCGAGGGCGACCTGTGGGCGCCGGTCGCCGGACGCGCCTACGACCTGATCGTCAGCAATCCGCCTTATGTCAGCGATGCCGAGATGGAGACGCTGCCGCCCGAGTTCGAGCACGAGCCCGAGCTCGGCCTGCGCTCCGGCGCGGATGGCCTGGAGATCGTCGCGCGCATCCTGGCCGGGGCGCGCGCCCACCTGCAGCCCGGCGGCGTGCTCGTGGTCGAGGTCGGCAATTCCGCCGACGCGGTGGCGGCGACCTGGCCGGAGCTGCCGTTCACGTGGCTGGAGTTTTTCCGCGGGGGCAGCGGCGTGTTCCTGCTCACGGCGGAGGAGTTGCCCTGATGTCCGGCAATACCTTCGGGCGACTGTTCACCGTCACCAGCTTCGGCGAGAGCCACGGCCCCGGTCTCGGCTGCATCATCGATGGCTGTCCGCCGGGACTGGCGCTCGACGAAGAAGACATCCAGCGCGACGTCGAGCGGCGCCGCAGCGGCAAGTCGCGCCATGTCAGCCAGCGGCGCGAGCCCGACCAGGTGCGCATCATGTCCGGCGTCTACCAGGGCCTGACAACGGGGGCGCCGATTGGCCTCGTGGTGGAGAACGTGGACGCCAAGTCGAAGGATTACGCGAAGATCGCCGAGCTGTTCCGGCCCGGCCACGCGGACTACACCTGGGCGCGCAAGTACGGCCTGCGGGATCCGCGCGGCGGCGGCCGTTCCAGCGCGCGCGAGACGGTCATGCGCGTCGCCGCGGGCGCGATCGCGCGCAAGTACCTGTCGACCCACCTCGGGATCGAGATCCGCGGCTGGCTCGCCCAGCTCGGGCCGATCGCGCTCGACCCGGTCGACCTCGACAGCGTGGACGACAACCCGTTCTTCTGCCCGGATCCCGCCCGCGTGGCGGAGCTCGAGACCTACATGGACCGGCTGCGCAAGTCGGGCGACTCGATCGGCGCGCGGGTCAACGTGATCGCGACCGGCGTCCCCCCGGGGCTCGGCGAGCCGGTGTTCGACAAGCTCGACGCCGACATCGCGCACGCCATGATGGGCATCAACGCGGTCAAGGCCGTCGAGATCGGCGACGGGTTCGCGGTGGTTGAGCAGAAGGGCACCGAGCACCGGGACGAGATGACGCCGGAAGGTTTCCTGTCCAATCATGCCGGCGGGACGCTGGGCGGCATTTCCTCGGGGCAGGCCATTCGGGTCAGCATGGCGCTGAAGCCCACCTCCAGCCTGCGCCTGCCCGGCCGGACCGTGAACGTGCGCGGCGAGGCGGCGACGGTCATCACGACGGGACGCCACGATCCCTGCGTGGGCGTGCGCGCCACCCCGATCGCGGAGGCGATGCTCGCGCTGGTGCTGATGGATCATGTGCTCAGGGACCGGGGACAGAATGCAGGTGTCGTGCCGGGAGCGCCGCTGATCCCCGATGCCCCGGGCTGAGCCGGCGCCCGGGCAGCTGATGCATGGCGGGCCGCCCGGCCTGTACCCGCGCCTGTCGGTGTTTTACCTCTGCTACTTCGGCGCGATCGGCCTGTTCGTGCCCTATTTCTCCTTCTACCTGCAGCACGAGGGCTTCGACGCGCTCGCGATCGGCCAGCTGATGGCCATTCCGATGGCCATGCGGGTGCTCGCGCCGGGGCTGTGGGGCTGGGCGGCGGACCACAGCGGGCGGCGCGACCTCACGCTCAGGATCGGGGCGTTGCTGGCGGCCGGCGGCGCGGCGCTGCTGCTGGGTGCGGCAGGGTTCATCGCGCTCGCGCTCGCGCTGGCGGCGTTCGCCCTGCCCTGGAGCGGACTGCTGCCGCAGTTCGAGGCCACGACCCTGAGCCACCTGGGAGACAGCCCGCATCGCTACGGGCTGGTCCGGCTGTGGGGCTCAGTCGGGTTCATCTGCTCGGTCGTCGGCGGCGGCCTCGTGTTCGCGGGGGACCGGGTCGAGACCGTGCCGCTCGTGCTGCTGGTGCTGGTGGCGGCGACCGCGGTCGCGGTGTGGCGGGTCCCGCCCCCGCCCCCGCCCGTCGTGCCCGCCCGGGCGGCGCCCCAGCACCTGGGGACCGTATTGCGCCGTCCCTGGGTCATCGCGCTGCTGGTCGTCTGTGTCCTGCAGCAGGCTGCGTTCGGGCCGTACTATGTCTTCTTTACGATCTATCTCGACCAGCTCGGGTACAGCACGCGCGCGGCCGGCCTGTTGTGGGCCTGGGGCGTGGCTGCCGAGGTCGCGATGTTTATCTATACTCCGCGCTTGATCGAGCGCTACGGCTCGCGCGCGCTGCTGGTGTTCGCGCTCGGCGTATCGGTGTTGCGCTGGTTGCTGACGGCCTGGGCCGCGACGTCCCTGCCAATCCTGCTGTTTGCTCAGACCTTGCACATGGCGGCCTTCGGCCTGTTTCACGCGGTGGCGGTGCTGCTGATCCACCGCGCCTTCGGCGGCCGGCTGCAGGGCAGGGGGCAAGCGTTGTACAGTGCGCTGGGCTTTGGCATCGGTGGCGTGCTGGGCAGCCTGGGCAGCGGCTACGCCTGGTCGGTTGCGGGGCCGGCGGGCGCCTGGACCGGCGCGGCGCTGGTGGCCGCCATCGCGATGCTCGTGGCGTGGCGGGGCCTGGCAAGAGCATAGCGATGGCGCAGGACCCGGGCCAGGCAAGTGGAACGGATCGAGATTGACACACGACGCGGGGCGGAACATGCAGCAGACAGAAGGATTTTCAGTAGCGGTCGTCGGCGCGACGGGCCTGGTCGGCGAAGCCATGCTCGCCTGCCTGGAGGAGCGCAAGTTTCCGATCCGGGCGCTGCACCTGCTCGCCAGCGAGCGCTCCGCGGGCAGCCGGGTTCGCTTCGCGGGCAAGGAGCACGTCGTGGGCGACCTCGCCGCGTTCGATTTCAAGGGCGTGGACCTCGCGCTGTTCTCCGCCGGCGGATCCGTGTCGAAGGAGCACGCGCCCCGCGCCGCGGCGGCCGGCGCGATGGTGATCGACAATACGTCCTGCTTCCGCTACGACGACGACGTCCCGCTGGTCGTGCCGGAGGTCAATCCGGAGGCCCTCGACGACGCGCGCGTCCGCAACATCATCGCCAACCCGAACTGCTCGACCATCCAGATGGTGGTCGCGCTCAAGCCGATCTACGACGCGGTCGGGATCACCCGGATCAATGTCGCGACCTACCAGTCAGTCTCCGGCGCGGGCCGGCGCATGGTGGAGGAGTTGGCGCGCCAGACCGCCGCGCTCATGAACGGCCGGCCGCTGGGCGAGCTGCTGTCGCCGCGGCAACTCGCATTCAACGCCCTGCCGCAGATCGACGTCTTCGAGGACAACGGTTACACGCGGGAAGAAATGAAGATGGCCTGGGAGACGCGCAAGATATTTGCCGACCCCGGGATCGGCGTGAATGCGACCGCGGTGCGGATTCCGGTATTCTTCGGTCATTCCGAGGCCGTACACCTGGAGACCGTGGAAAAAATCACCGCGCCGCAGGCGCGCCGGTTGTTGCGCAAGGCGCCGGGTGTGAAGGTGATGGACCGGCGCGTGCCCGGCGGATATCCGACCGCGGCCACCGAGGCGAGCGGCGCCGATCCGGTCTGGGTCGGCCGGATTCGCGAAGACATCTCTCATCCGCGAGGCTTGAGCTTGTGGATCGTGGCTGACAACATCCGCAAGGGGGCCGCACTCAACAGCGTGCAGATCGCTGAAACTTTTGTAAAAAAATATCTGTAAGTCTATAGTTAGCGCCCTATCATGAAGTGTTTTCTCATGGTAAAAGCGCAGGGCTAGAGCGGTGCCTGGGGCGCTGTTGCGCTGGGTCGAATGCAGGGAGTGACAATGTCGCGCAAGCTGATTTTTCTCGGGGTCCTTTCGCTCGTCCTCGCGCCCGGCGCGGCCTTGTCCCTCGGACTCGGTGAAATTCGCCTCGACTCTTACCTGAATCAGCCGATCGATGCCGAGATCGCGCTGAACCTGTCGTCGCCGGCCGAACTCGACACGCTGCGGGTGGAACTCGCGCCGCCCGAGGCCTTCGAACGCGTCGGCCTGGATCGCCCGGCGTACCTCGACGACCTGCGCTTCACGGTGCGCGCCGCCGGCCCGACCGGCGCCCTGGTGAAGGTCAGCTCGTCTCGACCGATCACCGAGCCCTTCGTGACCTTCCTGATCGAGGCCCGCTGGAGCGGCGGGCGCGCCCTGCGCGAGTACACCGTGCTGCTCGATCCCCCGGTCTTCCTCCCGGCGCCCCCGGTGGAGACGGTCCCGGCGCCGGCCCCCGCGCCGGCGCCGATCGTGGACACCCCCCAGGCGGCTCCGGCCCCGGTCACGCGCCCCGCGCCGCCGCCCGCGCCGGTCGCCGCGCCCGTCGCCGCGCCCAGCCCGGCGCGCAGCGATTACGGTTCCGAGTTCGGCCCGGTGCAGCGCAACGACACGCTCTGGCGCATCGCGCAGCAGGTCCGTCCGGACGCTGCGCTCACCACCAACCAGGTCATGGTCGCGTTGTACCGCGAGAATCCCAGGGCGTTCGACGGCAACATCAATCGCCTGCGGGCCGGCGCGATCCTGCGCGTGCCCAGTCGCGAGCAGATGGCCGCGACCCCGACCCGCGAGGCGAATGCCGAGGTGCGCCGCCAGACCGAGGAATGGCGTGGCGCCGCGCCCCCGCCGGTGGAGCGGCGCCTCGAGCTGGCGCCGCCCGCGGAGACTGCCAGCGCCCCGGCCCCGGCGAGCGACACGGCCCGCCGGCCGGCCGCGCCGGACACCGAGTTGCTCGACGCCGTCGAGGCATTGCGCAGCGACCTGGCGGAGACCCGTCGCCTCATGGAGGTCAAGGACGCGGAGATCGCCGCGCTGCAGGCGCGCCTGGCGGAACTCGAGTCCGGGGACGTGTCCGTGCTGCCGGCTGGGGCCCCGACCCCGGCCGAAGCCCTTCCGGAAGCGGCGGCGCCCGCGTCCGCGGTCGAGCCCGTGCCTGAGGTCAAGGCCGAGGCCCCGGCGACTGTCGCGCCCGCGCCCCCGCCGCCCGCACCGACGTTGATGGATCGTGTGGTTGCACTGCTGGGCAGCCTGTGGCTCTGGGTGGTGCTGGCGATCGTCCTGGTGGCGGCCGCGGTTGTGGTGTTCCTGCGCCGGCGCAAGGAGGACGACAACTCGATCGAGCAGGACCTGGCGGCGACCGGGACCTGGGGAGCGCTGGACGACTCCGATGGGCAGCTGGCCGGGGCGACGGGCAGCGCGCCGGTCCCCCGGAAGCCAGTCGCCGTTGCCGGGGACGCCGCGGTCGCCACGACAAGCGACCTCGAGTCCATCCTGACCGACGAGGCCGGTCCGGCGCAGCGTGAGGCGCCGCCGCCCAGGGGCGCCCCGGAGGCCGCTCCCGCCGCCGCACCCCGTGCGCCACGCGAGCCGCAGGGCGGAGACGAATACCAGTATCCCTTCGAGGACACGATCGCCGGCGAGAGCGGCATTTACCTCGACCAGACCGACGCCATGACGGAAGCCGACTTCCACATGGCCTATGGCCTCTACGACCAGGCTGCCGAGATCATCCGGAAGGCGATCGAGCGCGAGCCGGACCAGTACGATCTGCGGCGCAAGCTGCTCGAGATCTGCTTTGTCTGGGGCAATGGCGAAGAATTCGCTGCGCAGGCGCGCGCGATCCGGGAACTGGACGATCCCCGCGTCGAGGTCGAGTGGGCCAAGATCGCGATCATGGGGCGACAGGTCTGTCCGGGGGAGGCGATGTTCGAGGCGGCCCCGGCTGGCGAAGTGGACCTCGACCTCGGTGGTGGCGAGACCGGCGCGAGCGAAGAGGACTGGCTCGATTTTGACATCGGCGAGGCGAGCAGCAGCGAACCCGCTGAAGAAACGCCCCTGTTGGGCGATACCCGCGAGGTGCCCGCGATCAAGCCGCAGGCCGTGGCGAAAGATTCCACGGCCGAGATCAGTCTCGAAGAACTCGACATGGACCTCGACCTGGGCATTTCGGGTGAGCACGCTTTGCGGGATCTCGCCGAGCGCGCGCCGGAGTTCGAGGATGAGGCCGTCGAAGACGAGGCCGAGGCGGCACCGCCGGCGACAGCGCACGTGCTGGCAGAGGACGAGGACGAGGACCACGGCGGGACAATGGTGCTCGATACCGCGGCGCTGAGCCGCGCCAGCGAGGAGCCGACGCAGCGCGGCGAGGGCTGGGAGGAGGTGGAGGATGAGCCGACCGTGAGCGGCCTGGGCGGCTTCGAGGAAGAAGAGCAAGACACTGAAGCCGACCAGACCTTGATCAAGCAGTTCCAGCCGTCCTTTGAGGCCCCGACGACGCAGGTCGCCGGGTTCGAGGACGAAGACGACGCCGATCTCGGTCTTGACGAATTGACCCAGGCGCTGAAGGCCGATATCGAACTCGGGGCGGACGAGGCCGGGGCGACCGAGGGCGGGCGGGCGGCGGAGCCCTCGCTGGGCGATACCGCGGAGATGATGCCGGCGGAGCCGTTCCCCGACGAGATCCTCGAGGTCGGCGATACGGCGGAGAGACCGCCGGGCGATGCGGGCGGCGAGTTCAACGAGGTGGGCACGAAGCTCGACCTCGCCCGGGCCTACATCGACATGGGCGACCCCGAGGGCGCGCGGAGCATTCTCGGCGAAGTGGTCGAGGAGGGCAACGAGGCGCAGCGGGACGAAGCCCGCGAGCTCCTCGCCAGCCTCGACTGACCCGATGCGGCCGGGCCCTGGCTCGTTGACGCCGGATCCAGGTTCCCCGGGCCTGCATCCGGCGTTTCGCATCCTGCTGCTGCTGGTGCTGGCCGCGATGCTGTTCCGCTATTCACTCGCCGCGATGGGCCTCGTGCTTGGGCTGCTGCTCCTGGGCGCAGCTGCCACCGGCGCCGACACCCTGCGCGGCATACTCAAGGCCGTGCGCCGCATCCGCTGGCTGCTGTTGTCCATCGTGATCATCTACCTGTGGGTCGCGCCCGAGCCCGGCCTCGCGGGGCGCGCCTGGTACCTCCCGTCGTGGGACGAGCTGGACGTCGCGCTGCGCCGGGCCGGCGTGCTGGTCGTGCTCGTCACGGCCGTCGAGCTCCTGCGGCGTCGCACGTCGGTGCCGGAGATGGCCGCGGGCCTGCTGCTGCTGCTGCGCCCCCTGGCGCGCATCGGCATCGACACCGGCGTGTTCGCGCGGCGGCTCGCCCTCACCCTGGAAGCCGTGCCGCAGACGGCCGAGCGCGTCGCACGCGCGGCTGCGAGTCGCCGCATCCGGCGCGGCGTCGCCGGTTGGGGCGACGCGGCTGCCATGCTCGTCCGCGACATCGAGAGCGGCGCCGTCGGCGCGCCCGCCGAGGCGAGCCTGCCCGCGCTGCGCCGCCCCGCCGGTCGGGACTGGTGGCTGCTCGTCGCGGGCATCGCAATCTGCCTGCTCGTGGGCCGGCTTTAGCCATGCGCGGAGCCCGGCCGAAATGAGGATTGCTGTCGGAGTCGAATACGACGGGGTCGGCCTGTTCGGCTGGCAAACGCAGAAGGACGGCCCGAGCGTGCAGGACGCGCTCGAGCGGGCCCTGTCGCACGTGGCCGACGAGCCCGTGCGCGTCGTCGGCGCGGGGCGCACCGACTCGGGCGTGCATGCCTCCGGCCAGGTGGCGCATTTCGACACTGCGGCGCGGCGCAGCCCGCGCTCCTGGGTGCTGGGCGCCAATACGCGGCTGCCGCCCGGCATTTGCCTGCGCTGGGCGCGCGAGGCGCCGGAGGAATTTCATGCCAGGTTCTCCGCGCGGGCGCGCAGCTACAGTTATCTCGTGCTCAATCGCGAGACGCGCTCTGCGCTCTGGCGGCAGCGTGCCTGGTGGGTGCATCGCCCGCTCGACGCCGCGCGCATGCACGCGGCCGGGCAGGTGCTGGTCGGCGAGCACGACTTCTCCGCCTTCCGCGCGTCCGAGTGCCAGTCGAAGAGCCCGACCCGCAGCATTGCTCGCCTGGCCGTCGTCCGCCACGGCGAATTCCTGCGGCTCGACGTGACAGCCAACGCCTTCCTGCACCACATGGTCCGCAACATCGTTGGCACCCTCGCCGCCGTCGGCCGCGGCGATCGTCCAGAGGACTGGGTTGCCGCCGTGCTGAACGGGCGCCAGCGTTGCCAGGGCGGCGCCACGGCGCCTGCGGAGGGCCTGTACCTGGTGCACGTCGATTACGGCGAGCTGTTGCCGACGCCGCCGGCGGAGCTTCCAGGGCCTGGTTGACTGCGTGACCGCGGTCGGGGACTGTCACGGGCCCGCGTGACCGCGGACGCGGGCTGTCACGGGCC
>JBLRWH010000072.1:0-12756 GCA_047921395.1 Gammaproteobacteria bacterium
TGAAGCACCTGGCCAGGGTGGCGCGGTCCCGGGAGTGCGGGCGGCTCGAGTGGAGTGTGCTCGACTGGAACACGCCGGCCATCCGCTTTTACGAATCGATTGGCGCCAAACCTCTCAATGAATGGGTTGGTTATCGCCTGGCCGGCGACGCCCTGGACCGCTTCGCCGGCGGCGAGTGACCGCGGCCAGGCCGGACCCGGGACAAGAAGAGAAGCGAGCTATGCCGAAGGGATCCTGTCTTTGCGGCGCCGTGAGCTTCGAGGTCGATGGACCGCTACGCCCGCCTGATGCCTGCCACTGCACGCAATGCCGCAAGCAGTCGGGGCATTTCTGGGCGTCCACCGACGTCCCTCGTGCGGCCCTGGCGATTCAGGGGTCCGCCAATCTCACCTGGTTCAGGTCGTCGGAGAAGGTACGCAGGGGCTTCTGTTCCACGTGCGGTGCGGCCCTGTTCTGGGACCCGAGCCACAAGGACATCGTGGGCGTTGCCATGGGCGCGTTCGATGACCCCACCGAGACTCCCCTGGCGATTCATATTTTCGTGGCCGAGAAGGGCGACTATTACGACATCGTCGACGGCCTGCCGCAGAATGAACATTGAACCATTGCAGCGTCTACGGCTACGTGTGCTACCTCCTGCGGGCCCGAGACTAGGCAAGACGTGACGGCCCGGGCCTACGATGCCGTCGTGATCGGTGCGGGCGCCGCCGGGCTGATGTGCGCGATCGCGGCCGGCAGCCGGGGGCGCAGCGTGCTGGTGCTGGACCACGCCAACAAGGTCGGCAAGAAGATCCTCATGTCGGGCGGCGGGCGCTGCAACTTCACCAACCTCCATTGCACGCCGCAGAATTTCATCTCGGCCAATCCGCACTTCGCAAAGTCCGCGCTCAGCCGCTACACGCCGGCGGACTTCGTGGCACTGGTGGAGAAGCACGGCATCCCCTACCACGAGAAGAAGCTCGGCCAGCTGTTTTGCGATCACTCGTCGAAGGACATCGTGCGGCTGCTGCTGGCGGAATGCGAGGCCGTGGGCGCCACCGTGCTCACGCACTCGCCCGCGCGCATCGTGCGCCTCGGCCCGCCCCACCTGCTGCAGGCACCGCAGGGCGAGGTCGAGTGCGAATCGCTGGTCATCGCCACCGGGGGCTACTCCATCCCCTCGCTGGGGGCGACGGGTTTCGGCTTCGAGCTCGCGCGTTCGCTCGGCATCCCGGTGCTGCCGACCCGCGCGGCGCTGGTGCCCGTCACGCTGGAGCCGCGCAAGTTGCAGCAGTTCGAGGGCCTCGCGGGGATCTCGCTCGATACGGTCACCGCGGCGGGCGACGCTGCGTTCCGGGAGAACATCCTGTTCACGCATCGCGGCCTGAGCGGCCCGGCGGTGCTGCAGGCGTCCGCGTACTGGGTGCCCGGCCAGCCCCTGTCGATCGACCTGTTCCCGGACCTGGACATCGTGGCCCACATCCGCGCCACGCGCCACGCGCGCCCGAAGCTCGAACTGAAGAACCTGCTTGCGGAGCTGCTGACGCGGCGCGTGGCCCAACGCTGGTGCGAGCTGTGGTTGGAAAACAAGCCGCTGGACCAGCTCGGCGAAGAAGATCTCCGGCGCGTGGCGTCCGCCTGCCAGCCGTGGACGGTCTGGCCAGCCGGCACCGAAGGCTATCGCACCGCCGAGGTGACCCTGGGCGGGGTGGATACTGATGCGCTGTCGTCCAAGACGATGGAAAGCCGTGCCCACCCGGGCCTGTATTTCATCGGCGAGGTGGTCGACGTCACCGGGCAGCTCGGCGGGCACAACTTCCAGTGGGCCTGGGCGTCCGGCTTCGCGGCGGGGCAGTACGTCTAGCGGCCGCGCATGGTGTAGATTCCGGCCATGCCCACTGCCCCGGAAAACGACGCAGGAATTCCCCGCCTGTACCCGGTCCTCGTCCTGGTGGTTGCCGTGGCGCTGCTGGCGTCCGGCATCGAGCCCCGGGATCGCATGACGTGGTGGATGGAGGTCGCGCCGGTGCTCATCGCCGCGCCCGTGCTGCTGGCGACCTACCGGCGGTTCCCGCTGACCCCCGTGTTATACGTGCTGATTGCCCTGCACGCGCTGGTGCTGATCCTCGGCGGCGCCTACACGTATTCGCATGTGCCGGCGGGGAACTGGCTGCAGGACCTGTTCGGCCTCGCGCGCAACCCCTACGACAAGTTCGGCCACTTCATGCAGGGGCTGGTGCCGGTGCTGGTGACGCGCGAGATCCTTGTGCGTGGCCGTTACGTGGCGGGGCCGCGCATGCTGGGTTTCCTGGCGGTCTGCGTAACACTCGCGATCAGCGCCAGCTATGAGCTCGTCGAGTGGTGGGCCGGGCTGGCCATGGGCCAGGATGCCGACGAGTTCCTGGGCCTGCAGGGCGATTCCTGGGACACGCAGTCCGACATGTTCTTCGCCTTGGTCGGTGCGCTCGCCGGGCTGCTCTGCCTGTCGCGGCTGCAGGATCGCCAGATCAGCACACTCGCCGGCGCGGATGCGATAATCGAACGCACGCCGGCGAGTGGTTCGCCGGCCACGCGGGGAGCGAACAGCAAGGCCGATGGCGACGAGTCCCAGTCCTAACGAGGCCGACGTCCCGGCGGATACCCTGCGCGACGCGGTGGAGCTGTGGTTCCTGCGCCTGGCGGCCAGCGGCCTCGCGCCGCCGCAGTGGTTCCTGCCATCGCTGCCAGCCGAACACGAGCGCGCCGCACGCACCGGGCGGCTCAGCCTGGAGATCGTCACGCACTGCTGGGGCTATGCCCAGATGCTCGCCTACCAGCTGAGTTCGCTGGTGCTTCATCCGCCCGACCGGATCGACGTGACTATGACCGTCTTCCACGCGGCCGAAGATGAGGACACCGTCGCGCTGCTCGAGTATTTCGGCGCGCTGGACGTGCCGGGCGTCACCTGGAACTGGCAGGTGCTGGACAAGGGCCGGCTGTTCCGGCGCGGCATCGGCCGCAACCTGGCCGCGCTCGCGACCCAGTGCGACTGGGTCTGGTTCACGGACTGCGACGTGGTGTTCCATGCCGGCTGTCTGGACGGCCTGGCCGATGCCGTGCAGGGACGGCGCGACGCGCTGGTGTTCCCGCGCGAGGAACACTGCTCCGTGTTGCTGGAGCCGGGCGACCCGATGCTGCACGCGGCGCGTACGGCGCCGCGCGTCGTCGACATCGACGTCACGCGCTTCACGCCGCGGCAGCGGGATCGGGCGACAGGCCCGCTGCAGATTGCCCACGGGGATATGGCGCGTGCCTGCGGCTACTGCGATGGCATCAGGCTCTACCAGAAGCCATCGCGCAAGTGGGCCAAGGCCCACGAGGACCGCGCATTTCGCTGGCTGTTGCGCACCCAGGGCGAGCCGATCGACGTGCCGGGCGTTTACCGGATACTGCATGCGAGCAAGGGGCGCTACCAGGGCAGCCGCCTGTCGAACGCGATTCGCACGACGATTCGCCGCATCCAGGCACGCTTTCGTGACAAGGACTCTTGAGACTAGCGTGAAGATGCGGTCGTGACCCGGATACGTTTCCACATCGGCGCGCACAAGACCGCCAGCACGCACCTGCAGATGACGCTGGCGGGCTGCAGCTTCGCACCCGGCACGCGCTACGTGCCGCTGAAGCGCCTGCGCATGACGCTGACGTCGCCGGTGCGGAAATGCCGGCCGCGGCTGCCCTGGCATCGCTGGCACGGAGGGAGCTGGCTGTTCTCCGACGAGAATATCCTGGGCACGACCCGCGGCGGCTTGCGCATGTACCCGGAGCCCGCGCGCGCGCTGCGGTATTTCCTCGACTGCGAGCTCAGCATTTTCCTGTGCGTGCGCCGCTACGACACGTTCCTCGCCTCGGCCTATGGCGAGAGCCTCTGGCGGCATCCCTACCGGCCGTTCGAGGCGGCGCTACCGACCCGCCGATGGCCGGACGTGATTCGCGACTTGCAGCGCGACCTCCCCGGCGTGCCGGTGCACGTCTGGCGCTACGAAGACTACCGGGAGAACGCCCGGTCGATCATGCAGTTCTACGCCGGCGACGCGATCACCGATTTCGGCGCGCCGCTGCGGCAGGACCCCAAGTCGGGTTTCTCAGGCCGGGCGGTGGAGGCAATGGCGCGCTTCAGCGACGCTCGCCCGCGCAAGGCCGAGGTGCTGCGGCTACGCGAGGGCTTCCCGATCGGCGCGGAGTATCCACGTTTCGACCCGTGGAGCGCAGAGCAGCGGGCGCGGCTGGAGGCGATGTACGCGGAAGATCTCGCCGTCATCGACGGCATCGCGACACTGTGGACGCCCGCTCACTCGCCGAAGCGATAACCGAAGTAATCGATATCGCGCTGGAAACGGCCGGCGACGATCTCGCGCGACACGTCGTCATAATATTCCCAGTAGGGCTTATGGGACGAGCGGTTGGCGTGCGGCAGCTGCCGCCGCTTGATGCCAATGCGGTCGCAGACCTCGTCGAAGTCGGCCTGCAGGTTCTCCATGCGGCCGATGAAGTCGACGAGGATCTCGCCGTCCGGGCCGCTGACCCAGTCGAGCGAGTTGCTCAGCCGGAGGTGATGCGTCGAGTTGCCGCTGCGCCCCCGGAAAATCTCGTGCGCGAGCGCACCCTCGTCGTCGACAAACAGGCGGCGGATGAAGCCGTTGAAGTCCGGCTCCGTGGCCGTCGTCCACGGGAAAATGTCCCACTTGCGGCGCTGGTGGTAGTGGTAGAAGGACACGACCTTATCCCACGGGTTGCGGACGATCGTGAACTTGAAATACTCGGACGGATCGCGTCCTTTCTGCTCGCAGAGCGCCAGGTAGTACATGATCGTGTTGTGGCCGCGGGTGCCGCGCGGCAGGGCCCGCCGGACGCTCTGTCCGGCGCACTTGTTGATGTGCACGAAAATGAATTTGTAGCGGTGGTTGATCATGGCGCCCCCAGGGTGGCGTTCAACGTAGCCGAATCGATTGGGGCCTGCAATATCGCGGCCGTTTGATGCCGCAATGCAATGGCTGTTATGTGCGCGCAACACGTGGGGCCCCGCGTTATCCGGGCCGAACGGCAACAGCGAGGTGCCCTCATGAAAGACCAGAACATCCGCGGACGCACCGCGCACGCGGCGTTGTTTTCTCTTCTGCTGCTGGCCTGCAGCGCGACTCTGGATGCCCAGGAACAGGCCCTGGCGGTAACGCACGACAACCCGGCGCTCGAGTGGGGCCCCTGCCCCGGGTTCTTCCCCGAGGGCTGCCGGATCGCGGTGCTGCACGGCGATCCCGGCGACCAGAATGCCGACATCTCGAAACACACGCACACCTCCGCCGAGCGCATGGTGCTGGTCTCGGGGGAACTGCACGTCACCTATGACGGCCAGGACACGGTGGTGCTGCGCCCGGGCAGTTATGCCTATGGGCCGCCCGCGTTGCCGCACGACGCGGTGTGCGCCGCAGGCGCTCCCTGCGTGCTGTTCATTGCCTTCGAGCAGCCCGTGGACGCGATGCCGGCAGAGGGCTAGGGGCGAGCGACATCGCCCGCCGGGAAGCGGCCGACGTGAAAATGCCTTACCCTGTTTGTCCGAGAGACGAACAGAGCGGAGACAATCGCCCAATGGCCAAACCCAATTACGCGTTCGCCAAGCGCCAGCGAGACCTGGCAAAGAAGAAGAAGAAAGAAGAGAAGCGACTGCGCAAGGCCGGTCCTGGCGAAGACGCCCCTGCCGAGGCGCCGCCGGCCACCAGCGAAGCCGACGCCTCCGACTCCTGAGCCCCGGCCCCCGGGCGTTACAATTCCGCGATCCATCGATGGGCCGGCAGTAGCAGGTAAACGACATGAAATTCAGCAGCATCCTCATCGCGACGGTGTGCTTGTTCGCGTATGCTGTCGCCCACGGCGATGTCCTCCTGGTAGGCAACAAGAGCGGCCACACGCTATGGGCGCTCGACCTGGCCAGCGGCGAAAAGCGCGCCTCGTTCGAGACCGGGATCGGCCCTCACGAGGTCGAGATCTCGCCCGACGGGCGGTTTGCCGTGGTGAGCAACTACGGTGAGCGCGACCAGCCGGGCAACAGCCTGACGGTGATCGACTGGCCCGCGGGAGAAGTCGCGCGGGTCGTGGACCTCGGCGAGGACACCCGCCCGCACGGCATGGCCTTCCTGCCCGACGGTCGTCTCGTCGTCACCACCGAGGGCAGCCACCGTCTGCTCGTCGTCGACGTCGCCCAGGGCAGGGTGTTGCAGCGGATCGACGTCGGCGGGGGCGTCGCCCACATGGTCGCGGCTTCCCCGGACGGGCGCTATGCGTGGGTGACCAACATCTCCGCCGGCACGCTCGAGAAGGTGGACCTGGAGGCCGGCAAGGTCTCTGGCACGATCGAGACCGGCGCTGGCGCCGAGGGCGTGGGCGTCGCGCATGGGGGACGCGAGGTCTGGGTCACCAACCGGGCCGACGATACCGTCAGCGTGGTGGATGCGGACAGCCTGGAGATCGCGGCCACGCTGGACTCGGTGGGCTTTCCGATCCGGGTCGCGATGACGCCGGACGGCCGCCATGCGCTGGTGACGAATGCGCGCGCCGCCACGCTGTCGGTGTTCGACATCCGGGCGCGCACGCTCGTCGCGGCCGTGCAGATCGCGGACCCCGGCGCGGAGTACCAGCAGACGCTGCTTGGGGACTCTGCCCTGCCGATCGGTATCGAGGTCGAACCCGGTGGCGAAAGGATCTTCGTGGCCGTCAGCGGCGCGAACGAGGTGGCGGTCATCGAGACAGCCACCTGGCAGGTTGTAGATCGGTGGGCCACGGGTCGCGAGCCCGACGCGCTCGGCGTGATCGTGACGGCACGCTAGCCTGGCCGGGCGACCGGGCCGCCACGCATCGGCTCGAGGCCGCGTCGATGCATAACGATGAACCGCTGCTTCGCCAGCTGTCGGTCAGCGGTATCTGGCTGCTGGCCGTCAACGGCATGATCGGCGCGGGGATCTTCGGGGTCCCTGCCGGGGCGGCCGCGCTGACGGGAATCTATAGCCCGCTGGTGTTCCTGGGCTGCGGCTTCCTGCTGACGGCGGTCGTGCTCTGCTTCGCAGAGATTGCGAGCTACTTCCGCGGCACCGGCGGCCCAATGCTCTACCTGCGCGCCGCGTTCGGGTCCCATGCGGGTTTCCAGGCGGGGTGGGCCTTCTACATCGCGCGGGCCACGGCCTTCGCGGCGAACATGAACCTGCTGGTTGCCTCCGTTGCATTCTTCTGGCGCCCGGCCGAGGGCGGCGCGGGACGCATCTTCCTGCTGGGGCTCGTCGTGCTCCTGCTCGCCGTACCCAACGTCGCCGGGACGCGCCACGGCATGCGCTCCCTCGGCCTGTTGACGGTGCTGAAGTTGCTCCCCCTGCTGGCCCTGGTCGCGGTCGGCCTCGCCTGGCTGCAGCCGGCGGCGTTCCCGGTCACGACCACCGCACTGCCCGGCTATACCAGTTTCGGCATGGCGGCCCTGCTGGTGATCTATGCTTTCGTCGGCTGGGAAGGCGCGGTGGTGCCCGCCGGGGAGGCGCGGAATCCCGCGCGCGACATGCCGCGCGGCCTGATCCTGGCGATGGTCGTCGTCACTATCCTGTACGTGCTGGTGCAGGCGGTGGCTGTCGCCGTGCTGCCGGACCTCGCGGCCTCCGAACGGGCCCTGGTGGACGTCGGCGCCGTCCTGTTCGGGCCGGCCGGCGCCATCCTCCTGACGGCCGCCGTGGTGGTCTCGGTCGCGGGGAATCTCGCCGGAACGATGCTCTCGGCGCCGCGCATGACCTATGCCCTGGCGCGTGATGGCAGTCTCCCGGCCTGGTTCGGTCAGGTGCATCCGTCGACGCGCACGCCCATGCAATCCATCATCTTTTTCTCGGTGCTGGTATTCCTGCTCGGCGTCTACGGCTCCTTTGTCTGGCTGGCCGCGATGAGCGCGCTGGTGCGGGTGTTGATCTACATGGCCTGCATTGGCGCCATGCCGCGGCTGCGTCGCCGGTTCGGGGACAGCCCCGGCAGCTTCCGGGTGCCCGGCGGGTGGGTCACGGCGGCCGGCGCGTTCGTCGTGTCGGGTCTGCTGCTGCTGCAGGTGCGCCTCGACGCGGTGCTGGTGACGGGGGCGTTCCTGCTCGCGGGCGCCGTGCTGTATTGGCTCGTCCGCCGTGGGATCGGCCCGGCGAGCGAGGAGGCGCAGAATTGAGCGAGCCGTCCCTGCGTCCGTCACGCGAACAGATCGAGAGCGCCGCGCGGGTCGTCCACGCCGCGATCGCGCCCACACCGCAACAGGTCTGGCCGCTGCTCAGCGCGCGGCTCGGCGCGGAGACCTGGGTCAAGCACGAGAACCACACGCCCGTGGGAGCCTTCAAGGTCCGGGGCGGACTCGTTTATTTTGAGGAACTTGCGCGTTCAGGGCGTCGGCCTCACGGCGTGATCTGCGCGACGCGCGGCAACCACGGCCAGTCCGTGGCGTTCGCCGCCCGGCGCCACGGGATCCCCACGACGATCGTCGTGCCGCACGGCAACAGCCGCGAGAAGAACCTCGCCATGCGTGCGCTGGGCGCGCAACTCATTGAGCATGGGAATGATTTCCAGGAGGCCCGCGAGCATGCCGCGGTCCTCGCGGGCGAGCACCGGCTGGAGATGGTGCCCTCTTTCCACCCGCTGCTGGTCACCGGGGTCGCGACCTATGCGCTTGAGTTCCTGTCCGCGGCCCCTGCCCTCGACGTCGTCTATGTCCCCATCGGCCTGGGCTCGGGCATCTGCGGGATGCTGGCCGCCCGCGACGCGCTGGGGCTGGGGACGGAGGTCGTGGGCGTCGTCTCCGCGCATGCCACGGCTTACGCCGAGTCCTTCGCCGCGCGCGCCCCCGTCGAGTCGCCGGCCACGACCTGGCTGGCCGACGGCATGGCGTGCCGGGTCGTCGAGCCAGCGGCGTTGGCGCTGATGCTCGGCGGCGTCGACCGGATGGTCCAGGTAACGGACGCCGAGGTGGCCGCCGCCATGGCGCTGCTTTACGAGTGCACGCACAACGTCGCCGAAGGCGCCGGCGCCGCGGCGCTGGCTGCGGCGACCCAGGAGGCCGGGCGGATCGCGGGCCGCAGGGTGGGGGTCGTGCTGTCCGGCGCGAACGTCGATCGGGCGGTTTTTGCGCGCGTGCTGGGCGACGCGACGCCGGGCACAGAGTGAGCTATCCACAGGGGTATTGCATGCAGGCGTCCGATTTCCTTGATTTTCGAATCTGGCGACACCGAGGCGCTACGGTTCGCGTGGAAAATATACACAGGCAATCCGGGGCGCGGCCCAGCTTGTGGATAACGCCTGGCCGACGGGCCGCCTGTGGGGCCTTTCGCAAACCAGTTATCATCTTCCGTCCGTTCGCCACCGGGGATTTCTGAGCATGGCGTTGCATGTCGTGATTCTCGCCGCCGGGCAGGGCACCCGGATGAAATCGGCTCGCCCCAAGGTGCTGCAGCCGTTGGCCGGGCGTCCGCTGCTCGCCCACGTGCTCGGCCGTGCGCTGGGCCTCGGCGCCCATGCAACTCACGTGGTGTACGGCCACGGGGGCGACGCGGTCCCGGCTGCGTTCCCGGATTCCGACGTGCACTGGGTGCTGCAGGCGGAGCAGCTCGGCACCGGGCATGCGGTGGCCCAGGCCATGCCGGGCATCCCGGACGACGCGACCGTGCTGGTGCTCTACGGCGACGTGCCGCTGATCGAGGCCGCGACGCTGAAGCCGCTGGTGACGGCGGCGCGCGACGGGCGGCTCGCGCTGCTCGGCGTGCGCCTGGAGGATCCCACCGGCTACGGGCGGCTGATTCGCGACGCCGCCGGGCGGGTCGTGCGCATCGTGGAACAGAAGGATGCTTCGCCGGCGGAACTCGTGGTCGCCGAGGTCAATACGGGGATTCTCGCCGCGCCGGCCGGACGGTTGCGCGCCTGGCTGGCCGGGTTGTCGAACGCGAATTCCCAGGGCGAGTACTACCTCACGGACATCGTCGAAAAGGCCGTCGCGGAGGATGTCGACGTGGAGGCGCGGCTCGCGCCGACGGTCGCGGAGGTGCTCGGCATCAACGACCGGGCGCAACTCGCCGGGCTGGAGACTGCGCTCAGGGCCAGGATCACGAGCGAGCTGATGGCCGCGGGCGTCACGCTCGTCGATCCTGCGCGCATCGACGTGCGGGGCCGGCTGGACTGCGGCCGCGACGTGGTTATCGATGTCAATGCGGTGTTCGAGGGCGTCGTCGAGCTCGGTGACGAGGTCTCAGTCGGGCCGAACGTGCTGATTCGCGACAGCCGGCTCGGCGCAGGCTGCGTCGTGCATGCGAACACGGTCATCGAGGGTGCGGAGATCGGCCCAGGGTGCGAGCTCGGGCCGTTTGCCCGGCTGCGGCCCGGCGCCGAACTCGCCGAGGGCGTCAAGATCGGCAATTTCGTCGAGCTCAAGAAGAGCCGGGTCGGCGCCGGCAGCAAGGTGAACCACCTGAGTTACGTGGGAGATGCCGAGATTGGGACGCGCGTCAACGTCGGGGCCGGCACGATCACGTGCAATTACGACGGTGCCAACAAGCACCGGACGGTGATCGGCGACGGCGCCTTCATCGGCTCGAACACGGCCCTGGTGGCGCCTGTCGAGGTCGGCGCGGGCGCGACCATCGGCGCGGGGTCGACGATCTCGAAGGATGCGCCGGGCGGCGAGCTGACAGTCGCACGCGGCAAGCAGGTGACGGTGCGCGGCTGGAAGCGCCCGGTCAAGCAACAGAAATAGTCATCGGCCGCCCGGCCTCCGGCGCGGGCGCGGCCAGACCAGAGGGATTGCCCAGATGTGCGGAATCGTAGGCGGGATTGCCCAGCGGGACGTCGTGCCCATCCTGATGGAGGGGCTGCGGCGGCTCGAGTATCGCGGCTACGACTCCGCGGGCCTCGCGGTCCAGGTGGCGGGCGGCACCATCGAGCGTCGCCGCACCGAGGGCAAGGTGCAGCGCCTCCAGGAGGCGCTCGACCGCCTGCCGCTGGCGGGGCGCTGCGGCATCGCCCACACGCGCTGGGCCACGCACGGCGTGCCGAGCGAGCGTAACGCCCACCCGCAGGTTTCGGGCCCCGGCGTCGCGCTGGTGCACAACGGCATCATTGAGAACCACGAGGTCCTGCGCCGCGAACTGCAGGCCGGCGGCTATCACTTCGAATCCGAGACCGACACCGAGGTCATCGCACACCGCATCCGCAGCTATCTTGACGCCAACGGCGGGCTGCTCGACGCGGTGCGCCGCACGGTCGCCGACCTCCAGGGCGCGTACGCGCTCGCGGTGGTCAGCTCCGAGGATCCCGACCGGATCGTCGTCGCTCGGGCCGGCTGCCCGGTGGTGATCGGCCTGGGTATCGGCGAGAACTTCGTCGCGTCCGACGTCGCGGCGCTGCTGCCCGTAACCCGCAGGTTCATCTTCCTGGAGGAGGGCGACATCGCCCTGGTCACGCGCGAAGCCGTGACGATCTGGGACGCCGTGGGCACGATCGCTCGCCGCGAGGAGAAGGAAAGCGTCCTCTCGGCCGACGCGATGGAGCGCGGCCAGTACCGGCATTTCATGCAGAAAGAAATCCACGAGCAGCCGCGCGCCGTGGCCGAGACGCTCAGCGAGCGGGTCGGCGCCGGCAAGGTGCTCGAGCACGCCTTCGGACCGGGCGCACCGGCGATCTTCGACGCGACCCGCGCCGTGCAGATCGTCGCCTGCGGCACGAGCTACCACGCCGGGCTGGTCGCGCGGTATTTCATCGAGAAGTTCGCGCGCATCCCGTGCATGGTCGAGATCGCGAGCGAGTACCGTTACCGCGAGCCCGTGGTGCCGGAGGGCACGCTGTTCGTGGCGATCTCCCAGTCCGGCGAGACGCTGGACACGCTCGAGGCGCTGCGCGCCGCGAAGACCATGGGCTACCTGGGCGTCCTGGGGATCTGCAACGCGCCGGAAAGCGCCCTGGTGCGCGAGTCCGACCTGGTGCTGATGACGCGCGCCGGCCCCGAGATCGGCGTGGCGTCGACCAAGGCCTTCACCACCCAGCTGGCGGCCCTGTCGCTGCTCGGCGTGGTGCTGGCAAGGCGCCATGGCCTGGCCGGGGAGGCCGAAAGCGAGCTGGTGCGCCAGCTGGTCGGCGTGCCGGCGTTGCTGGACCAGATCCTGGAGATGGACGGCGCGATCGAGCTGCTCGCGGAGCGCTTCGCCGACAAGCATCACGCGCTGTTCCTGGGCCGGGGGATCCAGTTCCCGGTGGCGCTGGAGGGCGCGCTGAAGCTGAAAGAGATTTCATACATCCACGCCGAGGCTTACCCGGCGGGGGAGCTCAAGCACGGCCCCCTGGCGCTGGTGGACGCCGACATGCCGGTGATCGTCGTGGCGCCGAACAACGAGCTGGTCGAGAAGCTGAAGGCGAACATGCAGGAGGTCCGCGCCCGCGGCGGCGAGCTGTTCGTGTTCGCGGATCCCGACGCGCGGATCGAGAACGGCCCGGGCGTCACGGTGCTGGAAATGCCGGCCCACATCGAGGACTTCCAGGCGCCCATCGCCTTCACGGTGCCGCTGCAGCTGCTCGCCTATCACGTCGCCGTGCTCAAGGGCACGGACGTGGACCAGCCGAGGAACCTGGCGAAGTCCGTGACTGTAGAGTAGCGCGGCCAAGCCGCCCAACATCCCGCAGCGAGACCGCTCGAAGTTGATGTTGTCCTAGTATAACGACACATAAATAACGGAACATATATTATACTGTTGCGTGTCT
>JBLRWH010000073.1:0-12641 GCA_047921395.1 Gammaproteobacteria bacterium
TGATGCCGCGCTTCACCATCGAGCGGGTGCGGAAGAGCCTGGACACCACCTTTCCGACCGCCAATGCAGCCGTCAGGGTCCTGGAAGACCTGGGCATCGTGACCGAGATGACCGGTCAGAAAAAGAATCGGATCTACAGCTACCAGCGCTACGTCGAGCTGCTGTCGCGTTGATTTTGTTGGAGCTTGCACGGGAAGCCACACCGCCGGATTCCGGATTTGCCGGGCTTTCATTCCGGATTGGCCTGCCTTACACCTCCGAATCTGCCGAAGCGGGCCTATGACCGCCGTCAGCGCTTGGACAGCGAGCCGAGCAGCCCCCTGAGCAGCGACTGCCCGAGGCTGCGGCCGAGCTGGCTGCTCATGCTCCTGACCGCGCTCTTCGTCGCCGCCTCCACGTAGCCCTGGCGCGAGCTGGCCCGCGGGCGACTCGCCCGGCTCGCGCGTGCCGCCGCCTCGGCATCTTTCTCGGCCTGCCGGGCTGCCGCCTCCGCGGCAGCCTCGCTCGCGGCCTGCTCGGCCCGCACGGAGAGAATCTCGTAGGCCGATTCGCGGTTCACGGCCTGGTCGTATAATCCGCCCACCGGGCTGCGACTGCGCACGAGGGTGCGTTCCTCGTCGGTGATCGGCCCGATGCGCGAACAGGGCGGCCGCACGAGGCAGCGCTGCACGACGCCCGGTACGCCCTTGTCTTCCAGCATGGAGACCAGCGCCTCGCCGACGCCCAGCTCCGTGATCGCGGTGGCGGTGTCCAGCGCCGGGTTCTGCCGGAAGGTGGTCGCGGCCGCGCGCACGGCCTTCTGGTCGCGCGGCGTGAAGGCCCGCAGCGCATGCTGCACGCGGTTGCCGAGCTGCCCGAGCACCGCGTCCGGCAGGTCGAGCGGGCTCTGGGTCACGAACCACACGCCGACGCCCTTGGAACGGATCAGGCGCACGACCTGCTCGACCTTGGCGACCAGCGCCGGCGGCGCATTGTCGAACAGCAGGTGGGCCTCGTCGAAGAAGAACACCAGCTTCGGCGCCGGCGGGTCGCCGATCTCGGGCAACTGCTCGAACAGCTCGGCCAGCAGCCATAGCAGGCAGGTGGCGTATACCCGCGGCGAGTGGAACAGCACGCGCGCGTCGAGCACGTTGATGATCCCCCGGCCGGACAGGTCGGTGCGCATCATGTCGGCGAGCTGCAGCGCGGGCTCGCCGAAGAAGCTGTCGCCACCCTGCGACTCGAGCGCCAGCAGGCGGCGCTGGATGGCGCCGATCGAGGCGCGGGTGATCCGCCCGTAGCGCGCCGAGATCTCCTGCTCGCGCTCCGCGGCATGGTTCAGCAGCGCGCGCAGGTCGGGCATGTCGAGCAGCAGCAGGCCTTCCTCGTCCGCGTAGCGGAACACGACCTGCAGCACGCCTTCCTGCGTGTCGTTCAGTTCCAGCAGGCGCGCGAGCAGCATCGGGCCCATCTCGGAGACCGTGGTCCTGAGGTGGTGGCCGCCGCGGCCGAACACGTCCCAGAACACCACCGGTGACGGCGCGAGGACAGGCGGCGGCATGCCGATCGTGGCCACGCGCTCGTCAATTTTCGGGTGCGGGGCGCCCGCCTGCGACAGGCCCGCCAGGTCGCCCTTCACGTCGGCGAGGAACACCGGCACGCCGCGGGCGGAAAACGCCTCGGCCAGGATCTGCAGCGAGACGGTCTTGCCGGTCCCGGTCGCGCCCGCGATCAGGCCATGCCGGTTCGCATAGCGCGGTTCCAGTACGACGTGGCCCGCGTCCCCGCCGCCGACCAGGATCTGGCTCGTTTCCATGATGGTTGTCCTCTACGTCTAAGTCGTCACTTCGTCCAGGCGCGTCGCGCCCATTGCCCCCGCGAGGCAGAATAGGCCCAGCAGGCCGATCGTCTCGGTCGTCCCGACCCGCTCGGCCACGACGCCGAACACGCCGCCGGCGAGCAGCACCACGCCGATCGCGGTATTGCTGACCGCGACGTAGGTCGCCCGCGTCTGCGCCGTGGCCATGTCGACGAGGTAGGTCTTGCGGCCGATGCGGATGCCCGCGTGGGCGACGCCGATGATGAAGAACGCCGCCACGACGACCGCCCCGGCCGGCAGGCCCGGTGCGCCGGCCATGTGCCAGCCGGCCACGGCCAGGCTGAGCACGCCGGCGACCGTTGCGGCGACGCGCAACACGTCGCGGCTGGAGCGGTCCGCCATCCTGCCCCAGAAGCCCGAGCTGACCGTCGAGGCGATCCCCGCGGCCACCAGCAGGGCGCCGAGCCCGCCCAGGCCCTCGCCGGAGACCTCGCGCGCGAGCGCCGCGTAGAACGGCACCAGCAGCGCCGTCGCGACCAGCAGCGCGCGCGTGATCACGAAGCGGCGGAACGGCGCGTCGGTGACCAGGATGGACAGGCTGGCGAGCGCGTCGCGCCCCGCGTTGCCGCCGCCCTCGGTCGCGCCGGGCTGCTCGCGAAGATTCGCGTACAGCGCGGCGCCGAGCAGCCACAGACCGCCGGCGACCAGCAGCAGCACGGCGACGCCGCCGGCGTTCTCCTCGGGCCCGGCGCGCAGCTGCAGCCAGGCGCCCGCCGCGATCGTCACCACGCCGGCCGCGGCGGTCGCGTAGCCCGTCAGCGTCCCGCGCCGCGTCTTCGACACCGTCTTGCCCATGACGTCCTTGG
Source organism: Gammaproteobacteria bacterium (assembly GCA_047921395.1). Lineage (GTDB taxonomy): Bacteria > Pseudomonadota > Gammaproteobacteria > Steroidobacterales > XN24 > XN24. The sequence goes on from JBLRWH010000073.1 coordinate 2,665, forward strand.
CGGCCACCGACGAGACCCCCCGCGCGAGGCTGAACAGCACCAGCAAGCCGACGACGGTCCAGCCGGCCGCGGCGCCCTCGAGCAGCAGCGCGGCCGCCGCCATGCCCATCACGCAGAGCGCCTGCGCCACGCTGCCGCCGACCCAGAACCACTTGCGCACGGCCTGCGCGCGGATCGCGGCCGCGACGAACAGCTGCGGCAGCAGCGACAGGGACTCGCGGATCGGCACGAGCAGGCCGATGAAGAACGCCGGCGCGCCCGCGGCCGACAGCAGCCATGGCAGCACGAGCTTTGCACTGGCGAGCTCGTCGCCGATCTTGGTGCAGACGAGGGCGCCGAGCTGCAGGAAGAAGTTCTGCGGCTGGTCGTTGCAGGCGGCGTCCGGGATGTCCTTGCAGACGCGCGCATCCTCGTCGCCGGTGACGAGATCATAGAGCGAGCCCGCGAGCTCGCCGCGGCTCAACCCTGCGGCTCCTCGAGGTAGCGCGCCCCCGCGCGCATCAGGGCGGCGAACGCCGCGCCGTCGCCGGAGGTGACCGCGCCCTCCACGGCCGCCGCCGCGGCCGCCAGCGCGCGCAGCGGCTCGACGCCGTGCGGGTTCGTCGACTGGATCTCGAAGTACAGCTCGGGGTTTTCCTGCGCGACCCGCGAGGCGACGCGCAGCTGCGCGCCGAACGTCGTGCTCGCGAACGCGGCCAGCTCCGCGATGCCGCGGCCGCTCTGGGCGAGCGCGGTGAAAAAGGCGATGTTCGTCGCATGCGACAGGCCGAGCACCCAGGCCACGAGGCGGTCGTGCTGCTCGAGCGACATTTCCGCGAGCCCGGCCGAGGTCTGCTCGAACAGCGCGCGGGCCAGTGCCTGAGCCTCCGGGGCGCCGATGTCCACGAGGATGACGTGCCGTCCCGCGAGCAGGCGCACGTCGGGGCCGAACATGGGGTGGATCGACGCGACCGCGACGCCGGCGTCGCGCAGCGCCGCGAGCGACGCCGCCACCGGCGCCTTGATGGAACCGATCTCCACCACCAGCCCCGGCGGCCGGAGTTCGACGAGCTGCTCGAGGATGGCCGCGGTGGCGGCCAGCGGCGCGGCGACAATGATGAGCTCGGCGGTGCGCGCCGGCTCGCGCCAGTCGGCGTGCCAGGGCAGCCCGGGCACGGGTCCGGCGGGATCGGCGACGCCCACGGCCCAGCCCTGGGTGGCAAGGAATTCCGTGAACCAGCGGCCCATGCGCCCGGCGCCGCCGATGACCAGGGCGCTGCGCCCGGCGCCGGTGCCGAGCGCCTCGAGGCGGTCGCGCTCCTGGCTGGTCAGCGAGGCCTCGATCATGGCACCCACGAGCCGCTCGCCGAGATCCGGGTCGAGTCCCTGCCGCGCGGCCCGCGCGCGGGCCAGCTCGCGCACCTCGCGCTCGCGGGTGTAGTCGCGGGTGGGCTGGCGGTGATGGCGCTTCAGCCGCCCGATCTCCGCGACGATGGCCTGGCGCCGTGCCGCCATGTCCACCAGTTCACCGTCGATCGCGTCGAGGTCCGCCCTGAGCCGGGCCAGTGCCTGCTGTGGATCCGTCAATGCCAGCATCCTCCCGGAAACGAGTGCCCGCCAGCATAGCCCACGCGGCGAAGGCGGTCAGCCCCGCCGCCCCGGCTGCGGAAAATCCCGTATCGATGCCCGGCCGTTATGGGGCATCATTCCGCGTGTATGGACTCCTCCTCGTTTGCAAGGGGTCTGTAATTTGGCGTCATAGTCGATTGCACACGTGTATCCGGTCTCTATGTCGTGCCTCTGGCACGGGACCTTGATGGGCTATTCGCGCGCTGGCTCCCAAGCGGAAACACGGGCTTTTCGCCCACCGCGGAAAGCGGGTTTTGCCAACGCCGGTCCGACCTGTTCGCCGTCACTCAGATTCCGTCGTAATCGTGGGCAGGATGTGTAAAACAGTGGTGACCCTCAGGTCGCCTGCGTACTCCACAAGGGATCGTATTCGACATCGTGGCGTAGCAGCGCCCAGGGCCATGCGCGCGGTCTTGTTGGCCAGTGCCACGGTCGCCACATTCACCCGTGCCCAGGGCAGCCACCAGCGCCGTGGCCACCTTGGGGCCGACACCGCGCAGCGCCAGCAGCCGTTGCGCGGCCGGCGTCTCCTGCACGATTGCGACAAGTTCCTCGTCCAACTCACCAATCCGCTCGTCCAGGCGTCGCAGGTCCTCGGCCAGGCCTGCCAGCAGCCGCCGGAACCGGTCGCTCAGGCCGTTCGTGGCATCTTCCAGCCACTCGGGCAGCGCTCGACGCAGGGCACCGATCCGCAGTGGCGCCACCAGGCCGTACTCGCCCACCAGGCCCCGGATCTGGTTAGCCTTCGCCGTGCGCTGCTTGATCAGCTCCGCACGCACCCGATGCACGGCCTGAATGTCCTGCTGCGCAACACTCTTCAACGCCACAAAGCGCATTGACGGCCGGCTCATCGCCTCACAGATCGCCGCTGCATCATTGCGATCACTCTTGTTGCTCTTCAGATACGGCTTCACAAACTGCGGGGCCATCAGCCTCACTCGATAGCCGCGCGCCTCCAGCTCTCGACCCCAGTGGTGCGCTCCCGCGCAGGCCTCCATCCCAACCTCGGCGCCCGGCGCCACATGGCGTTGCAGCTCCATCAGCCAGCGGCTGCGACGCGCGCTGCGTTACCAGACTGCCTTCTCCCGCGCATCCACACCGTGCAGTTCAAACACGTTCTTTGCCAAGTCCACGCTGACTCGAATAATCTCCATCTCGGGCTCCTCCTCGCTCCTGACTGGTAAACAACATCACCAGTCTGGCACCCAGATGCCGTTTCGTGGGTGAGGAGGAGTCCATCCCATTGGAAACGTACACCGTGTCGCGCCTAGCGCTCCAGCCAGCGTCCGACCTGCGCGACCACCTGCGGGCTCGACAGGAGATCGAGATGGCCGAGGCCCGACCCGACCCAGCGGTGGCCGTCCGGGAACTCCAGGACAAAGCGCGCGTCCTCGTGTTCACCCAGCGCGCTGGCCAGCGGTACGAGGCCGTCGCCGAGCAGGCGCGCAGCGGGCGCGTCATGCCGGTCCGCGCGCACCGCGGCCGCCGCATAGCACTCGACGTCCGCCGGAAGCGGCAAGGGGGTGCGTGGATCTTCGCGCATCGGCGCATAGCGGTCTCGCTCCCGCCAGTCCTCTTCCAGCAGGATGCCGAAACGCAGGTCAGTGATGCCGTGGCTGCGAACTCGGCCGAGGCGCGTGAACGGCCGGGTGTAGGGACTCAGGCCCAGCAGGCTGTCGAGGCCGTTGCCGGCGCGCTCCAGCGGCGAGCCGTGGTGCGGCGTGCCGAGGAACACGAGCTTGCTGAGCCGCCGTGGCCAGGCGTGACCTGCCGCCTCGCCGTAATGACAGGCGCTGCGCGCCACCAGACCGCCCATGCTGTGCCCGACGATGACCAGCTCCTCGAGGGGGACCGGCCATTCGGCCACCAGCGTCTCCAGCATCCCGGCGAGCAGCCGGCCATTCGCCGCGATGTGCAGTCCGGAGTTGTAGTACAGGTGCAGATTGGTGTAGCCGAGCTCATGACCGAGGGCGGCTACTTGATCCCGGCCGCCGCGCGCCCATTGCCGCGGGTGCATGCACAGGCCGTGCGCCTGGATGAGCACCCGGCTCCCGGCCGTGGCGATCGCATTGCGAATCGCACCCGCGGTCAACTCGAGCACCGCCCCTTCCCGGCGCAGGCTCATGCGGATGGCCAGCGGATTACCAGTGGCGGCCAGGTGGTCGCCGAGCACGCCGTTGAGCACGGCCAGCGTGGTCTCGTGGCTCGGCGGGCGTTCGCGGGTCGCGGTCAGCGCGGCGACCGGCACCAGCGCCGTGTCGAGCCCCTTTCCGGCCAGGCGGATCCCTCCGCCCACGCACCGATAGACGAAGCCCGTGATGCCGCGGGTCCGCTCGTTGCTCGCGCCAGGCACGAAGCCGGCAAGCCCGGCGATGGTGCCGTGCATCGACTCCACCAGGTCGGTCACGTGGACGCCGGCCTCGAACAGCAGGCGACCGGCGCCGCGAATGTCGGACGCCAGGTTGTGCGGCGGCAGGCTCATGCGCGCTTCGCGACCCGGGTCAACGCCGCTTCCGGTCGGAGTCGGCCTCGCGCTTCGACGGGGCGTCGTCACCCTTCTTGTAGTCGCCGATGACGCCCTTGAGCGGGCACATCGAAAAGATCGCGCACTTCTTGCAGCCTGTGGCCAGGGCAACGGGGCATAGGGTCATGTCGGTTCTCCTCGGTGGAATGCGGGTCACCAGTGTAACGGCCGACAGGCTACGCCGGTTCCAGGGCAAACGCAGCATTTGTGCAGGACGGCCTCGCGCGCCTCCAGATCAGGAGGTCGGCCGCCCGTATCACGAAGCATAGCCCGAAACTCTATGCCGTCATGGACGGCGTGCCGGGCCGCGGGGCCCCGATCGCCTGGATCAACTCGAGGAACTCGATCTTCGGCTGGCGGCCGGCGAGGCGCTCCACGGCCTCGCGGCCGTCCGCGCTCGCCCGGTACGCTGCCCAGTTCTCGGCGCGGGCCCACTGGAACAGCTCCACGACCCGGCCGGCGTCCTCGGTCACATAGACGAGCGAGGAAAGAAACCCGTCATGAAACCGTATGCGGGACTCGATGAATTCCACCAGTGCCTGCGCGAGCTGTTCGCTTTCGCGCGGATTGCACTGGAATACCAGCAGGACGCTGAACGCGCCCTCGTGAATCGGCAAGGCCTTCATGGCTGACTTATCCCTCCCCCGGTGACCGATGTCGAATCGTGTTCAATAGCCCGCGGCGTGCCCGTCCTTGCGGGATTCCGAGGCGCCGATCCAGACCTGGCCCTGCTTGCGGATTGCCTGGTAGCCGCCGTAGCCGCCGTCATCGACAACCTGGACGCGGTGCCCGCGCCGCTCCAGCGCGGCTACCGTCGCGGCCGGAAAGCCGCGCTCGAGCCGCACCACGCCGCCGTCGGTCATGCGCGTCCCTGTCGGCTCGCTGGAACCGTCGTGCCGGAGCCGTGGCGCGTCCCCGGCCTCCTGCAGGTTCATGCCGAAATCGATCATGTTGACGAGCACCTGGACGTGGCCCTGCGGCTGCATGCCGCCGCCCATCACGCCGAAACTGAGCCACGGCTCGCCGTCTCGCGTGACGAACGCCGGGATGATGGTGTGAAACGGACGCTTGCCGGGCGCGTACACGTTCGGGTGGCCGGGCTGGAGGCTGAACAGTTCGCCGCGGTCCTGCAGCACGAAACCGAGTCCCGGCGGCGTCATCCCGGAGCCCATGCCGCGGTAGTTGCTCTGGATCAGCGAGACCATGTTGCCGTCGCCGTCGGCGACCGCCAGGTAGGTGGTGTCGCTGCGCTCGAGCACCCCGGGATCGCCGTGCGGGCAGGACCGTGCAGCGCGCTGCCCGTCGATGAGCGCCCGGCGCACGTCGGCGTACGCCTTCGAGACCAGCGCGGCCACGGGGACGTCCGCGAACGCGGGGTCGGCATAGAACCGCGCGCGATCCTCGTAGGCGAGCTTCTTGGCCTCGACCAGCAGGTGCAGGTACTCGGCGCTGCCGAAGCCCATCGCGCCGATGTCCCAAGCCTCGAGCAGGTTCAGGATCTGTAGCCCGGCGATGCCCTGGCCGTTGGGCGGCAGCTGCCACACGTCGTAGCCGCGGTAATTGACGGACACCGGCGCCACCCACTCGGAGCGATGCCCGGCAAGATCGTCGCGGTCCAGGAAGCCGCCATTGGCCTGCACGTAATCGGAGATCGTGTGCGCGATGTCGCCCCGGTAGAAGGCATCCCGGCCGCCGGCGGCGATCCGCGCATAGGTGTCGGCGAGCGCGGGGTTACGGAAGATGTCGCCCTTGCGGGGCGCGCGTCCCCCGGGCATGAACACCTCTGCAAAACCGGGATATGCCTTGAGGCGGTCCGCGTCGCTCGCCCAGTGCTGCGCGATCACCTCCGGGACCGGGGATCCTTCCCGGGCGTACCCGATCGCCGGCGCCAGGATCGCGGAGATCGGCAGGCGCCCGAATTTCGCGTGCAGCTCGAACCAGCCGTCGACCGCGCCGGGCACGCTGACCGGGAGCGGACCGAGCGGCGGGATGCTCTCGTAGCCGTTATCGAGGAACCACTGCAGCTCGAGTCCCCGGGGCGAGCGGCCGCTGCCGTTGAGGCCGTGCAGCTGCCGCGACTCGGCGTCCCAGGCGATGGCGAACAGGTCCCCGCCGACACCGCAGGCCACAGGCTCCATCAGGCCCAGCGCGGCGTTGGCGGCGATCGCCGCGTCCACGGCGCTGCCGCCTTGCTTGAGGATATCCAGCGCCACCTGGGTCGCGAGCGGGTGGCTCGTTGCGGCCATGCCGTGCGTCGCCATCACCTCGGAGCGGGTGACGAACTCGTGGCGGGTGCTGCGATCTGCGCTCAATGGCACGCTGATGACCAGGCTGGCGACCGGGAGCTCCGGGACCCCGGTATTGTACGAGACATCGGTCGCGCCTCAGTCCGCTGCACGGAATGCGATGCGGCCGGCCGGGTAATCGATCACCGCCACGAGCGCCTGCAACGCCCCGGCGCCGAATACCCCGTCCCGCCCGGCCGGACCGCGAGCGCCGGGCGGCGCCGCGCACGTCGCGGCCGCGAGCGCGATGCGCTGCCCGGCAATGATCACGTCGCCCTCGGGCGGGGCCGCGTCGAGGCAGATGCCGACCGGGGCACCGGGCTCGAACTGCAGCCGCAGCCAGCGCCCCGGACCCTCTGCGGGTTCCAGCCAGGCCTCGAAGTACGGCGTGCGTCCCAGGACCGCCAGCCGCTGCGCATCGGGCAGGCCACTGACGTCCAGCGCGTGTGCCCGGTACAGCGTCAATCGTCGGCCAGGCAGGTCGAGCTCGACGACGAAGCGCCGCAGCAGGTCGTAACCCAGCACGCCCGCAGCGCCGCGATGCGGTTGCCGGTGCGGCCAGTCCGCGGTGTCGACCAGCAACAGGCTCTGGTCGCCCAGCACCAGCGCGTCAAGGGCCAGGCGGCGCTGCCTGATGAACAGTCCGCCGGGGATGCCCGGCAGCAGCCCATCCTGGAGCGTGATCCGGCCGGCGCCGGCCGGGCCGAATCCCGCGGCCCGTGCCCCGGTGACGGCGATCGCGCCCGCCGAGGCCTGCAACAGGAATGGCACCGGCGCATTGCCGTCCACGGAGACCGGTAGCCACGGCCGGCCGTCGGCCGACAGCTCGAGATCGAGCCCGAGCGAGACCGTCCCGGCGGGCCAGTCCACGGGGGTGCCGCTGTTGGCATGGGCGAGGCGCAGCGTATCGACCCTGCTGCAGCCGGCGGCCAGCAGGACCAGGGCGATCAGGAGCAGCCGTGCGCTCAGAAGGGAATCCGTTCGTCGTGGATCGGGAATACGACCCGCATGCTGTCCTGCTCGCGGCTGCGCTTCAGCTCGTAGCCCGAGTGGTCGAACACCTCGAGCATCTTCGTGTTGGTCGGCAGCATCTCGGCCTCGAACTCGACGATCCCGTTGTCGCGCGCGATCCGGATCAGGTGCTTGAGAAGCTGCGTCGCCACCCCCCGGCCCTGGAAATCATCGCGCACCAGGAACGCCACCTCGGCACGGCGTGGCTCCACCGGCGGCTGGATCTCGATGTAGCGGCCGACGGCAATGATGCCCTCCTCGTCCGGCGCCTCCGCAGCCAGGGCCGCATGACGATAGAAGTCCAGCTGAGTGTAGTAGTCGAGCTCGTCGTCCGAAAGCGTCTTCTTGGTCTCGAAATAACGGAAATAGCGCGATTGCTGGCTGGAGCGCTTGAACAGGTTCAGCACCGCGTTGCGGTCCCACTCCCGCAATGCGCGCACGAAGAATGGTGTGCCGTCGATCAGGTAGCCAAGCGCTCGATACTCGCGCGGATCGCGAATGCTCATCGGTGCACCTCTCAGGAATCGCACGTGCCGCCCGGCACCCGGCCGGTCGGCACGCGCGGCGCCGCACGCTCACAGTGCGCGGCCTGGTCGTCGAAATAGATATGGGGCCGGAAGGCGGCAAGAATCTCCGTCTTGGGCACTCCGCCCAGGAAGAAGGCCTCGTCGATGACGACGCCCCAGGCCAGCAGGGTGCGGATCACGCGCTCGTGGGCGGGTCCGCCCCGCGCCGTCACCAGCGCGGTGCGGATCGGCGTGAGGCCATCGCGGGCGGCGGCCCGCTGCAGGCCCGACAGCTTGTGCAACAGGCGCGCGAACGGCCCTTCGGCCAGCGGCACGCGCGCGCGCTCCTGCTCGTGCTGCGCAAAGGCCTCGAGCCCATCGGCCTGGAAAATGCGCTCCGACTCATCGGAAAAGAGGATGGCGTCGCCGTCGAAGGCGATGCGGATCTCTTCGGCGGCCTCCAGCGGATCCTCGGGCGTGTCGTACAGCAGCGCGGCCGCGACCCCGGCGCCCAGCGCCCGGCAGACGTCGTCCTCGTAGCAGGACAGGAACAGGTCGACGTTGAAGGCCTTCAGGTAGGGCGCAAGGGGCGCGCCGCCCGAGAGGGCCGCGCGCGTGATGTCGAGCCCGTAGTGGCGGATCGAATTGAAGATGCGCAGGCTGGTCTCGGTCGAATTGCGCGACATCACGACCACCTCGGCGCGCCGCGGCGCGGCTGGGCTGTTCAGCCCCAGCACCGCCCGCGCCAAGGGAAAACCCGTGCCGGGTGGCAGGATCTCTTCCTCGCGGCCGAGTTGCTCGGCGCGGTAGGCGTCGAGGCCCGCCGCTACAAACAGGGCGTCCTCGCGCCGCAGATCGAACAGTGCACGCGACGAGATGCCGACCACGAGGCAATTGGACAGGTCAGTCGTCAATCGGATTCCTCCGGCCGTCATTATGGCATCGTGCAGCTGAAGGCGAGGCCTTTTTGGGCCAGGCGCTTTATTGGCTCGCGCGGAGGCGCAGAGAGGCAGAGCCGCAGAGGGGTTTTATAGGGGGAGATGAGCTCGAGCCTCCCGGCTGCCCACGAACCCTACGTCCGTGTCCCCAGGACCCAAGTCAATCAGGTTCGGCGCAGAGAAATTGCGACAGAAGTCGATGAGCGTGGATCCCCCCGACTGCCCGCGGCCCCACGCCCAGCCCAGACCCCGTTTATCCATTCTCTCCGCGTCTCTGCTTCTCTGCGCCTCCGCGCGAGCCCTGCAAGGGCGAGCCCTCTTGCAAAGAGAAAGGCCGGACGCAAGCGCCCGGCCTTCGGTATCGGACCCGGAGGCTCGACGGCTCAGCCCGCGGTCTTCTCCGGCTGGTCCACCAGCTGCACCAGCGCCATGGGCGCCGAGTCGCCGGGCCGGGGGCCCATCTTGAGAATCCGCAGGTAGCCGCCCGGACGCGCGGCATAGCGCGGCCCCAACTCGTTGAACAGCTTGCCGACGACCACCTTGTCGCGCAGCCGATCGAAGGCCCGCCGGCGCTGTGCCACACCGTCTTCCTTGGCGAGCGTGATCAAGGGCTCGACGACCCTGCGCAGCTCCTTGGCCTTCGGCAGCGTCGTGCGGATGGTCTCGTGCAGCAGCAGCGACGAGGCCATGTTGCGGTACATGGCCCTGCGATGTGAACTGTTGCGGCCCAGCTGGCGGCCTGCTTTGCGGTGACGCATGACTCGTTATCCTGTGTGGTCGGGCGCGCTCAGGCGACCCGATCTTCGTCGTGCCGGAGGCTGGCCGGCGGCCACCCCTCGAGGCGCATGCCGAGCTGCAGGCCGTGGTTGTCCAGCACCTGCTTGATCTCGGTCAGCGACTTCTTGCCCAGGTTCGGCGTGCGGAGCAGTTCCACTTCCGTCTTCTGGACCAGGTCGCCGATGTAGTTGATGTTCTCGGCCTTCAGGCAGTTGGCCGAGCGCACGGTCAGCTCAAGCTCGTCCACCGGCTTCAGCAGGATCGGGTCGATCGCCTTGCTGCCCGGCTCCGGCCCAAGCCCCTCGCCCTGCAGGTCGACGAACACCGC
>JBLRWH010000074.1:0-11941 GCA_047921395.1 Gammaproteobacteria bacterium
TCATCACGTCGGTGGCGCGCTTGATGCCGTCGACCAGCGACTCGCGGCAGCCGTAGAGGTTGTCGAACTTGCTCTTCGTGACCGAGTCGTTGACGTTGATGGCCGGGAAGGGCAGACGCCCGTCCTTCTCCATCTGGTACAGGCGATGCACCCCGGTCGTGGTCTCCTCGGTGACGCCGCGAATGCTCTGCCGGGCCTTCGCGTACCAGCCCGGGCGCGCATCGATGCGTCGCTTGAGCGCCTTGAACAGCGCGACCTCTTCCTCGCTCGCGGGATTGTTCAGCAGCGACGGGTCCTGCTCGGCGCGGGCGCCGAGGATCACGGCCAGGGTCGCGTCGCCGCCGTCGTCGAGGATCATGTTCGGCAGGCCGCCGTCGCCCCACTCGAGGATGCGGTGCGTGAATTCCCAGTACTCGTCCAACGTCTCGCCCTTGAACGCGAACACCGGCACGCCGGCTTTGGCGATCGCGGCCGCGGCATGGTCCTGCGTCGAGTAGATGTTGCAGGAAGCCCAGCGCACGTCGGCACCGAGCTCGACGAGGGTCTCGATCAGCACGGCGGTCTGGATCGTCATGTGCAGGCTGCCGGCGATGCGCGCGCCCTTGAGGGGCTTGTTCTTGCCGTGCTTGGCGCGCAGGGCCATGAGGCCGGGCATCTCCGTCTCGGCGATGGCGATTTCCTTCCGCCCCCAGTCGGCGAGGCCGATGTCCGCCACCACGTAATCCGGCTCGATTGCCCGTGCAGTCTTGATATTCATAATCTCTCCGCGTCTTTGTTTCTCTGCGCCTCAGCGCGATCCAGACTGCCGTATTCGGCAGAAAGTCACAGCTCGTTTCGCAGCAGCTCCGCCTTGCTGGTGTTTTCCCATGTGAAGGCCGGGTTATCCCGACCAAAGTGCCCGTAGGCGGCGGTGGCCTGGTAGATCGGCCGGATGAGGTCGAGCTCGAGGATGATGCCGTAGGGCGTCAGGTCGAAATGCTGGCGGACCAGTTCGGTCATGCGCCGATTGGACACTTTGCCTGTGCCGAAGGTCTCGACCGTGATCGAGGTCGGTTCCGCGACGCCGATCGCGTAGGAAATCTGGATCTCGCAACGCTCCGCGAGTCCGGCCGCGACGATGTTCTTCGCCACCCAGCGGGCCGCGTAGGTGGCCGAGCGGTCGACCTTGGACGGGTCTTTGCCCGAGAACGCGCCGCCGCCGTGCCGCGCCATGCCGCCGTAGGTGTCAACGATGATCTTGCGGCCCGTCAGGCCACAATCGCCCAGCGGCCCGCCGATGACGAACGCGCCCGTCGGGTTGATGTGGAAGCACTTGCAGGAGGCCAGCCACTCGGCGGGAATCACCGGCTGGATGATGGTCTCCATGACCGCCTCCTGGAGCTCCTTCTGGCCGATGTCCGGGGCGTGCTGGGTCGACAGCACGACGGCCTCGATCCCCACCGGCCGGTTGTCCTCGTAGCGGAAGGTGATCTGGCTCTTCGCGTCCGGCCGCAGCCACGGGAGGGTGCCGTTCTTGCGCTCGATGGCCTGGCGCTCGACCAGCTTGTGCGCGAAGTGGATCGGCGCCGGCATCAGCGACTCGGTCTCGTTGGTGGCATAGCCGAACATCAGCCCCTGGTCGCCAGCGCCCTGCGAGCGCGGGTCGCTGCGGTCCACGCCCTGCGCGATGTCCGGGGATTGCTTGCCGATGGCGTTCAGCACGGCGCAGGTGGCGCCGTCGAAGCCGAGCTCCGAGCTGTCGTAGCCGATGTCCAGGATCGTCCGGCGCGTGAGCTCCTCGAGATCCACCCACGCGGTGGTCGTGACCTCGCCGGCGATGATCGCCATGCCGGTCTTGACCATGGTCTCGACGGCTACCCGGGCCTTGGGATCCTCTTTGAGGATCGCGTCGAGGACGGCGTCGGAGATCTGGTCGGCAATCTTGTCCGGGTGGCCCTCCGAGACGGACTCGGAGGTAAACAGGAAGTCGTTGGCCATGCGATGGATTCCGTGGCAGCGTAAAAAAGGCCGATAGTATACCGGCAAGCCGCCATCCGGGCCCCAGCCGGACGGGCGGGCCTCCCCGGGCTTTGAATTTCCGGTATGCGCGCGGTTTCCGGCGCCACTCGGGGTTGCCGCTGCAGCGCGATTGGGCGAACATGCATGATTTACTCCCCACGCGATTTTGCGGAGCTGAAATGCCCTCGCGCCGAGATCTCGCCAACGCCATCCGGGCGTTGAGCATGGATGCCGTCCAGCAGGCCAATTCCGGGCATCCCGGCATGCCCATGGGCATGGCGGATATCGCCGAGGTCCTGTGGAACGACTTCCTTCGCCATAACCCCGCCAACCCGCGCTGGCCGAACCGGGACCGCTTCGTCGTCTCGAACGGGCACGGCTCGATGCTGCTGTACTCGCTGCTGCACCTGGCGGGCTATCCGTTGTCGATGGACGAGATCCGCAACTTCCGCCAGTTCGGCTACCGCACCGCGGGCCACCCGGAATATGATCCCGAGCTCGGCATCGAGACCACCACCGGACCGCTCGGCCAGGGGCTCGCGAATGCCGTCGGCATGGCGATCGCCGAGCGGATGCTTGCGGCGCGCTACAACCGCCCCGGCTTCGAGGTCGTGGATCACCACACCTGGGTCTTCGCCGGCGACGGCTGCCTGATGGAGGGCATCTCCCACGAGGCCTGCGCGCTGGCCGGGACGCTCGGCCTCGGCAAGCTGGTGGTGTTCTACGACGACAACGGCATCTCCATCGACGGCGAGGTCGTGGGGTGGTTCACCGACGACACCCCCGCGCGCTTCGGCGCCTACGGCTGGCATGTCGTGCCCGGTGTGGACGGCCACGACCCGGACGCGGTCCGGGCCGCGATCGAGGCCGCGCGCGCCGAGACCGGGCGCCCGACACTGATCTGCTGCCGCACCATCATCGGCTGGGGGTCGCCAAACAAGCAGGGCACCGAGGCGACCCATGGCGCGGCGCTGGGCGCCGACGAGGTTGCGCAGACGCGCGCCAACATCGGCTGGCCGCACGCGCCGTTCGTGATCCCCGAGGAGATTCGCGCCGGCTGGGATGCGCGCGAGCGGGGCGCGGCCCTGGAGGCCGAGTGGGACCGCGGGATGGCGGCCTACGCGGCGGAGTATCCCGAGCAGAGCGCGGAGTTGGCGCGACGCCTTGCCGGTACGCTGCCGGCCGACTGGCCGCAGGCGGCCGGCGCGGTCATCGCGGCGCTGGCGGAGAGCGGTGCAAATGTTGCCACGCGCAAGGCCTCGGAGCTGTCGCTGAACGGCTTCGGCCCGCTGCTGCCGGAACTCGTCGGCGGCTCGGCCGACCTCACCGGCTCGAACAACACCTTCTTCAAGGGCAGCCGCGCCATCGCTGCCGGCGATTTCGCGGGGAACTACCTGCACTTCGGCGTGCGCGAGTTCGGCATGACCGCGATCCTCAACGGCATGGCGCTGCACGGCGGCTTCCGGCCCTACGGCGGCACGTTCCTCGTGTTCTCGGATTACGCGCGCAACGCGGTGCGCATGGCGGCGCTGATGCGCCAGCCGGTCGCGCTGGTGTACACGCATGACTCGATCGGCCTCGGCGAGGACGGCCCGACGCACCAGCCGATCGAGCACCTCGCGAGCCTGCGGCTGATTCCGAACCTGCGCGTCTGGCGGCCCTGCGACATCGCCGAGACCGCGGTCGCTTGGCGCGATGCGCTGGAGAGCGAGACGACGCCGACGGTGCTCGCGCTGTCGCGCCAGAACCTGCCCGCGCAGCCGCGCACGCCGGAGCAACTGGCGGCCATCCGCCGCGGCGGCTACGTCTTGCACGAGCCCGACGTCGAGCCTGGCGCGCTGTTGATCGCGACCGGCTCGGAGGTGGCGCTGGCCGTCGAGGCGGCGAAGCTGCTGGCCGGGGAAGGGATCGCGACGCGCGTGGTCTCCATGCCCTGCATCGAAGCGTTCCGGGCCCAGGACGCAGCCTGGCGCGACGCGGTCCTGCCGCCCCGGATCACGGCCCGCCTGGCCGTTGAGGCCGGCGTCCCCGACAGCTGGTACCGGTTCGTCGGCACGGCCGGCGCCGTGGTCGGGATCGAGCGCTTCGGCGAGTCCGCCCCCGCGCCGGAGCTGTTCGAGCATTTCGGCTTCACGCCCGGGGCGATCGCGGCACGCCTCAAGGCGCTGCTCTAGTTTCATAAATGGTTCAACGTGTCCTGTTCAGATGAACGGCACGACAGACAAGGAGAACGACAATGGCGATCAAGGTTGGCATCAATGGCTACGGCCGCATCGGCCGCAACATCCTCCGCGCCCTGTACGAGTCCGGGCGCACCGACGAGATCACCATCGTCGCGGTCAACGACCTGGGTGACGCGAACACCAACGCCCACCTGACCCGCTATGACAGCACGCACGGCAAGTTCGCCGCCAAGGTCGAAGTGGATGGTGACAGCCTGGTCGTCAACGGCGACCGGATCCGGGTGCTGGCGGAGCGCAATCCCGCCAACCTGCCCTGGAGAGAGCTGGGCGTGGAAGTCGTGCTCGAGTGCACCGGCCTGTTCACCAGCAAGGAAAAGGCCGCCGGCCACCTGCAGGCCGGCGCGAAGAAGGTCATCATCTCGGCCCCCGGCGGCAAGGACGTGGACGCGACCATCGTCTACGGCGTCAACCACGATACGCTGAAGGCGAGCCACGAGGTCATCTCGAACGCCTCCTGCACGACCAACTGCCTCGCGCCGCTGGTCCAGCCGCTGCACCAGGCGATCGGCGTCCTGAACGGCCTCATGACGACCATTCACGCCTACACCAACGACCAGGTGCTGACCGACGTCTACCATTCGGACCTGCGCCGCGCCCGCGCCGCGGCGATGTCGATGATCCCCACCAAGACCGGCGCCGCCGCCGCCGTCGGGCTCGTCCTTCCGGAACTGGCCGGCAAGCTGGACGGCTTCGCCATCCGCGTGCCGACGATCAACGTGTCGATGGTTGACCTGACCTTCCAGGCGGCGCGCGACACGAGCAGGGAAGAGATCGACCGGATCCTCGACGAGGCCTCCCAGGGCCGGCTCAAGAACATCCTGGGCTTCAACCGCGAGCCGCTCGTGTCGATCGACTTCAACCACGATCCGCGCTCCTCGGTCTACGAGTCCTCGCTGACGCGTGTCATCGACGGCCGGCTCGTCAAGGTGTGTTCCTGGTACGACAACGAGTGGGGTTTCTCGAACCGGATGCTCGACACGGCCATCGCCCTCGTCAACGCGAAGTAAGCCGTGGCCATGGATGTCATCCGCATGGAGGACCTGGACCTCGCCGGCCGGCGAGTGCTCATCCGCGAGGATCTCAACGTCCCCGTCGAGCACGGCAAGGTCGGCAGCGACGCCCGGATCCGCGCGGCGCTGCCGACCATCCGCCTGGCGCTCGAGAAGGGCGCCGCCGTCATCCTGATGTCGCACCTCGGGCGGCCAAAGGAAGGCGGGTTCGATCCGCAGTTCTCGCTGGCGCCCGTCGCGGATCACCTCGGCAAACTGCTCGACCGGCCGGTGCGCCTGGAGCGCGACTGGCTCGACGGGATCGAGATCGGGCCCGGCGAGGTCGTGCTGTGCGAGAACGTCCGCTTCAACGCCGGCGAGAAGAAGGACGACGAGGGCCTCGCGAAACGCATGGCGGCGCTGTGCGACGTCTTCGTCATGGACGCGTTCGGCACGGCGCATCGCGCCCAGGCCAGCACCCATGGCGTCGCGCGCTTCGCGCCGCTGGCCTGCGCCGGTCCGTTGCTGGTGGCGGAACTCGAGGCGCTCGGCAAGGCGCTGCACGCGCCGGCGCGGCCGCTGGTCGCGATCGTGGGCGGCTCGAAGGTCTCCACGAAGCTGACCGTACTCGACACGTTGCTGGACCGCGTCGACCAGTTGATCGTCGGCGGCGGGATCGCCAACAACTTCATCGCGGCCGCCGGCCACCCGGTGGGCAAGTCGCTGTACGAGCCCGACCTGCTCGACGCGACCCGCGCGCTGGTCGCCAAGGCCGAGAAGCGCGGCGCGGCCATTCCGCTGCCGAGCGACGTGGTCGTTGCCGCCGGGCTGGAGCCGGAACACGCCGCGCGTACCCGGCCGGTTGCCGAGGTCGGCGCTGCCGACCTGATCCTCGACGTCGGTCCCGCCACCTCGGCCGCCTACACCGAAATTCTCGCGCGGGCCGGCACGATCGTCTGGAACGGGCCGGTCGGGGTGTTCGAGGATGCGCGTTTTGCCGGTGGCACGCGCGCCCTGGCGGAGGCGGTTGCGGCCAGCCCGGCCTTTTCCATCGCCGGGGGCGGCGATACGCTCGCGGCGCTGGACGCCTTCGGGCTGACCGGCAAGATCTCCTATGTGTCCACCGGCGGCGGCGCCTTCCTCGAGTTTCTCGAGGGCCGGACGCTGCCCGCCGTGGCCATGCTCGAAGCGCGGGCCCGGGGCTGAAGAAGCCCCGTCCATGGCCAAGCGCACCAAGATCGTTGCGACGCTTGGGCCGGCCACGGACCGGCCGGGCGTGCTGGACCGGCTGCTGCGCGCGGGCGTGGATGTCGTGCGCATCAACTTTTCCCACGGCACGCTCGCGGATCGCCAGCAGAGGGTCCGGGACGTCCGCGAGGCGGCAGCGCGCGTCGGGCGCGATATCGGGATCCTCGGCGACCTGCAGGGGCCGAAGATCCGCGTCGAGCGCTTCGCCGACGGCCCGGTGGAACTGGTGGAAGGCGCCGCCTTCACGCTGGATGCCGCGCTCGGGGCGGATGCCGGCAACGAACATGCTGTCGGGGTGGCCTACAAGACCCTGCCGCAGGACGTTTCGCCCGGCGACATCCTGCTGCTGAACGACGGCGCCATCGCGCTGGCAGTCGAGCAGGTCAGCGGGCCGCGCGTCGAGTGCCGGGTCCGCGTCGGCGGCATTCTGTCCGACAACAAGGGCATCAACCGCCAGGGCGGCGGCCTGTCCGCTGGCGCCCTGACGGACAAGGATCGCGAGGACATCCGCGTGGCCGCGGCGCTGGATGTCGATTTCCTCGCCGTCTCGTTTCCGCGCGACGCCGCGGACATTGAGGAGGCGCGCCGCTTGCTGCGCGAGGCCGGGGGACGCGGGCTCCTGGTGGCCAAGATCGAGCGGGCGGAGGCTGTCGAGCGGATCGAGGAAATCGTCCGCGTGAGCGACATCGTGATGGTCGCGCGCGGCGACCTGGGCGTGGAGATCGGCTTCGCCGAGGTCCCGGGCGTGCAGAAGAACATCATCCGCGTGGCGCGCGCCATGAACCGCATCGTCATCACCGCAACGCAGATGATGGAATCCATGATCCACGAGCCGATCCCGACGCGCGCCGAGGTGTCCGACGTCGCGAACGCGGTCATCGACGGCACCGACGCGGTGATGCTCTCGGGCGAGACCGCCGTGGGACGGCACCCCGTCAAGGCCGTCGAGGCCATGGCCAGCGCCTGCGTGTCAGCCGAGAAGCAGCGCGCAACCTCGATATCGCATCATCGCATGGACGACGTCTTCGAGCGTACCGACGAGGCGATCGCGATGGCGACGATGTACACCGCCAACCATATGGACGTGAAGGCGATCGTCGCGCTGACCGAGTCGGGCAGCACGGCGCTGTGGATGTCGCGCATCCGCTCCGGCATCCCCATCTACGCCTTCAGTCGCAACGAGGGCACGCGCCGCCGGGTCGCGCTGTACCGCGGTGTTTATCCGGTGCCGTTCGACGTGCTCTCCGACGCGGGCCGCAGCGGCTTCGGCGCGATCTGGGAGACGCTGCTGGCGCATGGCCTTGCCGCGCCCGGCGACCGGATCCTCCTCACCGCGGGCCACGAGGCGGGCGTCGCGGGCGGCACCAACACCATGAAGATCCTGACCGTGGAATCCAGCTAGGGTGACCGACGCGTCCCTTATAGCGGGATGAGTTCTTTCTCGCGCTCGGTCGCCCGGCTGAGCGATGTGACGGCGACCTGGGCGGTCGGAAACACCTGGCCCGGCGCGATCTGCTCGAAGATCTTCGTGCGCCGCAGCCGGTCGAGCACCGGGCCCTTCACTTCCGCGAGATGGATCGTGACGCCGGCCTCGCGCAGCGTCTCGGCTGCCACCTGCAGCACCCGCAGCGCGCTCGAATCCACGAAGCCCACGCCGCTCATGACCAGCACCAGGTGCCGGATGCCCGGGCGCTTCTGGAACTCCTGGGTGAGGATGTCCTGGACGTGCCCGACATTCGCGAAATACAAGTTCTCGTCCACCCGGACGAGGAGGAACTCCGGCCAGGTCTCGACCTTGTGGCGCTCGATGCTGCGGAACTCGGTCGAATGCGGCAGGCGTCCCACGATGGCGATGTTCGGGTGCCCCGTGCGCCACAGGTAGAGCAGCACCGAGAGCAACACGCCCATGACCAGCCCCGCCTCGACGCCGTAGGCGAGCACGCCGAGGAAGGTGACCAGGTTGGAGGCCCCGTCGGCCTTGCTGTAGCGCCAGGTGTCGACGATCGACCGCAGGTCCACGAGGCCGGCGACCGCGACGATGATGACCGCCGCCAGCACGGCCTTGGGCAGCCCGCTGAAGGCCGGCGCGAACACCAGCAGGGTGGCCGCGGTGAACACGGCGAGGGAGATCGAGACGAGCTGGCTGCGGCCGCCGGAGTTGAACTGCACCATGCTGCGGCTGAAGCTCCCTGCGACGGGCAGGGCGCCGGACAGGGCGGAACCGATGTTGGCAGCGCCGAGCGCGATCAGCTCCTGGTCGGAGTCCACGGACTGGCGCCGTCGCCCGGCGAGATACTTGGAAATGCTCACGCTCTCGACGAACACGATGATGCTGATCAGCGCGGCGGACGGGAGCAGCGCGATCCAGGCCGCGGCCCCCGGCATCGTGATGTCCAGGATCGGCGGCCGCGTGCTGATCGCGCCGACGAGCGGGACGCGCTCGAGATCGAACAGGAACACGGTTACCGCCCCGAGTGTGAGCACGATGACGGGGGCGAGGCGGGCAGTGAGGGCGTACAGGCGTCGCCCGGTGCGCGTGGTGCCGGTGACCGCGAGGAGAAACACCAGCGAGAGGCCGCCCAGGACCAGCGTCTGCGGATTCAGGATGGCGGCGCGCCCGCCGACGTAGGCCAGCATCTCGTGCGGCTGCAGTCCCGTTGGGAGCTCGATGCCCGCGAAATGCCGGAGCTGGTCGGCCATGATGACGATCGCGGCGCCGCTCGAAAACCCCGTCAGCACCGGCTGGCTGAGGAGGTTGGCGAGCACGCCGAGCTTGAGAATACCCATCGCCAGCAGGATCAGCCCGCACTGGGCCGCGAGGATCAGCGCGCTGGCCAGCGGGTCGATCTCTGCGCCCACCCCCGCAATGGCCGCGGCCACCATGATGGCGGCGATCGAGGTCGGGCCGACGGAGAGGTCACGGCTGGTGCCGAAGATCGCGTACATCACGGCCGGCAGGATGGATGCGTACAGCCCTACCACCGGCGGCAACCCCGCGATCATGGCGTAGGCGAGCCCCTGCGGCACCAGCAGCACCGTGATGATGGCGCCGGCCGTGATGTCCGAGACCAGGTCCCGGCGCGTGGTGAGCCGGATCCAGTGGACGATCGGAAAGAACTTCAGGGCTTGGGCGAGCACGGGCAATGGCCTGGCAGGCGAAGGCCTGCACGATAGTGAAGCGCGCCCCGGGGGGTCAAGCGGTCAGCTGCCCTCGCGCAGCAACTCGATGTCTTTCACCACGTTCGCCGAATGCGTATCGAGGTCGACTTTCTGGTAGTGCCGGGCGATCACGCCCTCCGGCGAGATCAGGAAGGTCTGGCGGCTCGCCAGCTCCACGACGCCGAAGCTGCGGAGCACGCCGTAGTCGCGCGCGGCCTGCCCGTCGGCGTCCGCCAGCAGCGTGAACGGCAGGTTGTGCTCCGTGGCGAACTCGCGGTGGCTGTCCACGCCATCGAGGCTGATGCCCACGATTTCCGCGTCCAGCTTGCGGAAGGCGAAGATGTTGTCGCGGAAGTCGCAGGCCTGGGTGGTGCAGCCCGGGGTGTTGTCCTTCGGATAGAAATAGAGCACCAGCCACTTGCCGCCGAAGTCTTCCAGGCGCCGGGTCTCGCCCTCCTGGTCGGGCAATTCGAAGCCGGGCGCCGCCGCGCCGACCGGCGGGGAAGCCTGCAGCGGCGATGCTGCCAGCAGGGCAGCGAGCATGCCGGACAATGCGGCGGCGAGTCTCAGGTTCATGGCACGCTCCTGGCGTGTTGTGTACTGCCGCAGGTTTCGCAACCGGCGGGTCTATGGATTCTCTGCCCCGGAGGCCGCCGCCGCCAGGTGCTCGAGCCCGGTATGGCGCACGGAGACGCCGGGAAAAGCGTCTTGAAAGCGGGCCGCCAGCCGTTCCGCGAGGTAGACGGAGCGATGCCGGCCGCCGGTGCAGCCGATCGCGACCGTCAGGTAACTGCGGTTGGCCGCCTCGATCTGCCCGAGCCAGGACTCCAGGAAACCGCCGATATCCTCGAGGTAGCGGGTCACCTCTGCGCGCGCCGACAGGAAATCGATCACACCTGCATCGAGGCCGGTGAGCATGCGCAGGGTCGGTTCCCAATAGGGGTTCGGCAGGAAGCGCGCATCGAACACGAAGTCGGCGTCCTTGGGAATGCCCTGGCGGAAGCCGAAGGACTCGAACTGCAGGGAGACCTGGTTGCGTCGCTGCCCTGCGACGCGATCGCGGATGATGTCGCGGAGCTCGTGCACGCTCATGGTGCTCGTGTCGAGCACCAGGGTGGCTGATTCCGCGAGCGGGGCGAGCAGTTCCTGTTCGTAGCTGATAGCCTCGGCGAGGTTGCGGTCGCCGGCCTTGGCCGGCGTGTGCGGATGACGGCGCCGCGTGTCGAGGTAGCGGTGCACCAGCACTGCCTCGGCGGCATGCAGGAACACCAGCTGGCAATTCATGCCGCGCGCGCGCAGGTCCTCCAGAAGACGCAGCGTCACCGGCAGGTCCTCGGGGCGCGGCCGGGAATCCAGGCCGATGGCGAGGCGGCGGAACTTGGGATCCTCGCTCTCGAGCAATTCGCCGACCACCAGCGACAGCAGGCGCGCGGGGACGTTGTCGAGGGTGTACCACTCGAGGTCCTCGAGCATGGCGAGCGCCACGCTCTTGCCGGAACCGGACAGGCCGCTGACGACTACGAGTTCCATCGCCGGGGCCGGTCCGGGTTCACGCAGACTCCGCCCGGGCCGCCTGGTGGTTGACGAGCAGGTCGTAGATCGAGCGGCTGGACGTTGCGCGCCGCAGCGCCGCGGCGAGCGCGCGATCGGCGAGCGCGCGGGCGACCTCGGACACTTCCTCGTGGTGACAGCCTTCGCCGGCCCCGGCCGTCGGCACGAGGATGGCGAAAATCAAGTCCACCGGTTCCCGGTCGGGCATGTCGAAGTCGACAGGGCGGGACAGCTTCAGGAAGGCGCCGACAGGTGCATCGATCTCGGCGAGGCGCCCGTGCGGGATCGCAATGCCGTTCTCGATCGCGGTGCAGCCGAGCTTCTCGCGGCTGATGAGGCTCTGGAACACTTCGCCCTGGTCGAGGTCGGCGGCCGAGGAGAGCAGCTCGCTGAGAATGTCCAGCGCATGTTTCTTGCTGCGGGCCTCGACGTTGCTGAGCACGCGGCCGGGCTGGAGCAGGGCTTGGATAGTCATCGCATAACTCCGGGCGGAGTGCGTCCGTGGATGTCAGGCCTGGTGCTGGCGCCCGGCGCTGTTGTGATGGTCAGTCAGCTTGTCCTTGTGGCGGCGCACCTGCCGGTCGAGGCGATCGGTCATCGCGTCGATGGCGGCGTACATGTCCTCCTCGTCCGCTGCGGCGTGCAGCGTGTCTCCCGCCACCCTGAGCGTAGCCTCCGCCTTGTGGCGCAGCTTCTCCACCGTGAGGATGCAGTGGACGTCGATCAGGTTGTCAAAATGCCGGATGACCTTGT
>JBLRWH010000075.1:0-11493 GCA_047921395.1 Gammaproteobacteria bacterium
GGGCAGAGGGATTCGAACCCCCGACCTTCTGCTCCCAAAGCAGACGCGCTACCAGACTGCGCTATGCCCCGGCATGTCACCCTGCCCTTGCAAGGGCAGCGAATGATACGCGCGGGGGCCGGGGTCGTCAACGCGCGAAAACCGGGTTTTTCTTGTTCGCTCCGATGCTTGCGTGCGACAATCCGGACCCCTTCGAACGCGGGGTGCGGTGCGTGACGGCAGGAACGATCGACGGACGGCAAGTCGCCGCCGAAATCCAGCGGGAACTCCGCGCGCGCATCGAGAACCGGCTCGCCGCCGGGCGCCGCCGCCCCGGGCTCGCCGTGGTCATGGTCGGCGAGGATGCGGCCTCCGCGATCTACGTGCGCAACAAGCGCCGCGCCTGCGAGGACGCCGGGATCCGCTCGGTCGCCTATGACCTCCCCGCGGACACCGGCCAGCCCGCCCTCGACGCCCTGATCGCGGGGCTCAACGAAGACCCGACCATCGACGGCATCCTGGTCCAGCTGCCGCTCCCAGCGCAGCTCGACGCACGCCGGGTCATCGAGGCGATCGACCCCGCCAAGGACGTCGACGGCTTCCATCCCTACAACATCGGCCGGCTCGCCCAGCGCATCCCCCTGCTCCGGCCCTGCACCCCCGCGGGCGTGATGCGCCTGCTGGAGAGCTACGACATCCCGGTGCGCGGCCGCAACGCGGTCGTGGTCGGCGCGTCGAACATCGTCGGCCGGCCGATGGCGCTGGAGCTGCTGCTGGCCGGCGCCACCACGACCGTCTGCCATCGCTTCACGAAGGACTTGCCCGCGGACCTGGCGCGAGCCGAGATCGTGGTGGTCGCCGTGGGCAAGCCGAACCTGGTGCGCGGCGCATGGATCCGCCCCGGCGCCGTGGTGATCGACGTCGGCATGAACCGCCTGCCCGACGGCAAGCTGTGCGGCGACGTGGAGTTCGACGCGGCGGCCGAGCGAGCCTCCTGGATCACGCCGGTGCCCGGCGGCGTGGGCCCGATGACGGTGGCGATGCTGATGCGCAACACCCTGGACGCGGCGGAACGTCGGGACCCGTAAGACATCGCGCTGCGCGCGCGCAGAGGCGCAGAGAAGCAAAGGCGCGGAGTTTCATCAGTATAAAAATGGGTTTGGTGGGCGCGCGAACTGCAGGGACCTGGTTTCAGGGACAGCGGTGACTGGCGGCATCGTCAGGTTCATCCTGTCGTCAGGTATCTCAGGCAGCCAAGCGTGTCACCTTGAGATCCTTTCGGCGCTTCTCGGCGTGCCACAAATCGTACTGCGTCTGCAGATTCAACCAGCTCTCTGCGCTCGTGCCAAAGGCCATCGACAAACGTACTGCCATCTCCGGACTGATTCCTGCACGGCCGTTCAAGATCGCCGACAAGGTCTTACGGCTCACGCCAAGAGCGGCCGCAGCGTCCGTGACGGTCAGTTCCAATGGCTCAAGACAGAGGGACCGAATGATCTCGCCAGGATGAGGGGGATTGTGCATCTTCATAGATCGATCCTAATGGTAATCCTCGTAATCCACTTCATCGGCATCCGTACCTGAGAAGCCAAACGTCACCCGCCAATTCCCACTGACTTCTACAGCCCAGCGTCCCTTCAGATCTCCTTTCAGCGGATGCAGCTTCAAACCGGGCAGCGCCATGTCGCCGGCGCCGGTAGCGGCATTGAGAGTAGCCAGTATCAGCTTCAAGCGGACTGCATGCGCCGGCCGTATTCCTGACCGAGACCCCGTTGCGAAGAACTTCGCCAATCCCTTGTGACGGAATCTCCGAATCACGGACCTAAGCGTAACCTATGACGTTACGCTAGACAAGATGCCTAACTCTGCTTCTCCGCGCCTCTGCGCGCGCGGGACGCGCGCCCTGATCAGCTACCACTCCGGCGGCAAGCCCGCGTCCGGCTTCGTGTAGTCGCACACGCCCTGCGGGAAGATCGCGTGCAGCGTGCCGATCTCCACCGGCCCCATCGGCACGTCCCCGTAGAAGCCGCGCGTGCCGCGCGCGCAGAGGCGCGGAGAAGCAGAGACGCGGAGATGAATGGATACGTTTCGGGGGTCTGGCGTTGACTGCTGCGGATGCGGGTGATCCGCTCCGCATACCAATAGAAACCGGGGGAATATCTGGTTCTTCGCAGATTAGCGTGAAGGCTGTGGAGTGAGGGGTGGCCCAGACACCATGACGCCAACGGACTGGACCGGAAAGCCCGCATAGCGATCCTGCCAGTCTATCTTCTCCCCACCTCTGCCTCTCTGCGCCTCTGCGCGCGCGCAGCGCGGGAAAATGGGCCGGGGACACCGCCGAGGGGGGGGATACCGGCAGTGTCCCCGCTCAGGTCAGCAGGGCTCCGTCGCCTCGAGAGGCTGCGGAATATCGCACTGCTTGACCTCGCCCGAAACCACGGTGACGTTGATCTGCTCGCTGAAGCTGAAGGCCGGGTCGGTCGGCTCGGCCGGGGGTTCCGGCGGATAGGTCTCGCCGTCATCCAGGCTCGCCGAGCAGCTGAAGGCCAGGGTGTAGTCGCCCGGCAGCAGGTACGCGAGGTGGTACTCGCTGGCGCCCGTCCCGATGTTCAGCTCCACAACATCCGTCACCAGCGGCGCTTCGGCAGCCAGTGGATCAACGTCGTGTCCTTCGAAGGCGTAGACCACGTCCCCGCCCGCGCAGGTCTCGGCATTGTTCAGCGCCAGCAGCTCGTCGGCCACCGCGCCCTCCACGCCGCCGGTCTCCTCGACGTTCATGATGCGCACGGTCGGCCTGAGCAGGTAGGTGCGGTCTTCGCCGTTGGGCCCGCCGAGCCCGTGCGGCATGCGCAGGGACTTGCGCAGGTCGAAGTCAAGGATATACGCGACCGAGTCGTTCACGGGGACCGTGAAGCCGCTGACCAGCTTGTAGCCGGTCTGCGCGCCGCTGGGAATGAACAACGGATACTCCCGTCCGTCTTCGAGCACGACGAAGGAGGCGTCCTCGTCGAAGTAGATGCGCAGCCACTCGTACTCGCCGGCGGGGACTTCCTCGCCGTCGATGAGCAGCGCCGACTCGCCATTGGTGAATGCCAACAGGTCGAGCGCCCGGGAACCCTCGCCCTCGTCGGGGATCACGGCGACGCGGAACGCCTCGCCCTCGGCGGGCTTCAACTCGAATTCCGTCATGGCGATGACGACCTGGGCGGCGTCGTCCACGGGCGCATCCGTCATGGAGAAACTGACCTGGCCCGTGGCACCGCTACCTCCGCCGCTGCTTCCTCCGCAGCCGGCGAGAACCAGCGCGCCGGCCGCGAGGACCGCCACTCGCAGCCCGATATGAGTTGCTATCATCATTCGTTCTCCTTACCAATGGACGAAAATCAGGCCGGACGCCTCGATGGGCGCCGGTCTCAGGTGTAGACACGAACGAACCGGGCAATCGGTTCCATACGGTTTGCCGGGGCGCTCGGCGCAAATGCGTGCAACGCGCCCGGCGGGAACCTTGCCCCCGCCTCGTTCGTGTCTGTTTTGATGCGCTGACCAGGAAGGACTTCGCGGTTGCCCCAGCTCGATCCTGCTGCCGAATTCGAGCGCCTGCTGCGCCCGCTGATCCCGTTGCTGTATCGGCAGGCGTTCCGCTGGACGACCGCGCGCGACCAGGCCGAGGATCTCGTGCAGGAGTTGCTGCTGCGACTCTATCCGCGGCTCGACGAACTGGCGCGGGTGGAGCGCCTGCAGCCCTGGGTGCTGCGCGTCATGTATCGCATCTTCGTCGACCAGCACAGGCGGGCGTCGAAGTCGCCGGTGCGGCCCATGCACGAGGCGTCCGCGCGGGACGAGCACGCCGGCGAGAACCCGGAAGATCATTTCCCGGATCCGTCGCCGCAACCCGAGCAACTGCTCGAAACCGCGCTCCTCGGCGAACGGCTGGTCGCCGCGTGGTCGCTGCTGGGCGAGGACCAGCGCGTCGTGGTGTCCATGCACGACATCGAGGGCTACCGCCTCGAGGAGATCTCCGGGATGCTCGAGGTGCCGGTCGGGACGCTCAAGTCGCGGCTGCACCGGGCCCGCGCCCGGCTGCGTGAACTCCTCGCGATGGAACCTTCCTGCGCCGCCGTTCGTGTCAGCCCACGGGGAGAGGAGATATGACACAACCCGATTGCACCCAGGTACGCGAGGCCCTCGACGAGCTGCTCGATGGCGACCTGCCGCGCGAAGTCGCGGCGACCATGGAACGTCACGTCGCCGGTTGCGCCGATTGTGCGGCGGAACAGGCCGCCTCCACGGCGCTGCGCGCGGCGCTGCGGCAGATGCCCGTGCCCGCGCCTCGCCCGGGGTTCGCGGCGGCCGCGCTGGCGGCCGCCATACAGCAGGCGCCGCCGCCTCCTGCAAAGCGTGCTTTCCCCACGCCACCACGCGGGCGCGGCTTCGCGCCGTGGCGCCGCCTGGAGACCTGGGCGGGCGCCACGATCGGCGCCGCGGCCGCCGCGGCGCTGATAGCGGTCTTCCTGGGCGCGCCCGGCCCGATCGAGAGGCCGACCGAGCCGCCGGGCGTGCGCCTGACCCTGTTCGAGGCGCGCGAGATCGGCCTCGCGATCGATACGGAAACGGCGCTGCCCGGCGCGACGCTCACGATCCTGCTCGAGGGCGGCATCGACCTGGTCGGCTTCGCCGAGCGGCGCGAGGTGCGCTGGCAGGCGGACCTCGACGCGGGCACGAACATGCTGTCGCTGCCGATCATGGCGCATTCGCTCGAGGCCGGGCGGCTGACCGCGCTGGTCGAGCACGGCGACAAGACGCAGCGCATCGCGGTCGATGTCCGCGTGGACGCGCCCGCAACGGATCAATGATTACGCCTGGCGGAGGCTCGTTGAAATCATGAAACCCATCATCGTGCTTGCGGCAGCGCTCGGCAGCCTGGCCTGGACGGCGAGCGCGGTCGCGGAAGACCGCCCGGCGCCGCGCGAGCCCGGCGGCAACGGCCTCGAGATCACCATGCGCATCATCGAGGATCCCGGCGCGGTCCGGCCGGAGGGGATCAGCCGGCGGATCATGTTGCCGGTGGCTCCCGCCGGAGAGGGCGACGCAGCGGCGGGCCCGCCGGCTGAGCAGGCCAACGGCGCCGCGCTCAATGCGACCGCGCGGGGACAGGGCCGGGAATTCGGCGCCGAGGTCTCGGAACAGGCGCGCGAACTGGCTGACCAGGCCAGCGAGTTGCGCGACGAGTTCGGCCGCTCGCGCGCCGAGGAGATGCGGCCGGACCCGCCGGAACGCCCCGAGATCGAGCGTCCCGAGCCGCCGCAGCGCTGAGCCCGGCCGCGCGCCAGGCCCGCCCGGACGCGGTACCTCGGGTGCCGCGATCCTGATATCTTGAGGGACCGATTCCGACGCGGAAAGTACATGATGCGCCGACGCTCCTGGAGCGTGCTCCTGCTCCTGTGGCTGGCCGGCAGCGCCGTCGCGGCAACCCCTTCGGGCGACGAGGCACAGGCACGCGACCATTTCGCGGCCGGCACGCACGCTTACCAGTCCGGCGACTTTGCCGCGGCCCTCGCGGCCTACCGGGCGGCGCTGGAGGCCGGCCTGTCCGAGCCCGCCGTGCACTACAACATCGGTGTCTGCGCCTGGGAGCTCGGCCGCCTCGACGAGGCCGAGGCAGCCTTCCTGGCGGCCAGCGAGCATCCCCCGATGGCCGGGCTCGCCTACTACAACCTGGGGCTGGTCAGCCAACGCCGCGGCGACCGCGACGCGGCGCGCGACTGGTTCGAACGGGCGCGCGCCGTCTCCACCGACGAGACCCTGCAGGCACTCGTGGCCGCGCAGCTCGCCGCCCGACCGGCCGGGGCGGCCGGGGCGACCGCGGCCAAAGCAGCACGACCGGGGCCGATCGCCTTCGCGGCCGTGCAGGCGGGCTATGACGACAACGTCGCCCTCGTCGCCGACGACGAGCTCCTGGGCGCGAGCGGTCTCGAGAGCGCGTTCCTGGACGCGCAGTTTGCCGCGTCGTTTCCCCTGGGCGCAGCGCTTCGGCTCGAGGCCGGGGGATTCCTGCTGCGCTATGCCGACCTGGATGAATTCGACCAGGCCGGGGGGCAGCTGGCCCTCCTCGCGGAGCGCAAGTTCGGCGACTGGACCGGTGAACTCGGCGCCGGCTACACCCTCAACCAGCTCGATGGCGAGCGCTTCGAGAACCGCCGCAGCCTGTCGTTCGGCGCTACGCGGCGCCTGGACGCTGCCTGGGACCTGCGGCTGCGCTACCGTTACGAGGACATCGATGCCCGCGAGCCGTTCGCCGCGTTGACCGGGGATCGGCAAGAGGTCTCCGTGCGCGCGCGCCGGCGCGGGGAGGCGTCCCGGCTGCGGCTGGAATACCGTTTCGAGACCAACGACCGCGAAGGCGACGCCGTGTCCCCCGACCGTCACCAGCTGGAAGCAGAGTGGACGGTGGGGGCCCCAGTTGGAATCCAGAGGGTGCTCGGGCTTGGCGCGCGCTATGGCAGCTACTCGCTGGCCGGCGACTCAGAGAGCGAACGGCGCCTGTTCGCCTCCGCAGGCCTCACCGGCCCGCTGGCGGGTCGCTGGCAATGGACAGTGCGCTACGACTGGACGCGCAACGACGCCACCGAAAACATTTTCGACTACACGCGCCAGCGCGTGTTCGCCGGCGTGGAGGCCGTGTTCGATTAGGGCGCCTAGCCCCGCCGCCAGCGGGTGCCGCCCGGCCCGTCCTCCAGCACGATTCCCGCTGCCGCCAGCTGGTCCCGGATGCGATCGGCCTCGGCGAAGTCCTTGCGCTTGCGGGCCTGCATGCGCCCCTCGACGAGCGCCTCGATCTCGTGTTCGCACAGCGGGATCGGGGCCGCCTGGCCGGCCTCCGCGGCCGCCTCCACGCCCGCGGGCCGCGCGGGGCCGCGCTGCAGCCAGGCGTCCGGGTCGTCCTGCAACAGGCCGAGCACGCCGGCCACGGCGCGCAGCGTGGCGGCGAGGGTCGCGGCCGTCGCGCCGTCGCCGTCCGCCTTGGCAATGTTGAGTGCGCCGGCGAGCTGCTGGAACAGCGCCAGCGCCTCGGCCGTGTTGAAGTCGTCGTCCATGACCTCGCGGAAGCGCGCGACCCACTGCGCGTCGACCTCGTCCGCCGGCGCCACGCCGCGCAGCGCCATGTACATCCGGCGCAGCGAGGCCTCCGCCTGGTCGAGGTTCTGTTCGGTGTAGTTCAGCGGGCTGCGGTAGTGGCTCGACAGCACGAAATAGCGGATGGCCTCCGCCGGGTAGCGCTCCAGCACCTCGCGGATGGTGAAGAAGTTGCCGAGCGACTTCGACATCTTTTCCTCGTCGACGCGCACGAAGCCGTTGTGCATCCAGTAGTTCACGAACTTCGCCCCGGTGGCGCCGCAGCTCTGGGCAATCTCGTTCTCGTGGTGCGGGAACTTGAGATCCAGCCCCCCGCCGTGGATGTCGAAGTGCTCGCCGAGGATCTCGGTGGACATCACCGAGCACTCGATGTGCCAGCCCGGCCGGCCCCGTCCCCAGGGCGAGTCCCAGGCGGGCTCGCCCGGCTTGGCGGCCTTCCACAGCACGAAGTCCAGCGGATCGCCCTTCGCCTCGTCCACCTCGACGCGCGCGCCCGCGCGCAGGTCCGCCAGGCGCTTGCCGGACAGCCGGCCGTAGTCGGGAAAACTCGCGACCCGGTAATACACGTCGCCGTTGTCCGCCGCGTAGGCGTGGCCGCGATCGATGAGGACCTGGATCATGTCCTGGATCATCGCGTTGTCGGTGTACTCGGTGGCGCGCGGCTCGTAGTCCGCCGGCAGGATCCCCAGCACGGCAAAGTCCTCGTTCATCGCGTCGATGTAGCGCTGCGTCAGCACCTGGATGGTCTCGCCGCATTCCACGGCGCGGCGGATGATCTTGTCGTCGATATCGGTGATGTTGCGCACGAACGTCACCTCGTACCCCGACCAGCGCAGGTAGCGCACCACCACGTCGAACACGACGTGCGCCCGCGCGTGGCCGATGTGGCAGTAGTCGTACACGGTCATGCCGCAGGCATAGATGCGGACCTTGCCCGGCTCGATGGACTTGAAGGTTTCCTTGGTGCCGGTGAGCGAATTGTGAATGACGAGCATGGCGTCCCTTGTCAGCGTGCGGCGTGCTGCGCGAGGCGGGCACGAATGATATCGCGAGGCATGGCCGCGAACAGCGCGCCGAGATCGGGGCCCTCGGCCCGCCCGGTCAGCGCCATGCGCAGCGGCTTGAAGAATCCCTTGCCGGACACGCCGACGGCGGCTTTCACGGCCTCGGCAAGGCCCTTGTGATCGCTGGCGCCCGCGTCCCACGCGGCCAGCGCGGCCGCGAACAGCTCCGGCCCCGCGCCGGTCTCCGGCCGCGGCGAGCACTCCACGGCGCCGAACAGGCGCTCGGCCCATTCCGCGACCTCGGCCGGGTGCGTCACGTTGTGGCGCACCGCTGCGAGGAAGGCCGCGCGCGAGCCGGGCGGCACCGGGGTGAGCGCGGCGTCGCCGGCCCAGTCACGCAGCTCGTCCTCCGGCAGGGCGTCCAGCGCGAGGCGCTGCCAGTGACCGATCTGTGCGGGGTCGAAGCGCTGCGCCGCGCTGCTCAGCCGCGCCGGATCGAAACCCGCCGCCAGCGCCTCCATCGACAGCAGTCCGTGGTCCTCCCACGGGTGGCCGAGGCGCGCCAGCGTGTTGGCCAGCGCCAGCGGCAGGATGCCCTGCTCGCGAAACGCGCCGATGCTGACCGCGCCGGTGCGTTTCGAGAGCTTGGCGCCGTCGGGCCCGGCGAGCAGCGGCATGTGGCCGTAGCGCGGCGCGGGACGCCCGAGCGCCTCGAGGATCACCAGCTGGCGCGCCGTGTTGACGAGGTGGTCCTCGCCGCGCAGCACGTGCGTCACGCCCATCAGCGCATCATCGACCGTATTGGCAAACAGGAAGCCCGGCGCGCCGCCGCTGCGCGCGAGCACGAAGTCCGCCACCTCCGTAGCCGGCAGCGAGCGCGGGCCTTTCACCAGGTCGTCCCAGGCGATCTCGCCGGTCTCCGGGGCGGCGAAGCGGATCACGGGCATCTGCCCCGCGTTACGCCGCCGCACGATCTCGTCGTGCGGCAGCTGCGCCCACGCCCGGTCGTAGCGCGGCGGCTGGCCGCGGCGGCGCTGCTCCGCGCGGCGCTGCTTCAGCTCGTCCTCGGTCCGGTAGCAGGTATAGGCGCGGCCGCTCTCGGCCAGCCGGCCGAGATACTCGCGGTAGAGTTCGCCGCGCTCGGACTGGCGGAACGGCCCCTCCGGCGCCGGGCGATCGGGGCCGCCGTCCCAGTCGAGGCCGAACCAGGCGAGGTCCGCCAGCTGCCGCTCGAGGTCGCCCTCGCCCTCCCGGCTCGCATCGGTGTCCTCGGAGCGCAGCAGGAAGCGCCCCCCGGCGCCGCGCGCGAGGCACCAGTTGAACAGCGCCGTGCGCAGGTTGCCGGCGTGCAGCCGGCCGGTGGGACTCGGGGCGAAGCGGGTGACGATGTTCATGGCCGCGCCATGTTACCGGAAATGGGCGGGGCCTCGATGGTCCGGGCGGGGGAAGAGGCTCGCGCGGAGGCGCAGAGAGGCAGAGACGCGGAGGGAGGGTTAAATGGACCTTCGCCGGGGGCGGGACTCTATGGCTGGTTCGAGCGGGGGTTCGGGGCGAAGTCTCGGGCCGTCGTCCGCCCGGTCGCCTGGACGCCCGGTCGCCTGGACGCTGGTCCGGCCACTCCCGCCATGCCGAGCATCGCCAGTCGCGCACAGCCCACCTCCATCTACCCATATCAATCCTCTGCGTCTCTGCCTCTCTGCGCCTCCGCGCGAAAATCTTCTTCTTGGAAAGGATTTGCACCACGGCAGACGCTCGACTAAGGTTTCCGCCTCTGAACCCCCTAGGAGTCAATGATGCGTCCGATTCTTTCCGCGCTTGCGCTCGCGCTCGTGGCCGCACCGGCCGGCGCCGACGATCCCGGCTCAAAGGCGCCGAGGGTCGAACTGGTCACCACGCACGGCTCGCTGGTGCTCGAACTCGACCCGGCCAAGGCGCCGATCACGACCGAGAACTTCCTGCGCTACGTGCGCGACGGCCACTACGACGGCCTCATTTTCCATCGGGTGATCGCCGGCTTCATGGCCCAGGGCGGCGGCTACGACGCCCAGTACGCGGAGCGTGAAACCCGCGAGCCGATCCAGAACGAGTCCCGCAACGGGCTGTCGAATGAGCGCGGCACCATCGCCATGGCGCGCACCAACGACCCGCACTCCGCCACCTCGCAGTTCTTCATCAACCTGGTGGATAACTACCGCCTCGACGGCGCGCCGGCGCGCTGGGGCTACACGGTGTTCGGCCGCCTCACCGACGGCTACGACGTGCTCGACAAGATCGGCGCCCTGCCGACGGGTCGGGGCGGTCCGTTCTCGAGCGACGTGCCGCGCCAGTCGGTGGTGATCGAGAGCGCCCGCGTCCTGGACGAGGCCGACTGAGTCCCGCCGCATGACCACGCTGTTCATCTCCGACCTGCACCTCGACCCGGCGCGCCCGGACATCACGAGCCAGGCGCTCGCGTTTCTCGAGACCGAGACACGGGGCGCCGACGCGCTCTACATCCTCGGCGACCTGTTCGAGGCGTGGGTCGGAGATGACGACCCCGAGCCGGAGAAGCGCCGCGTCATCACGGCACTCAAGACGCTCACGGACGGCGGTCTGCCGTGCTACTTCATGCACGGCAACCGGGACTTCCTCGTCGGCGAGGACTTCGCGGCCGCCAGCGGCTGTACCCTGCTCGAGGACCCGACCATCATCGAAGTACACGGCACGCGCGTCATGCTCATGCACGGCGATACGCTTTGCACCGACGACCACGAGTACCAGGCTTTCCGGAAGATGGTGCGCAACCCCGACTGGCAATGCGCCATGCTGGCGCGCCCCCTCGTCGAGCGGCTCGCCATCGCGCGCCAGCTGCGCGAGACCAGCGCCGTGAGCATGGCGGGCAAGTCGATGGAGATCATGGACGTGAACCAGGGCGCGGTCGTCGAGGCGATGCGCGCACACGATGTCTACACGCTGCTGCACGGCCACACCCACCGCCCGGCGGTGCATCGCTTCGACGCGGACGGCCATGACGCCGTGCGCATCGTGCTTGGCGACTGGTACACGCAGGGCAGCGTGCTGACGTGGGACGCGGCGGGGTTCGTCCTGCGGACGTTGCCGCGCGACGCCTGACGTCCGACGGGACCGCGGGTGCGGACCGCCTCAGGCGTGCTGTTCGACCGCGGGCGCGGACCGTCACAGGCCCGTTTCGCTCGCAAAATTACAAGCTCCCTCAACGGGCCTGTGACGTCCCGCACCCGCTGCCACGTGGATACGGCTGACGCTTGAGACGTCCCACACCCGCTGCCGCGTTGGCGGTGGCGGTGGCGGCGGCGATGGCGGTGGCGATGGCGATGGCGATGGCGATGGCGATGGCGATGGCGATGGCGGCGAGCCT
>JBLRWH010000076.1:0-11191 GCA_047921395.1 Gammaproteobacteria bacterium
TGGCGGAGAGGGAGGGATTCGAACCCTCGAAGGGGGTTTAAGCCCCTTACTCCCTTAGCAGGGGAGCGCTTTCGACCACTCAGCCACCTCTCCTGTTCACTTCCCGAACCTGCAAGCTTATCGCAGGTTCAAACATCGGTCGGGATTACTCGTCGCTGCGCTCCTCGCCCTGCGGGCCGCCGTCGCTTCGCGACGACGTTCCCTCGCCCCGCTACGCGGGCCTCGGGTCGAACCCTCGAAGGGGGTTTAAGCCCCTTACTCCCTTAGCAGGGGAGCGCTTTCGACCACTCAGCCACCTCTCCTGTTCACTTCCCGAACCTGCAAGCTTATCGCAGGTTCAAACATCGGTCGGGATTACTCGTCGCTGCGCTCCTCGCCCTGCGGGCCGCCGTCGCTTCGCGACGACGTTCCCTCGCCCCGCTACGCGGGCCTCGGGTCGAACCCTCGAAGGGGGTTTAAGCCCCTTACTCCCTTAGCAGGGGAGCGCATTGCTCCGGGCATCCTGCCCTCCGCCCTGCGGGTCAGTGCCCCTTCGCGGCACTGACCAGGATCGCTCCCGGCGATCCTGTCAACGACTCAGCCACCTCTCCGTCTGTCCGACGCGAGTCAAGCTCCCGCCGAAAGGCGAGGAATGATAGCGGGGGGTGCGGGGCAGGTAAAGGGTTCAGTCTTCCGAGTGATGATCTTCCGGGCCCGGCGCGGCGCCGCCGTGGCTCTGCTCGTCGCGGATGCGCTCGTAGATTTCTTGCCGGTGTACGGAGACGTCGCGCGGCGCATTGACCCCCAGGCGAACCTGGTTGCCCTTGACGCCGAGCACGGTCACCTGGACCTCGTCACCGATGACGACAGTCTCGCCCACACGTCTTGTGAGAATCAGCATTTTTCTTTCCCTGCCGGCTGCCGTCGTCCAATATGATGCGGATTCTAGACAATCCGCAACGATTCCACACGCCGGGGAAACTCAAGCAGTTGAAAACACGCTAATTTTCCCAAATACGGCAGTGATGGCCTTTTCTACAAGGTACTATGACCTATTTGGCGGGGCCGGGTTCCCGGTCCAGTCCGAAGGCCTCGTGCAAACTGCGCACGCCGAGCTCCAGGTACTTCTCATCGATCAATACCGAGATCTTGATTTCCGAGGTGGAGACCATCCGGACGTTGATGCCTTCGCGGGCGAGGACCTCGAACATCGTGGTGGCGACGCCGGCGTGGCTGCGCATGCCGACCCCGACGACGGAGATCTTGGCCACGTTCGGGCTGCCGATGACGTCGCCGGCGCCGATCTCAGTCGCCGCAGCGCGGGTCAGCTCCATCGCCTGCTCGTACTCGTCGCGCGGCACGCTGAAGCTGAAGTCCACCACGCCGGCGCGCGGCGCGTTCATGACGATCATGTCGACAACGATATGCGCCTCGGAGACGCCGTTGAGAATCGTGTAGCCGTTGCCGGGCCGGTCGGGGACCCCGGTGATGGTCACCTGGGCCTCGTCGCGGGAGAAGGCGATGCCGGAGACGACCGGTGCTTCCATGTCAGGCTCCTCGTAGCTGATCAGGGTGCCCTCGCCTTCGCCGCTGTTGTGCAGCACGCGGACGGGGACGTTGTACTTGCCGGCGAACTGCACCGAGCGGATCTGCAGCACGCGCGAGCCGAGGCTGGCGAGCTCGAGCATTTCCTCGAAGGTCACGCGGGACAGGCGCCTGGCCTGCGGCACCATGCGGGGGTCGGTGGTGTAAACCCCGTCGACGTCGGTCAGGATCTGGCACTCGTCGGCGCGCAGCGCGGCCGCCAGCGCCACGCCGGTGGTGTCGGAGCCGCCGCGCCCAAGGGTCGTGACCTCGCCGTCGGCATCGATGCCCTGGAAGCCCGCCACGACCGGGATGATGCCCGCGGCCAGGTCGGCCTCCAGGCGCGCGGTCTCGACTTCCTCGATGCGCGCCTTGGCGTGCACGCTGTCCGTGAGGATGCGCACCTGGTGGCCGAGCCACGAGCGCGCCTTCAGGCCCTGCTCGCGCAGCGCCATGGCCATCAGCGCGACGGACACCTGCTCGCCTGAGGACAGCAGCATGTCGAGCTCGCGCGGGTTGGGGCGCGACGAGATCGCCATGGCCTTGGCGAGCAGCTCGTCGGTGGTGTGGCCCATCGCGGAGAGCACCACGGCCACGTCGTGCCCCTCGCGCCGCCTCCGGGCGATGACCCCGGCCGCCGCGCGGATGTGCTCGACCGTGGCGACGGAGCTGCCGCCGAACTTCATGATGTAGCGCGCCATGTGTCCCCGGCTCCGTCAGCCCGCGAGGCGCGCGCGCGCGAACACGCGGGCCTGCTCGAGCGCCTCGTCGAGCCTGGCCGGCGCCGAGCCGCCCGCCTGGGCGAGATCCGGCCGGCCGCCGCCCTTGCCGCCCACCAGCTCCGCCGCGGCATTGACGAGGTCGACGGCGCTGATGCGATCGGCGCGATCCTTCGTCACGCCGGCCACGAGCCGGACCTTGTCGCCGTCGGCCGCGCCGAGCAGGACGATTCCGCTGCCGATCTTCTGCTTGAAGCGATCGACCGCATCGCGCATGACCTTGGGGTCGCTGCCGTCGAGCCGCGCGACGTAGATGCGCGAGTCGCCGACCGTCTCGGCGCGCTCCGCCGGGTCCTCGCCGCCGCCGCCGGTGGCGAGCTTCGTCTGCAGCTGCTGGACTTCTTTCTCGAGCTGGCGCGAGCGCTCGATCAGGTGCTGCACTTTGTCGCCCGCCTCGTCCCAGCCGCCCTTGAGCATGGCCGCGATCTGCTGCAGCGTCTGCTCGTGGCGCGACGTCCACGCCAGCGCGCCCTCGCCGGTCACCGCCTCGATGCGGCGCACGCCTGAGGCGATGCCGCTCTCGGCGACGATCTTGAACAGGCCGATGTCGCCGGCGCGCCGCACGTGCGTGCCGCCGCACAGCTCCATCGAGAACTCGCCGAGCTTCAACACCCGCACGCGGTCCTCGTATTTCTCGCCGAACAGCGCCAGCGCGCCGCCGGCCACCGCTTCCTCGTAGGGCACGACCTTCGTCTCGGCCGAGGCGTTGGCGCGCACCTGGGCGTTCACCAGCGCCTCGATCTCCGCCAACTGGGGGCGGCTGACGGGCTCGTAGTGTGAGAAGTCGAAGCGCAGCCGGTCGGGCGCGACCAGCGAGCCCTTCTGCTGCACGTGCTCGCCGAGCACCGTGCGCAGCGCCGCGTGCAGCAGGTGCGTCGCGGAATGGTTCAGCACGGTCGCCTGGCGCGCATTGCGGTCGACCTCGGCGCGGACCTGCTCGCCGCCCTCGAGCCTACCGCGCAGCATGCGCCCGTGGTGCGCATGCGCCTTGCCCCACTTGCGCGTGTCCGTGACCTCGAACTCGCCCGCCGCGGCGCGGATCCGCCCGACGTCGCCGACCTGGCCGCCGGACTCGGCATAGAACGGCGTCTCGTCGAGGATGATCACGCCCGCGTCGCCCTCGCCGAGCGCGTCCACCTGGCGCGTCCCTTCCTTGTACAGCGCCAGGATCACGCCGGATGCGCCGAGCCCGTCGTAGCCGACGAACTTCGTCTCGAGGTCCGTGTCCTGCTTCGTGCCGTAGTCCACCTCGAAGCGGCTCGCGGCCCGGGCGCGCTCGCGCTGCGCAGCCATCGCCGCTTCGAAGCCGGCGTTGTCGACCCCCAGGCCGCGCTCGCGCGCGATATCGGCCGTCAGGTCCAGCGGGAAGCCGTAGGTGTCGTACAGCTTGAACGCCGTCTCGCCCGGGATCACGCCGCCCTCGAGCCCGGCGATCGCCGAGTCCAGCAGGCGCATGCCCTGGTCGAGCGTCTCCGCGAAGCGCTCCTCCTCCTGGCTCAGGACGCGCTCCACGTGGCCGCGCGCCTTGACGAGCTCCGGATAGGCCTCGCCCATCTGCTGCGCGAGCGTCTCCACCAGGCGCCAGAAGAACGGCGCCTTCATGCCGAGCTGGTAGCCGTGCCGGATGGCGCGCCGGATGATCCGGCGCAGCACGTAGCCGCGGCCCTCGTTGGACGGCAGCACGCCATCGACCACCAGGAACGCGCAGGCGCGGATGTGATCGGCGATGACGCGCAGCGAGGCATTCGACAGGTCGTCGCAGCCCGTGAGTTCCGCGGCGCGGCCCACGAGGGCGCGGAACAGGTCGATGTCGTAGTTCGAGTGCACGCCCTGCAGCACGGCGGCGAGGCGCTCCAGCCCCATGCCCGTGTCCACGGACGGCTTGGGCAACGGCGTCATCGCGCCGTCGGCCGTGCGGTTGAACTGCATGAACACCAGGTTCCAGATCTCGACGTAGCGGTCGCCGTCCTCTTCCGGCGTGCCCGGCGGGCCGCCGTCGATTCCGGGGCCGTGGTCGTAGAAGATCTCGGAGCACGGGCCGCAGGGGCCGGTGTCGCCCATCGCCCAGAAGTTCGAGTCCGCGCCGAGGCGGCTGAAGCGCGCCGGGTCCACGCCGATCTGCTCCAGCCAGATGGCCGCGGCCTCGTCGTCGTCCTCGTAGACCGTCACCCAGAGCTTCTCCGCCGGCAGGCCGAGCGTGCCGGTGATGTAGTCCCAGGCGTAGCGGATCGCCTCTTCCTTGAAGTAATCGCCGAAGCTGAAGTTGCCGAGCATCTCGAAGAAGGTGTGGTGCCGGGCCGTGTAGCCGACGTTCTCGAGATCGTTGTGCTTGCCGCCGGCGCGCACGCAGCGCTGCGACGAGGCCGCCCGCTTGTAGGGGCGCTTGTCCTGGCCGAGGAACACGTCCTTGAACTGCACCATGCCCGCGTTGGTGAACAGCAGGGTCGGATCATTGCCCGGAATGAGCGGGCTCGACGGCACGATCTCGTGCCCGCGGGCCGCGAAGAAGTCGAGGAAGCTCTTGCGAATCTCGGCGCTTTTCATAGGGTTCAAGTCGGTGGCTGGTGTCTTGTCCGGTCCGGAACGCGCCATTGTGCGTCACAGCAGGGCCCGCGGCCAAGAGGCTTCAGTCGTCGTCCCCGCCCAGCGCGTAACGGATCTGCTCGCTGCCGAAGCCCCGGTATTCGAGAAACCGCGACTGGCGGACGCGCTCCTTCCACTCGCCTGGCAGGTCCGCGCCGAAGCGCCGGCGCCGGGTCTCGCGCGCGAGCCGGAACCAGTCCGCGTCGGCGGCCTGGAAGGCCGCGTCGATCTCCGCCGCCGCGACGCCGCGCTCGGCGAGCTCGCGCCGGATGCGCACCGGCCCCTGCCCTCGCCCGATGCGGCTGGTGACCAGCGCCTCGGCATACCGGGCGTCCGACTGCAGGTTGCGCGCCGCCAGCGAGCCGAGCACCGCCTCGATGAGTTCCGCGGGGACGCCCCGCTCGCCGAGCTTGCGGACCAGCTCGGCGCGGCTGTGCTCGCGGCGCGCGAGCAGGCCGACCGCCGTGGCCTCGACGGTCGCGGCGGTCCAGTCCTCGGCCTCGCCGTCAGCCGACCGTTTCGCTCGCATCGGCCTCCTGCGCGGCGCCATGCTTCTTCGGCAGCAGGAGCTCGCGCAGCTGCCCCTCGATGTCGGCGGCGACGTCCGGATGCTCGATCAGGAACTGGCGGGCGTTGTCCTTGCCCTGGCCGATCCGGTCGCCCTTGTAGCTGTACCACGAGCCGGACTTGTCGATGATGTTGTGCTGGGCGCCGAGATCGATGATCTCGCCCTGGCGGCTGATGCCCGAGCCGTACAGGATCTCGAACTCGGCCTGGCGGAACGGCGGCGCGACCTTGTTCTTCACCACCTTCACGCGGGTCTGGTTGCCGATCACCTCGTCGCCCTTCTTCAGGGCGCCGATGCGGCGGATGTCGAGCCGCACCGAGGAATAGAACTTCAGCGCATTGCCGCCCGTCGTCGTTTCCGGGCTGCCGAACATGACGCCGATCTTCATGCGGATCTGGTTGATGAAGATGACCATCGCGTTGGTGCGCTTGATGCTCCCGGTCAGCTTGCGCAGCGCCTGGGACATCAGGCGGGCCTGCAGGCCGACGTGCGAATCGCCCATCTCGCCCTCGATCTCGGCCTTCGGCGTCAGCGCCGCGACCGAGTCGACCACGATGACGTCGACCGCGCCCGAGCGCACCAGCATGTCGGTGATCTCCAGCGCCTGCTCGCCGGTGTCCGGCTGCGAGACCAGCAGGTCGTCCAGGTTCACGCCGAGCTTCTCGGCATAGGTGGGGTCGAGCGCGTGCTCGGCATCCACGAACGCCGCCGTGCCGCCGGCCTTCTGGCACTCGGCGATGACCTGCAGCGTGAGGGTCGTCTTGCCCGACGACTCCGGCCCGTAGATCTCCACGACCCGGCCGCGCGGCAGTCCGCCGATGCCGAGCGCGACGTCGAGGCCCAGCGACCCCGTGGACACGACCGGGACGTCGCGCACGATGGCGGAATCGCCGAGGCGCATCACGGAGCCCTTGCCAAACTGTTTTTCGATCTGGCCGAGTGCGGCGGCCAGGGCTTTCTTGTGATTTTCGTCCATGGGCAGTGTTTCGCTTTTCGGGTGGCGTGAGTAAGGGTCCGATTATTTCACATCCGGCGGGGCGGGGCAGCGGCGATTTCTGGGGGCATTGCCTGCATTCCGGGGTTTGGGCTTGCGCGGGAAGAGAAGCGGGCTCGCGCGGAGGCGCAGAGAAGCAGAGCCGCGGAGAAGTTCATATTTTTCAATCGATTGTTCTTTGCGCTGTTGGCACGGGCGGATCTGTCGGGGGATGTGGGATGCAGTTGGGGGATGGGCGGGCGGGCCGGCGGGCGTTGAACCGGATCCGGAGGCAGGCGAAGATTGTGTTCTGGGCCCAGTCACCGCTGAGCGCACCCATCGGCCGCGACCCGCCCGCGAGCTGCCTTCCTGACAGCACGGACACCGCATGAGCAACCCCGAAATCGACGAAAAAGCCCGCCTGGTGGCATGTCAAGCGAGCCTCCGCGACGCGCTGGCGGGCATCGACACGCGCCTCGAGGGCTACGCGCGCGAGATCCGGGAGCGCAAGGAGTACATGTGGGAGGCCCGGCGCGACATGGATCACATCGAGAAGATCGCGGTGCGGCAGACCATCGAGCAGACCCTGGATTCCGCCCATGTGCTCAAGGCCCAGCAGCGCAAACTGGTCAAGTTGATGCGCTCGCCCTACTTCGGGCGCTTCGACTTCCTGAAGCAGGGCGCATCGAAAAGCGAGCCGGTCTACGTCGGGGTCCACCATTTCCACGATGAAGCCGCGCGCCGGACCCTGGTCTACGACTGGCGCGCGCCGATCGCATCGATGTTCTACGAATACGAGACCGGCCCGGCGCGCTACCAGGCCCCCGCGGGCGAGGTCGAGGGACAACTGACGCTCAAGCGCCAGTTCCGCATCCGTGACGGTGCGCTGGAGTTCGTGCTCGAATCGGGCGTCAACATCGTCGACGACGTGCTGCAGGAAGAACTCAGCCGCGCCAGCAATGACGAGGGCATGAGGAACATCGTCGCCACCATCCAGCGCGACCAGAACGCCATCATCCGCAACGATGACGCCCACACCCTGATCATCCAGGGCGTGGCCGGCTCCGGCAAGACGTCCATCGCCCTGCATCGCATCGCGTACCTGCTGTACCGCTTCAAGGACACGCTCAGCTCCGACGACATCCTGATCGTCTCGCCCAACAAGGTGTTCGCCGACTACATCGGCAACGTCCTCCCGGAGCTCGGCGAAGAGCAGGTCAAGGAGATCGGCATGGAAGACCTGGCGGCGGAGCTGCTGGACCACCAGTACCGCTTCCAGACGTTCTATGAACAGACCGCGGCCTTGCTGGAGAAAGATGACGAGGCCCTGAAGGCGCGCATCGCCGCCAAAGCCTCGCCGGAGTTCCTGCGCCAGGTCGATCGCTATGCCGAAGACGTGGAAAAGCGCTCGTTCGAAGCCGTCCAGTGGCGCACCGGGCGAAAGATCGTGCCGGACTGGTTTTTCGCCGAGACCTGGCACAAGCATCGCGGCATGGCGTTCACTGCGCGGGTCGCGCGGGTGGTGCAGGACGCAGAAACCCAGATCGGCATCTATTACAACTACGAGCTGCGCACCGACGAGCGGCAGTCGCTGCGGGAAGCGATTCGCGGCATGGCGCGCAAGACGACCCTGCGCCAGGCTTACCAGGGCCTGTTCGACTGGATGGAGCGGCCCGACCTGTTCAAGCCGGCGGGCGGCAAGCTCGAATACGCGGACGTGTTTCCGCTGATCCATCTCAAGCTGCGTCTCGAAGGAGTCGACAATCCGCGCGAGCGCATCAAGCATCTCCTGATCGACGAGATGCAGGATTACACGCCGGTGCAGTACGCCGTCCTGGGCCGCCTGTTCTCGTGTCGCAAGACCCTGCTCGGCGACGCCACCCAGTCGGTCAATCCCTACACCAGCTCCACCGCTGAACAGATCCGCCGGGCCCTGCAGTCGGCGAGCAGCGTCAAACTCACCAAGAGCTACCGCTCGACGTGGGAGATCATGCAGTTCGCGCTGGCGATCGCGCCGAACCCCGAGCTGGAGGCCATGAAGCGGCACGGTGAGCCGCCCGAGGTAGTGCAGTGCAAGCGTCCGGCGCAAATGATCGAGCGCATTCGCGCGGAGATCGAGGCCTTCCATGCCTCCGGTCACCACAGCCTGGCAGTCATCGCCAAGACCCAGAAACAGGCGAACCGGCTGCACAAGGCGCTGGCCGACGCCGGCGTGGAGGCACGACTGCTCGGCGCCGACAGCACCGGCTTTTCCACCGGCGTGATCGTCTGCGCCGCCCACCTCGCCAAGGGCCTGGAATTCGATCGCGTCGTCGTCGCCGGCGTGGAGGCGAGCAACTACCGCACCGCCATGGACCGCAACCTGCTTTACGTGGCCTGCACCCGCGCCATGCACAGGCTGACCCTGGTCAGTGTCGGCGCACCCTCGCCCCTGCTGCCGCCCGGCGCGACGGCGGCCTGAGCGCAGGGCGTCAGGCGCCGGACTTCCGCAGCAGGGCCACGTTGTCGCACGGGATCTCGCAGCGCCAGCCGTGCTGTCCGGCGATGACGTGGAACGTCGCCGCGCGGTAGAACACCACATGGGTCGGGTCCCGCCGATAGTGCCAGCCCGGGAATGCGTCGTCATCCGCCTGGAAGAGGGTCATCACGGCGAGCCAGCCGCCCGGCTTCAGCAAGCGGTCGAGGCGGGCAAATTCCTCGAACGGGCGATGGAAGTGTTCGGCGACCTCGGTGCAGGCGATGAAATCGTAACGTTCCTCGAGCACCTTCGAATCGTCGAAAAACAGCGGGTCATAGACGGCCATCTGGTGCCCCGCTTCGGTCAGCATGGCGGCCAGGGCAGGTCCCGGCCCACAGCCGTAGTCCAGCCCCGAAAGACCCGGCGGCAGGCGCTCGAGCAACGGCGAAGCCAGCCGCGCAAGGAACTTCCGGTAGCCGGCATCGTGGATCTCGTTGCGGTGCAAACGGTATTGCTCGTGCTCGACGGACCGGCCGGGCAGCTGGGCCGCATCGAGGAAGGTGGCCTCGCACCGCTGGCAGCGCCAGTAATCGCGTCCATCGACCTGCACGAAAAACGCGCACTCTCGATGCTGGCAAACAGGGCAAGCGGGGGTGCTCGACGTCATGCGGACCGGCCTCGACGGGCGTTCGGAAGAGGGCTCGCGCGGAGGCGCAGAGAAGCAGAGCCGCGGAGGAGGGAAATGGGGGTGGATGATGGTATGGGCGAGGACAGCACAGGTGCATCCCGGATCCAAGCGGCAGCAGGTAGGCAAGGGAATAGCATAGCCCGGTCCAGCAGCAGCAGTGAGGGGGGCGTCAGAGGCACAGCCCGCACTGAAGTGGCAGCGGGCGGGGGACGTCACAGGCGCAGACTGGATCGACACCGCAGCGGGTGGGGGACGTCACAGGCCCGTCGAGCGATATTGAAATTTTTTGAGCTCGGCGGGCCTGTGACGGCGCGCGCCCGCGGTCGCATCGAACCAGGTCCGCGGTCACGTGTCGCGCAACGGCCAGCGCTCGACGATCTCGTACACCGGCCCCGCCGGCAACGTCTCCGAGCGCACCAGCACGAAGTCCCGCACCGGCCAGATCACGGGCGCCACCGGCCCCGGCCAGTCGCAGGAGCTACAGCCACGCAACACCGTCAGGTGCGGCCGGAACGGCCGCGGGTCGGGCCGGAAGCCCAGCGGCGCCAGCGCGGCCCACAGCGCCCGGGCGAGCGCGTCCGCGGCCGCCGCCGGGGGGCGGCGGCAGCCCAGCCAGGCGACGCGGGGCCGGGGCCAGTGGCCGTGGCAGTCCATGACCAGGTCGAACGGCACGGCCCGCACGGCCCCGGCGGCTGCGCGGAGCTCATCGAGGCGCGCGGCGGGCACACTGCCGAGAAACGCGAGGGTCAGGTGGTAGTTGCGCTGCGCGACCCGCCGGCCGCGGCAGGCTTCCAGCAGCGGCCGCGCGGCCTCGCCGAGCGCATCGCGGACGGGCTCGTCCGGCCACAACGCGAAGAACAGCCTGAGCCTCAACTCATCGGCACGCCGGTCAGCGCACGCGCCACGGTCTGGCGCCGGATGCCCTCGCGATCGCCCTGGAAGCGCTCGAGCCGGGTCTTGGAGACGATCTCCTCGCCGTCGCGATGCGCCCAGGCGAACCACACCATGCCGACCGGCTTCTCCTCGGTGCCGCCGGCCGGGCCCGCGATGCCGCTGACGGCGACCGAGCGATCGGCGCCGGTGCGCTCGATAGCGCCCTTCGCCATCGCCTCCACGACCGCCTTGCTGACCGCGCCCTCGGCCTTGAGAAGAGCGGCGGGCACGCCGAGCAGCGCGGTCTTCGCGCCGTCGGAATAGGTCGCGAGCCCGGCGAGGAACCATTCCGAGCTGCCCGGCACGTCGGTGATCGCCTTGGCGATCCAGCCGGAGGTGCAGGACTCGGCGGTGGCGAGCTTCTCGTCGCGCGCGGCCAGCCACATCCCCGTCTCGCGGGACAGCTTCAACAGGCGGTCGTCATCAGGAATCATGCGGCTCCCCCCTCTGCTGCCGCGTAGCCTGCCATCAACGCGACCGCAGAAAAAGGGGGCCGGCCGCAGCGTGAGCGGGCGCGTGCGACCTGCTAGCATGCTCGGCCTCGCGACGGAAATTCCGATGAGCGCCGACAGCCTCGAACAGCACACCCCGATGATGCGGCAGTTCCTGCGCATCAAGGCCGAGCATCCGGACATCCTGCTGTTCT
>JBLRWH010000077.1:0-11066 GCA_047921395.1 Gammaproteobacteria bacterium
GCCGCTCGCGATGCGCCGGCAGGTAACTGTCCGTTACCTCCAGCAACTCCGGCCCTGTCAGCATGTTGAAAAAATCCACCGCCCCGAGCTGCTGAGCACTTCGGCGCAGGCGACCTCGATGTTGCTGCGATACAAAGCTGGCATTACGATGACTCAAGGCTGGCCTCCGGCATTGGCAGGGTGGATGTCTGGTAACTACATCCTACCAATCCAGGCCAGCCTTCTTCTTCTCCTTCAATCTCTTAGCCTCGCCCGCCAGTCCCGTTGGGGCTTAACTAAGTGCCATTGGCCCTAGGGCCTGTTAACACTTGGCGGGGCGCCGCGACGGAGGT
This sequence comes from Gammaproteobacteria bacterium, assembly GCA_047921395.1. Lineage (GTDB taxonomy): Bacteria > Pseudomonadota > Gammaproteobacteria > Steroidobacterales > XN24 > XN24. The sequence goes on from JBLRWH010000077.1 coordinate 333, forward strand.
CATTTTTCCACCAGCCAAGGCGCAGCGAGTGCCGTGTAGTCGTTCTACACAAGCGAGCTGCAACGCCGGCTGGTGGAAAAATGGCCCCGTCCCTCCGGGTTGTGCCCCGAATCGCGCCAGGCAGCGTTATTCGTCGTTCGTTTGGAGTCACCAAACTTCTCTCCTCGTGCCTTGCCCGGCGCGATTCGGGGCAACAACGCGACGCCCCGCCAAGTGTTAACAGGCCCTGAGCATACCCAGCAGTTCCTCGCCCGCGAGTTCCCGGCGCCAGCCCTCCAGCAGCGGCAGGTCGCGTCGTCCCAGCACCAGCGCCTCGACATCCTTGCGCGTGGCCAGCAGCGGCGCGGAAACCCGGTGCTGCTCCGCCAGCTCCCGCAGGCGGGCCATCAGCTTGCGCGCGAGCCGATCCTGCGCGGGCTCCATCCGCACCGGCGCCGGCCTTGCCGGGGGTTCGGCCTGCGCCGCCTCGCGCAACAGCGCGAGGAGGGTTTCGCCGTGCCGGCGCAGGACCGCGGGCGGCAGCGCTTCCGCGCGCGCGAGCGCCTCGTGGTCGGCGGGATTGCGCTCGGCGAGCGCGAGCACGGCTTCATCCTTCAGGATCCAGCGGCGCGGGCGGTTGGCGCGGCGCGCCTCTTCCTCGCGCCAGTGAGCGAGCGCCACGACGCGTGCGAGGGCCGTCCCGTCCAGCTGGCCGGCGCCTTTCACGCGCCGCCATGCGCCGGCCGCATCGAAGGCATACAGCTGCGGGTCGCACAGCGCCGCGCTCTCGGCCAGGGCCCACTCGCGGCGCCCGAGGCGCTCCAGCTCGTCCTCCAGCCGCTGCGCCAGCGGCAGCAGCCACATGACGTCGGCGGCGGCATAGCGCAGCTGCTCGTCCGACAGCGGCCGGCGGCTCCAGTCGGTGCGTGCGTGGTCCTTGGGCAGCGTCACGCCCAGCTCCGCGCCGGTCAGCTGCGTGTAACCCACCTGGTCCGGGTAGCCGAGCATGGCCGCCGCGACCTGGGTGTCCCAGACCGGGCCGGGCACGGCGCCGAGATGATCGTTGAGCACTTCCAGGTCCTGGCGCGCCGAGTGGAACACCTTGCGCACCGCCGGGTCGGCCAGCAATTCAGCGAACGGGCCCGGGCCGTCCAGCGCCAGCATGTCGAGGCACACGGCGCGCCGTCCGTCCGAGACCTGCATCAGGCACAGCTGCGCGCTGTACGTGCTCTCGCGGACGAACTCCGTGTCCACGGCGAGCTGTCCGGCCCCCGCCCATTCACACGCCAGCGCCGTGGCCTCGTCGGTTCGATCCATGAAGATGTAGTCGCTCATGCCGGGATTATCCCAGAACCGGAGGCGCGGGTATGATGCCGGCTGCAAAAGGTGATGCCATGCAGCCCCTGATTCGCTTGTTTTTCGACATCGCGCTCCACCGCAAGGGGCCCCAGGACGTGCCGGCCGGCGGCGGCGTGCTGGGGCTGGCGCTGTTCGCGTATCTCGCGATGGGCGCCGCCACGCTGTGGCCGTCCGCGCGGGGCATGCCCATGCTCGTCGGGCAGCTCGCGCTGGACTTGATGCTCACCGTCGTGATCTTCGGCGCCCTGCTGGTCGCGACAGGCCGGGCCGGGCGCATCCGGCAGACTCTCGCGGCGCTGTTCGGCACCGGGGCGCTGCTGAACGCCCTGGCCCTGCCGGCGGTCTGGGTCGCGGCGCGGGTGCTGGCGGACGGTGCGCCTGCGCCGGGCATGGAGGTACCCGCGCTGCTGAGCACGCTGGCCCTGTTCATGCTGCTGCTGGCTTCGCTGCTGGTCACGGGGCACGTCCTGCGCCATGCGCTGGACTGGAGCTACGCGGCCGGGGTGCTGGCGGCGGTCGTTTATTTCGCGCTCAGCGTGGGCATCTTCCGCGGCCTGTTCCCGGTGGCCGAGTGATGCACGTCCACATCCTCGGCATCGGCGGCACTTTCATGGCCGGCGTCGCGGCGCTCGCGCGGGCCCTCGGGCATCGCGTCACCGGCTCAGACCGTCCCCTCTATCCACCGATGAGCACGCAGCTGGCCGAACTCGGCATCGAGATCATCGAGGGCTACGAGCACGACGCGCTCGCGCCGGCGCCGGATTGCGTGGTGGTCGGCAACGTCATGCGGCGCGGGATGCCGGTGGTCGAGCGGCTGCTGGACTCCGGCCTGCCCTATTGCTCGGGTCCGGAGTGGCTGGCGCGCGAGGTGCTGCGCGACCGCTGGACCCTGGCGGTGGCGGGCACGCACGGCAAGACGACGACCACCAGCATCCTCGCGTTCCTGCTCGAGTCGGCGGGCCTGCGGCCGGGGTTCCTGGTCGGCGGCATCCCGGCGGATTTCGGCACGTCCGCGCGCCTCGGGGACGCGCCGTTCTTCGTCGTCGAGGCGGACGAGTACGACACCGCGTTCTTCGACAAGCGTTCGAAATTCGTGCATTACCGGCCCCGCACGCTCGTGCTCGGCAATCTCGAGTTCGACCACGCAGACATCTTCGACGACCTGGCGGCCATCCAGCGCCAGTTCCATCACCTGGTGCGGACCGTGCCCGGCGCCGGGCTGATCGTCGCGAATGGCGGGGACGCCGCGCTGGAGACCGTGCTGGAGGCCGGCTGCTGGACGCCCGTCGAACGGTTTACCGGCCCGGGCGTCGTGCCGCAGGCGCCGGGCCACGCGGCGCGGATGGCGCCGGGGGGCTTCGACGTGCTCGATCCCGAGGGCGCGCGGGTGGCGGAAGTGCGCTGGTCGATGCCCGGCGCACACAACGCGGAGAACGCGCTCGCCGCCATGCTGGCCGCGCGCCACGCGGGCGTGCCGCTCGAGGTCTCTGCCCGGGCCCTGGCGGCCTTCCGCGGCGTGAAGCGCCGCCAGGAATGGATCGGCACCGCCGACGGCGTCGAACTGTTCGACGACTTCGCGCATCATCCGACCGCGATCGCGCGCACGCTGGAAGCGATGGGCGGCGGGCTCGGCGAGGGTCGCCTCGTCGCGGTGCTGGAGCCGCGCTCGAACACCATGCGGATGGGCACTCATGCCGCGGCCCTGGCCGGCTCGCTGGGGGCGGCGGACCGGGTCTATGTGTACGCGCCGGCTGAGCTCGGCTGGGACGCGGCCGGTGCCCTGGGCCCGCTCGGGGAGCGGGCGTGTGTCTGCGCGGAGCTCGGGGCGCTGGAAGCTATACTGCTGGAACAACTGCGCGCCGGCGACCGCGTCCTGCTGCTGTCGAACGGCAGCTTCGGCGGCCTGCATCGACGCCTGCTCGACGGGCTGCGGGCGCGCGAGAGGAGTGACACGAGATGAGCATGCACGTCGCGCTGGCGATGACGGGAGCCTCGGGTGCGCAGTACGGCCTGCGCCTGCTGGAGTGCCTGCTGGGCGCCGGGTGCCGGGTCACGCTGATGATCTCCAAGCCGGCCCAGGTGGTGATCGGCATGGAAACCGACCTCGCGCTCCCGGCGCGCCCGGCCGAGATCCGGCGCTTCTTTTGCGAGCGGCACGGCGTCCCCGAATCCCAGCTCTCGGTGCACGGGCGCGAGGAATGGACGGCGCCGGTGGCGAGCGGCTCGGCGGCGCCGGACGCGATGGTCGTCTGTCCCTGCACTACCGCGACCGTGTCGGCCCTCGCGACGGGCGCGAGCCGCAGCCTCATCGAGCGCGCGGGGGACGTCGTCCTCAAGGAGCGGCGGCCGCTGCTGCTGGTCGTGCGCGAGACGCCGTTTTCGCAGATCCATCTCGAGAACATGCTGACGCTGGCCCGCGCCGGGGCCGTGATCATGCCCGCGAACCCGGGCTTCTATCATCGCCCGGCCGATGTCGGCGCGCTGGTCGACTTCATCGTGGCGCGCGTGCTCGATCACCTCGGTCTCCCGCAGCGACTGGTCCCGGCCTGGGGCGGGGCGCCGGACGAATGAGCGGCCCGCTCGAGATCCCGCTGTTCCCGCTGCAGACCGTCCTGTTCCCGGGGGGGCCGCTGCCGTTGCGGATTTTCGAGCCGCGCTACGTGGACATGATCAGCCGCTGCCTGAAGTCCGGCGTCGGCTTCGGTGTCCTGCTCATCCGCTCGGGAGAGGAGATCGGGGCGGCCCACACGCACGAGCTCGGCACGGTCGCGACCATCGTGGACTGGGACCAGCTGAGCGATGGCACGCTCGGGGTCGTCGTGCTCGGGGGCGCACGCTTCGTGGTCCGCTCGACGCGGCGCCAGGACGACGGGCTCAATCTCGGCGTGGTCGGCCTGCTGGAATCCGAGCCGGCCGTACCGCTGCCGGAGCGCTACCGCGACATGGCGCGCCTGCTGGAGGGCGTGTTCGAGGACCTCGGGCCGCACTACCGCCACGTCACGCCGGATTTCGGCGACGCGGGCTGGGTGGGCTGCCGGCTCGCCGAGCTCCTGCCGATCGAGCTCGAGCAGAAGCAGCATTGCCTCGAGCTGTTCGATCCCCTCAAGCGGCTCGAGTACCTGGAGCCCTTGCTCAAGGGCCTGGGGCGCTGAGGCCTCGCCCGTGAACGATGCGGCGCTGTTCTCGGGGCGCGACCTGGTCTGCGTGCACCGCGGCACGGACCCGATCGAGGCCAGCCTGCTGCAGGGCATGCTGGAGAGTGAGGGCATCCCGGCCACGGTCACCGGCGCCGATCTCGTCGGCGGCTACAGCGGCGTCCCCAGGGTCTGCGACGTGCGCCTCCTCGTGCCGGAACGCTACCAGGCCAGCGCGGCGACGGCGCTCGAGCGCTATGCGCGCGAGCGGCCCGCCGAAGGCGAGTGGCGGTGCGCGGGCTGCGGCGAACTGAACGCCTCCAGTTTCGAGTCCTGCTGGGCCTGCGGGCTTACAGCGTAGCCATCACCTTCCGGGCCGCCGCCACGGTCGCCTCGACGTCCTCGTCGGTATGCGCCAGCGACACGAAGCCAGCCTCGAACGCGGATGGCGCCAGGTAGACGCCTTCGTCCAGCATGCCATGGAAGAAGGCCTTGAAGCGCGCCTGGTCGCAGGCCATGACCTGCGCGAAGGTCCGGATCGGGCCGTCGCCGCTGAAGAACATGCCGAACATGCCGCCCACCGAGTGACCGCAGAACGGGACCCCTGCGGCATCCGCGGCGGCCTGCACGCCCGCGACCAGCCGCCCGGTGCGCGCGCCGAGCGTCTCGTAGAGCGCCGGGTTCAGGCGGTCGAGCGTGGCGATCCCGGCGTGCATGGCGACCGGGTTCCCCGACAGCGTGCCCGCCTGGTACACCGGGCCGAGCGGCGCGATCTGCTCCATGACCTCGCGCCGGCCACCGAAGGCGCCCACGGGCATGCCGCCGCCGATGATCTTGCCGAGCGTGGTCAGGTCCGGGCGCACGCCGGAGAGGGCCTGCACGCCGCCGAGCGCGACCCTGAAGCCCGTCATGACCTCGTCGAAAATCAGCAGGGCGCCATGGCGATCGCAGGCGGCCCGCAGGCCCTCCAGGAAGCCCGGCGCCGGCAGCACCATGTTCATGTTGCCGGCGATCGGCTCGACGATGATGCAGGCGATCTCGTCGCCGATCTCGGCGAACACCTGGTCGACCTCGGCGAGATTGTTGTAGCTCAGCGTGATGGTGTGCTGCGCTAGCGAGGCGGGCACGCCCGGCGAGGTCGGCACGCCGAGCGTCAGCGCGCCGGAGCCGGCCTTGACGAGGAGCGAGTCCGAGTGACCGTGGTAGCAGCCTTCGAACTTGACGATCTTGTCGCGCCCGGTGAAGCCGCGGGCGAGCCGGATCGCGCTCATGGTCGCCTCGGTGCCCGAGCTGACGAACCGCACCAGCTCGATGGAGGGCATGATCGTGCAGACCCGGCGGGCCAGCTCCGTCTCGATCGCCGTCGGGGCGCCGAAGGACAGGCCGTCGAGCGCCGCGGTGCGCACCGCCTCGATGACATCCGGATGGGCATGGCCGAGGATCATCGGCCCCCACGAGCCGACATAGTCGATATAGCGCCCGCCGTCTTCGCCCCAGAAATACGCGCCGGCCGCCCGGCGGACGAACACGGGGTCGCCGCCGACGGAGCGGAAGGCGCGGACCGGCGAATTGACGCCGCCGGGGATGTAGCGCTGGGCTTCCTGGAACAGGTTCACGATGTGCGAGCCTCCTGGGGCTGGCCGGGCCGCGGAAGGCCGCCCGGCAAAAACAGTCATTTTAGTGCGGCGCCACCGCGCCTGCAGGCTGCGGAAAGTACTCGTGCGGCCGCGCGCGGCTCCGGGTCGCCGAACAGGTCCCGGACGACGGCGGCGCAGTGTGCCCCCGTGGCCAGGGTCTCAGCCGCATTGTCGCGGGTGATCCCGCCGATGGCGACCACCGGCACCGGCAGCTCGCGCGCCGCACCCCGGAGCAGCCCCAGCGACACGCGCACCGCGCCGGGCTTGGTCTCCGAGGGCCAGACGCTGCCGAACGCGACGTAGTCCGCGCCGGCCGCCACCGCGGCCCGGGCGAGCTCCGGCCGGTCGTAGCAGGACACGCCGATCAGCCGGTCCGGGCCAACGATCGCGCGGGCGGCCGCAGGGTCGCCGTCGTCGCGCCCGAGGTGGACGCCGTCGGCATCCAGCTCGGCCGCCAGCGCCGCATCGTCATTGATGATGCAGAGCGCGCCGCCCGCGCGGCAGGCCTCGAGCACGGCGCGGGCGCGCCGGCGCAGGGTCGCGCCAGTGGCCGTCTTGTCGCGGAACTGCACGATGCCCGCGCCGCCGGCGATGGCCGCGGCCACGCGCTCGCCGAGCACGGACTCCGGCAGCAACTCCGGGTCGGTCAGGGCATAGAGCCCGTAGGGGAGCGGGGGCTTCGCCATGCGCTCAGGCCGGGCGCCGCAACGGCACGAGCTGGCCGCGGCCCGGCCGGAAGGCCTGCTCGAGCCAGCCATGGGTCAGCGCCTGGGCATTCGCAACCGCATCTTCCACCGCATCGCCGCGGGCGATGCGCGCGGCGCAGGCTGAGGCCAGCGTGCACCCCGAACCGTGGAAGCTGCCTGCCAGGCGCGGCCAGCGAAACAGGCGCGGCGCGCCCGGGCCGTACAGCGTGTTGAGCACCTCGTTGCCGCCGGCGTCGGGTTCGTCGCCACCCTTGGCGAGCACGAAGCGACAACCCGCCTGGCGCAGCGCGCCGGCGCGCGCCGCCATGGCCTCGTGCCCGGGGACGAGCCGGCGGATCTCGAGCGCGTTTGGCGTGAGCAGCGTCGTCAGCGGGCAGAGGCGTTCCAGGATCACGCCCACCAGCGCGTCCTCGGCGAGCCGGGCGCCGCCCGCGGCCACCAGCACCGGGTCGAGGACGACCGCCACGCCGGGATGTCGCGCGAGCACGTCGGCGACGGCCGCGGCGATCGCCGCGGTCGCGAGCAGGCCGATCTTGACCGCTGCGACCGGGATGTCGTCGAGCACGGCCCGCATCTGGGCCGCGACCAGCGCCGGCGGCACCGGCTCGACTGCCGTGGCGTTGACGGTATCCTGGACCGTAAGGGCCGTGATCACCGGCGCGGGGTGGCCCCCGGCTGCGGTAATGGCCTGCAGGTCCGCGGCGATGCCGGCGCCCCCGGAGGGATCGTTGCCGGCCACGACCAGCACGGTGGGTGGAATGGGTGTCATCTGGCTTGGGTTGGGAACGTCTGCGTGCGAGAATTCGCGGCTGGTTTGATTATCGCCGCGGCGGGTCATCGATGAAAGCTTGGATGTGCGTGATTTGCGGGTACGTGTACGAGGAGTCCGAGGGCGACCCGGAAGGCGGCATCGCGCCCGGCACGAAGTGGGACGACGTGCCGCTTAGCTGGCGTTGCCCGGATTGCGGCGCGGGCAAGGAAGACTTCGAGATGATCGAGATCTGAGCGTCCTGCAGGCGTTCCGCGAGCAGCGCGGGGACGCCCTCCGGCCCGACCAGGTGCAGGGCCCCGACTACCACGAGGCTCGTGCCGCCCGTCTCGAGGAGCGCCTCGATCGCGGGCAACCAGGCCCGGTTGCGCCGGGCCACGATGCGCTCGCGCAATGCCTCGAATCCTTCGAAGTCCGACGCGAGGAGCCGCGTGAGCGACTCGATGTCGCCCGCGCGCCAGTGCGCCACCAGCGCCGCGGTCTCGCGATCCATGGTCCCGAGTTCCTCGACCGTCTTGAGCAGGACCTGCCGCTGGGTGGCCGCTTCGAGCTGCTTGAACAGCTGCAGTTGCTGGTCGAGGGTCTCCAGCCCGGCTACCGCTTTGCCGTCCGTCTCGGCCCACCGCGCGACCTGCCGGTCCACGCCGAGCTCGGGATCGTAGCCCGCAGCCACCAGCGCGCCGGCGTGCAGCGTGATGGCGGCAAACCAGGGTTCCATCTTGCCGATCGCCGCCAGCTCCAGCCCGGCCTCGGCCGCCAGGGCCTCGGCGCGCCGCCATTCCTCCGCGGACAGGACCTGCAGGGCGGAGCGGCCCGGCGCGGAGATGCCGACGCGGTCCAGCGCGGCCAGCGCCGCGGCTGGCTCCAGCTCGCCCGGCGCGAGCTCCATGACGAGGCGGTCGGCGCGCAGGTAGGCTGCGCGCACGGCGTCGGGCAGCGGCTGGTCGGCCGCCCGCAGCATGTGCACCGAGCCCAGCAGGAGCACCGTGCTGCGGCCATCGTCGGACTCGACCGACCACAGCGGTACGGCCGCGAGCGGCGCCGCGCACAGCGCCGTGGCCAGCAGCACGGCCAGGCGCAGGATCACGCGCCGCCGGCCCCTTGCCTGATGCCCGCGACCCGCGCGAGCCAGGCGATCCGCGCCGAGGATTCGAGCGAACAGGTCCACTTGTAGGCGAGATCGAGCGTCTCGGCGGCCGCGTAAACCCCGTGACCGCGCACGATGCAGACGCGGTGCGCCGCGAGGGTCGTGGCTACCTCTGCGGGAGAGCGGCTCGTGTAGAGGGCCGGCGGGATGTCGAGCACCGGCACCCGCGGGAAGTAGTAACGCCCCTCGAAATCGGTGGGCACGAAGTCGCCACCCGCCAGCGTCATCGCGATGCTGTGCGGCCCGTGGCTGTGCAGCACCGCGGTCGCGCCGGGCCGGGCGCGGTACACCGCGAGGTGCAGAGGAGCGTCGAGCGAGGCGCCGGGCGGCGGGGGCGCGTCGAGCCTGCAGGGGAGCAGGTCGTCGCCCTCCAACGTGTCGCCGCTGCACCCGGTCGGCGTCAGCCACGCCGTCTCGCCGGCGCGCACGGAGGCGTTGCCGCTGTGGGAATCGTTGAGGCCGTGCTGCCTCAGCCAGCGGTAGTAGCGCACCAGCACGTGGCGCGCATCCCGGTCATGGCCCGCGCTCACGCGCCGAACCCCTCCGGCTTCGGCATGCGCTCGACGCGCGTGACGATCCGGCCGTCCGGCTGGAGGTCCAGCCAGCGCCAGCCGGGCCCGGCCTGCGGATCCACATCCGACTTCAGGGCGCGGGGCTGGAACTGGAAGCAGGTGGAGGGCGTGCCGAGCATGCGCACGCCACGGCGATGGCTCTCGTGGGCCTGGTGGACGTGGCCCCAGACGATGCCCCGGATGCGGGCGCAGCTGTCGGCCACGGCGAAGAAGTCGTCGGCATTCTCCAGTGCCACCTTGTCCAGCCAGGACTCGCTGGGCACCGGGTGATGATGCAGCACCACGAGGACATGCGGCTCAGCGCTGTGCTCGAGGACCGCGCCGAGCCGCCGCAGCTCCTCGCGCGACAACCGGCCGCCGCCGCGGTCCCCGTCCCAGGTCGACAGCATCACGAGGCGCCACCGGCCAAGCGCATGATCGCCGCAGTAATGGAAGGGCGGTCGCGACAGCTCCGCGGCCATGTTGCCGGGATGGTCGTGGTTGCCCGGGATGCAGTACACCGGCACGCCCACGCTGCCGAGGACGTCGTGCAAGTGCCGGTAGGATTCAGGCGAGCCGTCCTGCGAGAGGTCGCCTGTCGCGATGATCGCGTCGGGCGGGACCTCGTGTTCCAGCGCCGCATTGAGCGCCAGGCGCAGGGAATCCAGCGTACGCACGCCTTTCAGCTCCCCGTCGGGCGCCGCGCGCAGGTGGCTGTCGGTGAGCTGCAGCAAACGCAGCGGCCGATCTGCGCCCATGCGTTGTACTCCGTTGGAAGCCGGCAAGGCTGCTAGTGTACCCAAAACGACGCCGGCCAAATCGGAAACTTGCCATGTCCAATCGCAGTATCGGCCTCGACGGCCCCCTGTACGACTACCTGCTGACGGCCTCGCTGCGGGAGCATCCCGTGCTGGCGCGCCTGCGCGAAGCGACCGCCGCGACAGGCCTCGCGCCCACCGATCCTCGCCGGGACGCTCACCATGACGTCAACCGACGGCGCCTGCAGGGCCTGACTCGTAACCCGACTCGTCTATCTTCTCCGTACCTCTGCCTCTCTGCGCCTCCGCGCGAGCCGATTTTCCCGGCAAAGCGCGATGAACCCGAAAGAGGCGGTCAGTAGCGGTAGTGGTCTGGCTTGTACGGGCCGTCCTGCGCCACGCCGATGTACTCCGCCTGGTCCGGCCGCAGCCGCGTCAGCCGCGCGCCGATGCGCTCCAGGTGCAGCCGCGCCACTTCCTCGTCGAGGTGCTTCGGCAGCACGTAGACCTTGTTGCCATAGCGTCCGTCGTTGCCGAACAGCTCGATCTGCGCCAGCACCTGGTTGGTGAAGCTGGCCGACATGACGAAGCTGGGGTGGCCGTGCGCGCAGCCGAGGTTCACCAGCCGTCCCTCGGCGAGCAGGATGATGCGCTTGCCGTCGGGGAAGATGACGTGATCCACCTGCGGCTTGA
>JBLRWH010000078.1:0-10395 GCA_047921395.1 Gammaproteobacteria bacterium
GGCACCCAGTCCATGATCACGCCGATCCCGGCGCCGTGCAGGCGGTCCACCAGGCAGCGCAACTCGTCGGGCGACCCGAAGCGGCTGCAGGCCGCGAACATGCCCGTCGGCTGGTACCCCCAGGAGGCCGCGAAGGGATGCTCCGTCAGGGGCATGAACTCGACGTGCGTGAAGCCCGCGTCGCGCAGGTAGGGCACCAGCGTGTCGGCGAGTTCCAGGTAGGACATCGGCCGGCCGTCCCGGTAGCGCCAGGAGCCCGCGTGCAACTCGTAGACGGACATCGGCTGGTCGTTGCGATAGCCGGCGGCGCGGCGCGCCGCCACCCAGTCGCCGTCCTGCCAGGCATACGCCTGGTCGGCGCACACGATCGATGCGTTGCCAGGCGGTTGCTCGTGGTAACGCGCGAAGGGATCCGCTTTCAGGGGCAACAGCTCCCCGTCCGGACCCTTGAGTTCGTACTTGTAGAGGGTACCGGCCTTCAGCCCGGGAATAAACAGGCGCCAGCTGCCCTCGTAGGAGCTCTGCATGGGATGGCGCCGGCCATCCCAGTTGTTGAATTCTCCCACCACGCTGACGCTGCGAGCGGCGGGGGCATGCACCATGAAGCGCACCCCCTCGACCGCGCGGCCGCTCTCGCTCTCAAGGGTCAGCAGCTTCGAGCCGAAATCGCGGTACAGGCGGTTGCGATCCTCCGGCGCGCGCGCGAACACACTGCGGCGGAACTGGTAGGGATCCTCGTCGTCCCAGACCCGCCCACCCGCGCCCAGCCGCAGGCGGTAGGCAAAGGCCCGCCGGCGGCGCGGCAGGCGCTTGACGAACAGGTCGCTGTCGCCGACGCGCGTCATCCGGCCGAGGCTGCGGCGCGCCTCCAGGTCCACGATTTCGACCCAGTCGGTTTCGGGACGCCAGGCGCGGATCATAATCCCCTGCCCGTCACTGGCCTCGTGCGGCCCGAGAAACTGGAACGGCACGGCACATTGGGCCGCGCTCAACTCGTGCAGGAACTGGACGGTGACGTCGTCGCGCATTGTCTATCCGATCGGCCCCAGCTCCCAGATGCGTTCCGCGTACTCGCGAATGGCGCGATCGCTGGAGAACCGTCCCATGCTCACGGTGTTGATGATCGCCTTGCGGGTCCAGGCGACGGTGTCACGATACTCTGCGTCCACGCGTTCCTGGGTATCGACGTAGTCCTCGTAGTCGGCAAGACAGAGGAAATGCTCGCCGTCCCCCGTGAGCGCGTCGACCACGGGCGCAAAGCGCCTCAGGTCCTGCGGTGAAAAGACGCCGTCGCGAACCTGCCGCAACACCTCGTCGAGCTCCGCGTTGCTGCGCACCAGCTCGATAGGATAGTAGCCGTGCTCGCGGCGCGCCGCGACCTCCTCCGCCGTCAGGCCGAAGATGAAAATGTTGTCCTCGCCCACCGCGTCGCGAATCTCGATGTTGGCGCCGTCCAGCGTGCCGATGGTCAATGCACCATTCATCGCGAACTTCATATTGCCCGTGCCGGAGGCTTCCATCCCCGCCGTCGAGATCTGCTCCGACAGGTCGGCGGCGGGAATGATGAGCTCCGCCGCCGAGACGCTGTAGTTGGGCAGGAACACCACCTTGAGCCGGTCGCCGACCGTCCAGTCGTCGTTGATGACCTCGGCGACGTTGTTGATCAGTTGGATGATGCGCTTGGCCATCGTGTAGGCCGGCGCGGCCTTGCCCGCGAAGATGACCGTGCGCGGCTGCCAGTCGCGGTCCGGATCCTGGCGGATGCGGTTGTAGCGGGTGACGACGTGCAGCAGGTTGAGCAGCTGGCGCTTGTACTCGTGGATGCGCTTGATGTGCACGTCGAACAGCGAGTCCGGGTTGACGACGATCCCGGCCTGGCGATGGATGTAGCCGGCCAGGCGCTCCTTGTTGGCCTGCTTCACGGCCCGGAAGCGCGCCTGGAACGCCTCGTCGCCGGCCAGCGGGGCCAGCTCGCGGAGCCGGTCGAGGTCGTTGTCCCATGCATCGCCGAGGCGCTCGTCGAGCAGCGCGGCGAGTCCCGGGTTGGCCGCCCGGATCCAGCGACGCGGTGTCACGCCGTTGGTCACGTTGACGAAGCGGCCGGCGAACGCCTCGTCGAAGTCGCGAAAGATCGTGCGGCGCACGAGCTCGGAGTGCAGCTCGGCGACGCCGTTGACCTTGTGCGAGCCGACCGTCGCGAGCCAGGCCATGCGCACGCGCCGGCCATCATGAGCCGCCTCGTCGACGATGGACATGCGCCGCCGCCGGTCGTGGTCGCCGGGATAGCGCTCCCAGATGCCATCGAGGAACTCGCGATTGATGCGGTAGATGATCTCGAGATGCCGTGGCAGCAGCTTCTCGAGCATGCGCACCGGCCAGGTCTCGAGCGCTTCCGGCAGCAGGGTGTGATTCGTGTAGCTGAAGACGCCGCAGCCGATGCGCCAGGCCTCGTCCCAGCCGAGCCCATGGACGTCGATCAGCAGGCGCATCAGCTCCGGCACCGCCAGCGCCGGGTGCGTATCGTTGAGCTGGATCGCAACCTTGGCAGGGAGGTCCGCCAGCTCGAATCCGGCCGCGAGATGCTCATGCAGGATGTCCTGCAGGCTGGCGCAGACGAAAAAATACTCCTGCTTGATGCGAAGCTCCTTACCCTCCTCCGTCGAGTCGTCCGGGTAGAGCACGCGCGAGATGTTCTCGGCCTCGTTCTTGGCCTTGACGGCAGCATCGTAGTGGCCCTGGTTGAACAGGGCGAGGTCGATCTCGGGCGCATAGCGCGCGCCCCAGAGCCGGAGATGGTTCACCGTCCGGCCGTTGTTGCCCGGGACTGGCGTGTCATAGGCCACCGCCTCGACGCACTGCCCGCCGTCCCACTCGACACGCTGCGTGCCGTCCGCGTCCTGGAAGGTGCGGCAGCTGCCGCCGATGCGCACCTCGTAACGGATATCCTCGCGCTTGACCTCCCAGAGGTTACGCAGCCTCAGCCAGTCGTTGGGCCGCTCGATCTGCTCGCCATCGGGGCCCATCTGCTGCTCGAACAGGCCGTAGTCGTAGCGGATGCCATGGCCGAAACCCGCCAGGTCCAGCGTCGCCATGGAATCCAGGAAGCAGGCGGCGAGGCGGCCGAGGCCGCCGTTGCCCAGCCCGGCGTCCTGTTCCTCTTCGACCAGGCGCTCGAGGCGCACGCCGATCTCCTCCAGCAGCGCGCGGGCGCTGGCGTCGAGATCAAGGTTGATCGCGGCATTCAGCAGGGTGCGGCCCATCAGGAACTCGAGCGAGAGGTAATAGACCTTGCGCGGCTGGCGGTCGCGGATGCGTCGCTGGGTCTCGTGCCAGCGACCCACCAACCGATCCCGAAGCGCCATCGCCACCGCGCTGTAGAGATCGTGCAGCGTGGCGTTGTCGACGTCCTTGCCGACGCCGTACAGGAGTTTCTTAAGCGTGTCGTGCCGCAGGCTCGTGTCATCGAAACCCAGCGGCTCGGGCAGTGTGCTCTCGGGAATGTTCAAGGCCTGGGACTCCCTGGTACCGGTTCTGAGCGCGCCGGCTCGCGCCGGAGCATAACAGAGACGCCGCGGCCTGCTGAGCCATGGGCGCGTTTGCCCTGCCTCGGACCGCGACCGATACTTGTCGGCATCATGCGCAAAATCATCTTCGTCAGCCTGCTCTCGCTTTCGGCCGCCGCGGCGGCCGAATCTCCACCACCCCCCGGGCTCATGGTCAGCGAGACCGTGAAGTCCCTGGCCGCCCTGGTCTCGGACTGCCGGCTGCCCCTCGCGGCCGACCCGGTCGCCCTGCGCGGCATCGTGGACCACCACCTGAGGCCCAAGGCGGACGTGCTCTACGCGGGGCAATTGATCCTCGGCCGGCACTGGCCGGACGCGAACCCGGACCAGCGGCGGCGCTTCGCAGAGGCGCTCTACGGGACGCTCGTGAACCGTTACACGACCGGGCTCCTCCTGTTGACCGCCCGCAATGTCGCCGTGGTCCCGCCTGGCGCGACGCCGGACGGCAGCGAGGCCGTGGTCGAGCTCCGGGTCGACGCGGGCCTCGCGACGCCGATCCCGATCTTCCTGCAAATGCGGCTGGGCAGCGGTCGCTGGCGCGTATACGACGCGCGCTGGGAGGACCAGTCCTACGTCCTGAGCCTGCGCCACGAGTTCTCGCTGGCGATCCGCCGCGACGGGCTGGAGGCGGTCATCCGGCGCCTCGAGGCCTCGGCCGGGACGCCCGCCGGGCCGCCGGAGGCGCGCGACACGATGGCCGGGCGCTGCCTGCGCGCCCGGGCCGCCCGGTGAAAGCCCGGCACTGGGCCGGCGGGTTGCTGGCCCTGGCGCTGCCGCTGACGGCGCAGGCCTGGGGACCGGAGGCCCACCGGGCCGCGACGGCCATCGCCGCGGATCGGCTGTGTCCGGCGGCAACGGCCACACTCGAGCCCCTGCTCGGCGAAAGGACCCTCGCGGAGGCCAGCCTCTGGCCGGACCGGATCCGTGGCGAGGCGCGCTGGGCGCACACGCGCGACTGGCATTACGTGAACATTGACGACGACGCGCCCTTCAGCGCGCTCGTGGAAGGCGAGCCTGGCCACGGGCAGCTGCTCCGGGCGATCCGCAGCAACCTCGCGCTGCTCGGCGACAAAGGCGCCCCGGTTGCCGAGCGCGGCGCGGCGCTCAGCTTTGTCCTGCACCTGGTGGTGGACCTGCATCAGCCGCTTCATGTCGGCCGCAGCGAGGACCGGGGCGGCAACACGATCGACATCAGTTTCGAAGGCCAGGTCACCAACCTGCACCGCCTGTGGGACGGCGTCCTGCTGCGCAGCGCAGGACTGCGCCAGGACGACTACCGCCGGAGCCTGGAACCGCTCGTGCTGCTCGGCGCCGGCGACTGGGAGCGCGGCACGCTGGAAGACTGGGCCGAGGAATCGCGACGCCTGCGCCCGTGGCTCTATGACTTCGACACCCGGCGCCGCGTCCCGCTGATCTCGAAGCGGTACGCAGAGACCGGCCGCCAACTCACGGCGCTGCGCGTCGCCCAGGCGGGTGTGCGCACGGCCTGGCTGCTGAACGGCCTCTGGTGTGAATGAGCGCCCTCAGTACGTGTAGCTGGACTGGATGCCGAGCGGAATGCCCAGCGCCCAGTAAATCAGCAGGAAGGCCGACCAGGCCCCCAGGAACACCACTGAGTAAGGCAGCATCATGGCCACCAGCGTGCCGATGCCCGCACTGCTCACGTAGCGCTTGCAGAACACCACGATCAGCGGGAAATACGGCATCAGCGGGGTGATGATGTTCGTGGCCGAGTCGCCGACACGATAGGCCGCCTGCGTCAGGTCCGGCGAGATCCCGAGGCTCATCAGCATCGGCACCAGGATCGGCGCGAGCAGCGCCCACTTGGCCGAGGCCGAGCCCACCAGCAGGTTCACGAACCCCGTGACCAGGACGATCCCGACCAGGGTGACCTGCGCCGGCATCCCCAGCGAGCGCAGGAAATTCGCGCCCTCGATGGCGATCAGCGCGCCGAGATTGGACTGGCCGAAGGCGAAGATGAATTGCGCTGCGAAGAAGGCCATCACGACGTAGTAGCCCATGTCGCTCATGGCCTTCGCCATGCCCTGGATGACGTCGCGGTGGCTCTTGAAGGAACGGGAGGCATAGCCGAACACGATTCCGGGGATCACGAACAGCAGGAAGATGAGCGGCACGATGGACCGCATCAGCGGCGCCGACGGGCTGGCGAGATCGCCCGAGGCGTCGCGCCACGCGGAACCGCCGGGCAGCGTCGTCAGGGCGATCACCCCCAGCGTGATGACCATCGACAACAGCGCCCAGCGCAACGCCTTGCGTTCGGCCGGCTGCAGCGGCTCCATCGTCGGGAGCGCGTCGAGATCGCCGTCCAGCGGCGTGCTCCGGAGCCGCGGCTCCACGACCTTGTCGGTCAGGAACCAGCCGAGCCCGATGATGAGCAGCGAGGAAATCGCGGTGAAGAAGTAATTGTTCAGCGGATTGACCAGCAGCTCGGAGTCCAGCACTTGCACACCCGCCTGGGTGATGCCCGCCAGCATGGGATCGAGGCTGGACGGGACGAAGTTGGCCGAGAACCCGCCCGATACGCCGGCAAACGCCGCCGCGATGCCCGCCAGCGGATGGCGCCCCGCCGCATAGAAGATGATGCCGCCGAGCGGCACCACGAGCACATAGCCCGCATCCACCGCGGTGTGGCTGACGATGCCCACCATGACGACCATCGGCGTCAGCAGCCAGCGCCTGGTGAACGACAGCAGCGCGCGCAGCGCGGCATTGATGAAGCCGGAGTGCTCCGCCACGCCGATGCCGAGCATCGCCACCAGCACCACGCCCAGCGGCGGGAAGGCGACGAAAACCTGCACCATCTGCGCCATGAAGCCCGTGAACTCCTGCCCGGCCAGCAGGTTCTTCACCACCACGGCTTCGCCGGTGCGCGGATCGATCGCCGAGAAGGACATGGGCGCGAGCAAGGCCGAAACGACCCAGGTGATGATGAGCGCCAGCAAGAACAGCACGGCGGGATCCGGCAACTTGTTGCCGACGCGCTCGACCCAGTCGAGCATCCTGGCAATGCGGGGATTGGCGGTCGCGTAATCTGCTGCGGGTTCTGGTCCGGCCACGGGCTTCCTCCTCGTCGTGAAGGCGGCAGTATAGCTGCCTCACGGCGAGAGTTGCGGCCGCGTGCAGCCTGCGGGCCGGCTCAGCGGTCTTGCTTGTGCCTGCGTCGTACCCGGACGGCGACCACGCCGCCGATGACTGCGAGCACCCCCGCG
This sequence comes from Gammaproteobacteria bacterium, assembly GCA_047921395.1. Classification (GTDB taxonomy): domain Bacteria; phylum Pseudomonadota; class Gammaproteobacteria; order Steroidobacterales; family XN24; genus XN24. The sequence goes on from JBLRWH010000078.1 coordinate 6,794, forward strand.
ACTGCATATAGCGCGACTACCACGATGACGCCGAACTGGGGCTGATCGTACATCCTGTTCTCCTTCCGGGTGTCCAACCGGGACCCCGCGTCAAAAGTTTAGCAACCCTGCCCTCTTCGATGCCGACGCAGCTGCGGATTTCACCAGGCCCGGGTTTGCCTCGGCCGGGCCGATCGGTCAGCATCGGGCGCTGCGTGCCAGCCCCGCTGCCGGAGTCCCGCCACCATGCGTCGCACCTTCCAGGTTCCCCATACCCTCGTGTTGCTGTTCGGCATGATGGTGCTGGCGCTCGTGGCCACCTGGCTCCTGCCGCAGGGCGAGTTCGAAACGGTCCTGACCGATACGGGCCGCGCGGTCGTGGTGCCCGGCACCTACGCCGTCATCGAGGGCGCCCGCATGCTCATGCCGTGGGAGCTGCTGACCGTCGTGCCCCGCGCCCTCGCGGATGCGCAGGACATCATATTCTTCGTCCTGATCGTCGGGGGCGCGATCAGCGTGCTGCGGGCCACGGGCACGATCGACGCGATCCTGGGCGCGGTGCTGCGCCGCGTGGGCCACAGTCCGGGCCTGCTGATCGCGACCGGCATGGCGGTATTCGCGGCCGGCTCCGCCACGCTTGGGGTCGCGGAGGAGTACATCCCGCTCACGATGGTGCTGATCGCCCTGTGCGTCGCGATGCGCATGGACACGGTCACCGCGATCGGCATCATGGTCTGCGGTTACGGCATCGGCTACGGCGTCGCCGCGCTGAACCCGTTCACCGTCCTCGTGGCCCAGCGCGTCGCCGAACTTCCCCCCGCCTCCGGGCTGGGTTTTCGCCTCGCGATTTTCCTGCCGTTCCTCGCCATCGGCATCCACCACGTCTGGCGCTATGCCAGCCGCGTGCGGGCCGATCCGGCCGCCAGCCTGGTGCATGACATCCCGGCCGCACAGCACGCCCCGGCCGAGATGCACCCCGGCATGACGGGGCGCCACACGCTGGTGACCGGCATGACACTCGTGGCGCTGGGCGCGATGGTGTACGGCATCGCGTTCCCTAAGTGGTACATCCTGGAGCTGGGCGCCATTTTCCTGGGGCTGGCGCTGTTCGCCGGCCTGGTCGGCGGCCTCGGCGCGGACGGCACCGCAAAGCGGTTCGCAGAGGGCGCCGCGGAGCTCGCCGGCACGGCGCTCCTGATCGGTTTCGCGCGCTCGATCGCGTTGATCCTGGAAGACGGCCAGGTCTTGCACACGATCGTCAACGGCCTCGCCATGCCGCTGCAGGCGATGGGCGCCGAATTCGCCGCCATCGGCATGCTCGTGATCCAGACCGTGATCAACCTGTTCATTCCGTCGGGCTCGGGCCAGGCCTACGTGACGATGCCCCTGATGGCGCCGATCGGCGACCTGGTCGGGGTGAGCCGCCAGACGGCGGTGTTGGCCTTCCAGTTCGGCGACGGCTTCGCGAACATGATCGTGCCCACGAACCCGGTGCTGATGGGTATCCTGGGCATCGCGGGGATCCCGTACGACCGCTGGCTGCGGTTCGTCCTGCCGCTGCTGCTGAAGCTGCTGGTGGCGGGGTCGGTCACGCTGGTCATCGCGGTGTCGATCGGGCTGTCCTGAGGCCCCCGGCTTGGCGTTGGCCATGGGCGCGCGGGCTCCGAGCCCGTACAATGCGCCGCCTGATGCTCAGCTTCACCAACCTCGCCCTGCGCCGCGGTCCGCAACTGTTGCTGTCCGAGGTCGATCTCAGCCTGCACGCCGGCTGGCGGATCGGCGTGATCGGGCGCAATGGCTGCGGCAAGAGCAGCCTGTTTGCCGCCATCCAGGGCGAGCTCGAGCCCGACCTCGGCGAGATCGGGCTGTCCGCGAAGGTGCGCATCGGCAGCGTCGCGCAGGAGACCCCCGCCCTGCCCGACCCGGCGCTCGAATTCGTGATCTCGGGCGACACCGAGCTCTGGACCGCGCTCAGCGCGGAGCGCGACGCAATGCTGGCCGAGGACTACGAGGCGGTCGCCAGGGCTCATCACCTGTTGGCCGAGCTGCAGGGCTACGACGCGGAGGCGCGTGGCGGGCGGCTGCTGCACGGCCTGGGATTCCCGGCCTCGACGCATTCCCGGCCCGTCGCCGAGTTCTCCGGCGGCTGGCGCGTGCGCCTCAACCTCGCCCGCGCGCTGATGACGCCGTCCGAGCTGCTGCTGCTGGACGAGCCGACCAACCACCTGGATCTCGACGCCGTGCTGTGGCTCGAGCAATGGCTGCTGAAGTATCCCGGCACGCTGCTGCTCATCTCCCATGACCGCGAGTTCCTCGACGGCGTGTGCACCCACATCCTGCACCTGCACGACGGGCGGGCGAAGCTTTACACGGGCGACTACACCGCCTTCGAGCGCCAGCGCGCCGAGCACCTGCGCCAGCAGCAAATCGCCTTCGAGAAGGAACAGGCTGAGCGCGAGCACCTGCAGAGCTTCATCGACCGTTTTCGCGCCAAGGCCACCAAGGCCACGCAGGCACAGTCGCGCATCAAGCGGCTCGAGAAGCTGGCCGGCACCGAGGCATTGCGGGCGGAGCGATCCCTGCGCATCGCCTTCGAGCCCCCCACGAAGCTGCCGTTCTCGCTCATCACGCTCGACAAGGTGACGGCCGGTTACCCGCGCGCCAGGGTCGAGGAAGAACACGAGCACCTGCCCGGCGCCGAGGCCGGCGCCGGCGAGTCCCTGCCCGTGCTGCACGACGTCACGCTCGCGCTCGAGGCCGGCGACCGCATCGCCCTGCTCGGGCCGAACGGTGCTGGCAAGTCGACGCTGGTCAAGACGCTGGTTGGTGAACTGGCGCCCCTCGGTGGCGAGCGGCGCATCCATGGCGACGTGCGGATCGGGTACTTCGCCCAGCATACGCTGGAGAGCCTGAAGGCCGGCGCGAGCCCCATAGATCACCTGCGCGAGATCGCGCCCGGCGCCACCCCGCAGCTGATGCGCAATTTCCTGGGCCGCTGGTATTTCTCCGGTGACCGCGCCTTCGAACCGGTGGACCACTTCTCGGGCGGCGAGCGTGCCCGCCTTGCGCTCGCCTTGCTCGCCTGGCGCAAGCCCAACGTGCTGCTGCTGGACGAACCGACCAACCATCTCGACCTGGACATGCGCGAGGCCCTGGCCGAGGCGCTGGCGGACTACGACGGCGCCATCGTGCTGGTGTCGCACGACCGCCACCTGATCGGCCTGGTGTGCGATACCTTCCTGCGCGTCGCGGACGGCCGCCTGGACCGCTTCAAGGGCGATCTCGACGAATACGCCGCCTGGCTCCGCAGCCGCCTTTCCGGGGCGTCCGGCAAGCCCGGGAAGCCGCCGGCTGCGCCCAAGGCAGGTGGCGCCGCGAACAGCCAGTCGAAGGACGGCGCGAAACGCCAGCGCAAGCTGGCGCAGCTCGAGCAGAAACTCGAAACGCTGCTGGCCGAGCGCGATGCGCTCGAGGCCCGGCTCGCGGACCCGGCGCTGTATACGGGCGACGGCGCCGAGGTCGCGCCCCTCACGGCCAGGCACACGGCCCTGGTGGCCGAGCTCGCGACCCTCGAGGCCGAGTGGCTGCGCCTGTCAGAGGCGCTGGAGTCGGCCGCGTCCTAG
>JBLRWH010000079.1:0-10327 GCA_047921395.1 Gammaproteobacteria bacterium
GGGCGAAGGCGCAGCCCGTGGCGCTCAGGCATGGCCGGGCGTGGATGCTGGCGGATGCCGCGGCGTTGACGGGCGAGTGTGCGGGGGCGGCGGGTGAGGGGCCGCGGGTGTACGCGCCGGCCCTGGGGACGGCGGTCCGGCCATAGATTCGCACCGCTAAATACGCGATTCCCATAGATAAAAGCGTTTGCAAAACAGGGCATCAGCCGCCAATATACTGTATATAAACACACGTATATTGGAGCGCCGTCATGACCCCGGAAACGCGTCTTGAACTGAACCCCGAGGGCTTCGCCCGCCAGCGCCGCGCCGCCGTGCTGGAGGAGAAGATCGCCTCGCTCGCCTGCCACATCCACGCGGCCACCTACCGCCTCGTCGCCATGCTGCGCGAGTTCGAGGACCTCGGCGGCTGGAGCGGCTGGCCGTCGCCGGCGCACTGGCTGCAGTGGCGCTGCGGCTATTCGCTGGGGGCGGCGCGCGAGAAGTTCCGCGTCGCGCGGGCGCTGCCGGAACTGCCCGGGATTCGCGCCGCCTTCAAGCGCGGCGAGCTTTCGTTCGCCCAGGTGCGCGCCATGACGCGCGTCGCCACGCCCGAGAACGAGGCCACCGTGCTGATGTGGGCGCGGCACTCCACCGCCTCGCACATGGAGAAGCTCGCGCGGCTGTACCGGCGTTACGGCGAGAACGCCGCGGCGCTCGCGCAGCATCGCGAGCGGGCCCTGACGCATTTCCAGGACGACGACGGCATGGTGTCGTTCCGCATCCAGCTGCCGGCGGAGCAGGCGGCGGTGGTGCTCAAGGCGATCGAGGCGGCGCGGGACTCGCTGGACGGGCAGGATCTGGAGGACGTTTCCGCGGAAACGCGGGTCGCCATGATCGACGAGCCGCCCGCCCATCCCGACGAGGACGTTTCCGCGGAAACGCGCCGCGCGCGCGATGCCGACGCCTTCGTGCGGCTCGCCGAGGCGTACCTCGAGCCCGACGGCCGGCCGCGCGCCACGGCCGAGAAATACCAGGTGCATGTGCATCTCGACCTGCGGCGCGGGGCTGGCGGCCCGGTGGAGGATCCGGATGCCCCCGCGCTCGCCCGCGAGACCATCCGCCGGCTCGCCTGCGAGTCGGGCCTGGTGCCGGTGGGGCACGACGGCGAGGAGATCCTGTCCGTCGGCCGCAAGACGCGCGCCATTCCGCCCGCGATCCGGCGCGCGCTGCGCCTGCGCGACCGCGGCTGCCGCTTCCCCGGCTGCACGCATACCCGCCACGTGGATGCGCATCATGTGCGGCACTGGGCGGACGGCGGCGAGACGAAGCTGTCCAACCTGGTCGAGCTGTGCGGCCGGCATCATCGGCTGTTGCACGAGGGCGGCTATGGCCTGCGGGCCACCGACGACGGCGCGCTGGTGTTCACGCGCCCGGACGGTGAACGCATCCCGGCGGTGCCGCGGCCGCTCGAGCTGGCGGGTCACCCCGTGCGTGTCCTCGAGCACGAGCAGCGCCGGCTCGGCGTTTCCGCGGAAACGCACCGCTGCCAGTGGGACGGGGCGAGGCCGGACTACGGCACGGCCATCGAGGCGCTGGACTGGATGCGCCGTCAGCGGGGATCGGGCGGGGATGACGTTTCCGCGGAAACGCCGGGGTAGGAAGGCATTGAGAAAACAACGTTAATCCATCGATTTAGCCACTGAGCGACCGTGAAATTCTCTGGCAACTTGTCGTAAAGCACAGAGCTTGATAGCAATACTGTCTGTAGTATCATGTGGCGCATGTGAGCAAAGCGAAAAAACTCTTGAGCCAGATGCGAGCCAATCCACGGGACTGGCGCATCGAGTCGCTCGAAGTTGTCGCGAGGCGATATGGCATGGTGGTGAGGAAGACGGGCGGCAGCCATGTTGTCTTCATGCACCCGGGTTCTGACATTGCCGTAACGGTGCCATCCGGACGCCCGATCAAGCCGGTCTATATCGTCCAGTTCCTCGCTCTGCTGGATGATGCTGGAGCTGTGTAATGAGCACGGACATTGACTACCCGTTTGAGCTCCGCCCCCTTGCCGAAGAGGAGGGTGGTGGCTGGTTGATCACGTTTCCCGACCTGCCTGGATGCATGTCGGACGGCGAGTCGCCCGAGGAGGCGATCGCGAACGGGAAAGATGCGCTGGCCGCGTGGATCCAGGCGACTCGGGACGCAGGCCGTGAAGTGCCCCATCCGGGTGAGCTGCCTAGCGGGAAATTCGTCGCGAGGATCCCGCGCAGCCTGCATGCACGCCTGGCGGCGCGCGCAAGACAGGAAGGCGTCAGCATGAATGCGCTGGTCTCCGCGTTCCTGGCGGAGAGCCTGGGTCGCCGGGAGCTTCCGAAATAGAGCGCAAGGCGAATCAACGGCGTTTCACCGCCGCCCCGAGACGATCACCTCCCTGGCAGCCTGGCGGTTCAGGTCGAAGTAATACGGCTCCACCGCCAGGTACATCACCAGGAACAGCTTGTCATCGGCGATGAAGGCGCCGACGAGGCCCTTGCGGTCCGCGCCGCCGGCGGGTTCCACCGCGGCGTCGAACATCACGCCATTGTGCGCCCCGAAGCGATGCGGGCGCAGGTTGCTGGTCGTGACGACGGCGTCGCCTTCGCCGAACATCTTGCCGATGTAGGACTCGGTGAACGCCACGAGTTCGTTGGGCAGCATGGTGGCGCGGAAGCGGGGCAGCGCCGCGCCGGAACCCTTCGGCTCCGGGTACAGCGTCTCGCCGTCGGCGATGTCCGCGAACACCCACAGCCGGTCGATGGTCAGGCCGTCACGGGTCCAGGCCGCGCGCTGCGGGCTCTTGTCGGCCGTGAGGTTGTTCCAGCCGGTGCCGGCCGTCACGGTGAGCGAGCCGACCTCGACCGGGCCGGGCGATACCAGGGTGACGGGCGGCGTCGTGGCGCAGCCGCCGAGCCCGAGCCAGAGCCCGAGGATGAGCAACAGGTAAGCGAATCGCCGCGTGTTCATGGTGACTCCTCGTTGAGATAAAACTCGATCATTGAACGGTCGTCGGCCTCGGGCGCCGCCTCGAGATAGCGGGCGAAGCTCTCGCGGGCGGCCGGCAGGTCGTCGGCCTTCAGCAGCAGGTAGCCGAGCTCGCGATGTGCCTCGGCCGGCGCGTGCCCGGTGTCGATGGACGCCGCGAACGCCGCACGCGCCAGGTCGGCATCACCTTCCTCGCCGCGCTGCATGTGGGTGCGGCCGCGAAAGTACTCGACCAGCGCCGGGTCGATGCCGAGCGCGGCGTGGCGCTCGAGGAGGTACCCGGTGCGGCCGTAGCGATGCGTCTTGAGCTGGTCGCCCATCAGCATCATGTAGTGGGTCTCGAGCAGGCGGCGATGGGTGTCCGTGCCGGGCAGCTGCGCGGGCTCCGGCCCGTAATTGGCCACGACCCAGTCGCGCAGCGTGCGCGAGCGCTCGGCGCTCAGCGGGTGCGTGCGCATGAACACCGCCGGCTCCTCGGCCCGGGACGCCGCGCGCTGCTCCTCTTCCATCAGCTGCTCCCACACCAGGTAGCTGGCGTGGGCATCGAAGCCGGCGTCGGCGATCAGCGAGGCGCCGAGGAGGTCCGCGTCCTGCTCCTGCTCGCGCGAGAACGCCAGCACGCTCAGCATGGCGCCGGCCTCGCCGATCGGCACGTAAACACCCGTCGCGACGGCCAGCCCGAAACTCAGGATCGAGCCCCCCGACATGCGGTCGCGGATGCGGCGGAAACGCTCGATGGAGTCCGCGCGCATGTAGTGCGCCAGCTCGTGGCCCAGCACGCTCGCCAGCTCGTCCTCGCTGCCGACGCGCAGCAGCAGCCCGGTCCAGACCTGCATCATGCCGTTCGGCGCCATCGAGGCGTTGAAGCCGGGGTTGCGGACCAGGTAGATGCGGACGTCCGCGCAATAGTCCCGGGCCACGCGGCACATCGTGTCTTTCAGGTAGGCATTGAGCTCGGCATCGCGCACGAGGAGGGGCGAGCGCTGGATGGCCTGCTCGAACTCCGCCATCTCCATCCACAGGCCGCGCTCGTCGCGCTTGATCTCCGGCGTGTAGCCGGGCGGCAGGATCGGCGCCGGCGCCGTGGGCGGCGCAGCGGCCGCGCCGGCCGCCCAGCCGAGCGCCAGGGCAGTGATGACGAGGGCATGCGGCCGCGCGGGCATGGCCGTCAGCCGCGAGGCAATGCGCTCAGCAGGTTCTTGACCACCTTGTCGGCGCCGGGTGCGGTCTTCAGGTCGCCGCCGCCGACGTCGGCCGCCGTCGCCTGGTTCACCCACACGATCTTGCCGGTCTCGAGGTCCACCAGCGAGGCGAAGCCGAACTGCCCGCCCGTCGGGATCGCCACCCCGGCGAGCGCCGCGAACATGCTGAACGCCCAGCGCCCGCCCGAGCCGCTCATGTCCACGTAGCTCACGAACAGCGCGTAGTCGGCCCCGTAGCGCTCGCCGAGCTCATGCACGCCCGGCCCGAGCGACCAGTCGAACGCACCGTGCTTGCTGGGCAGCTTCCAGGCGGCGTTGTAGTGGTGTTGCTGCACCGCCAGTGCGACCGCGCCGTGCAGCCGCTCGTAGCGGCCCACGTCCGGATCCTGGCCGGCTGCGCTCACGTCCATGGTTACCAGCCGGGTGCCCTGGGCGCCGCAGTGGCGGTGGGTCGCGGCCACGAAGTTCGCGCGCGCCAGTTCGGTCGCATCCGGGTTCAGCTCCGGCACGCCGCCGACGGTCAACGTGTACAGCTTGATGTCCGGTGTCATCAGGAGAATGCGGGCCTCGGGCTCGACCGAGGTCAGCTGGGCGACCTCGGTGACTGCCTGGGAGGTCGCGCAGCCGGCGGCGAACAGGGGGAGGACGAGAACAAGCAGGCCTGGGACAGATCGAATCGACATGGCCGCAACTCCCTTGCAATCCCGAGAAGGCCGGATGGACCTCCCCGGGAGTATAGGTCGGGCGGCGGATTTCGCGAGGGGGCTCTTTCAGGTGATTTAGGCGACATATAAGGGCGGTACGCGTCGCATAAAGCACTTTATTTGTCGCATAAACGCTTTTAGCGACATATAATCCGCGATATGCCAAAGCGGATCCCCCAACAAGAGCTCGACGCCATCCTTACGGTCGTGGCGGCCCATCCCCAGGGCGTGCAGGTCAGTACCATGCGAGAGGAATTGCCATACCGGCTGCCCCCACGGATGCTGCAGCGCCGCCTTGCCCTGCTGGTCGAACAGGGTCTGCTGATCGCAGAAGGGCAGGGTAAGGGGCGCCGCTATCGTTCGCCCGTTAGCCTGGCTGGCCAGGGCAGCCTGGTTGCGGGTCGCGCGATCACTGAGGCGCGTGGAGAGGTCTATGTGCCAATCTCGCCTGAGGCGGAAGCGCTTAAGCGGGCGGTCCGTGCGCCGATCCAGGACCGGCGACCGGTTGGCTACCAGCGCAACTTTCTGGATGACTACCGGCCCAACGTCACCTGGTACCTGCCGGCGGAAACGCGCCGACGCCTGCTCGAAATGAGTCGCCCGTCCGATGGTGAGCGCCCGGACGGGGAGCGCCCGGCGGGAACCTACGCCCGGACGATCTACAGCCGCCTGCTCATTGACCTTTCCTGGAACTCCAGTCGCCTAGAAGGCAACACTTACTCACTGCTGGAAACCGAGCGCCTCCTGGAGCTCGGGGAAGCCGCCGAGGGCAAGGATGCGCTGGAAGCGCAGATGATCCTGAACCACAAGGCGGCCATCGAGCTACTCGTCGACGAGTCAGACGAGATCGGATTCAACCGCTATACCATCCTGAATCTGCACGCCCTTCTGTCGGAAAATCTGCTTGCCGATCCGCAGGCCGGCGGGCGCCTGCGACGCATTCCGGTGGGCATCGACGGCACCGTCTATCATCCGCTGGAGGTGCCGCAGCTCGTCGAAGACTGCTTCGAGACGACGTTGGTGACCGCAAACGCGATCGCGGATCCCTTCGAGCAGGCATTCTTCGCGCTCGTCCATCTTGCCTACCTGCAGGGGTTCGAGGACGTCAACAAGCGCGTCTCCCGTCTCGCCGCGAACATCCCTCTGATCCGCGGGAACCTCTGCCCGCTGTCTTTCGTGGACGTTCCGGAGCGCGCCTATATCGATGGCGTCTTGGCGGTCTATGAATTGAATCGCGTTGAGCTGCTGCGCGACGTCTTCGTCTGGGCGTACGAGCGGTCCAGCGCGCGGTACTCGGCGGTGCGCCAGTCGCTGGGTCAGCCAGACCCGTTCCGCATGCGCTATCGGGGGCTTGTCGCCGAGATGGTCGCCACGGTAGTTCGCGAGGGAATGGACAAAAAGGCTGCGACTGCCCTGGCGCGGCGAACTGCGGCGGAACAGGTGCCTCCGCCGGACCGGGCGCGATTTGTCGAAGTCGTGGAGACCGAGATGATGAGCCTCCACGAAGGCAACATCGCGCGCTACCGGCTGCGGCCGGCCGAATACCACGCATGGCGGCAGGGCTGGCGTTGATAGATGGCGTCCCCTAGGGGATTCGAACCCCTGTCGCCGCCGTGAAAGGGCGGTGTCCTAGGCCTCTAGACGAAGGGGACGCAGTGTGGATCCGGTCCAAGGATACTCTGGTGGAGCCAGGCGGGATCGAACCGCCGACCTCTTGCATGCCATGCAAGCGCTCTCCCAGCTGAGCTATGGCCCCACGCGAAGTCGGGCAGCATAAACGCCGGCCTGCGGTGGGTCAAGATACCTGGCGTGGGACGCCCTGAATGAACCAAAAAAAACCCCGGCCGGAGCCGGGGTTCTTTTATCTGGATACTGGAAAGGAATTCCAGTGACCTGTCTCCAGGAGCTCAGGCAGCCTGGCGGCGACGGGCGCGGTATCCGAGACCCAACAGGCCCAGGCCGAGAAGCGCCAAGGTGGTCGGCTCCGGGACGTCGGTCGGGGGCGCACCCCAGATCGCCACGTGCGACAGAGCATTGCCCTCGCCGGAGGGCAGCAGCTCCCAGTCAGCGGCGGTCATGCCGTTGATGTAGAAGGCGAAGAGGCTCGGAGTCGTCTGCCCGGTACCGAACTTGAACGAGATGACGTGGTCAGTGAGGCCAGCTACCAACTCGAACGAACCAGAAAGAGCCTGGCCGCCATCGAACGAGATGAACGGGTTCGGGCCAGATCCGCTCGTCATGTCGGGATCCCCGAAATCAATCTTCCACAGAAGGTCGAGATCGTCGAAGAATTCAATCTGGTTCTCACTGGGCGCATTCCAGGCGCCAGCACACGTTGGCGGACCACCCTCGAAACTGCTGAATGCCAGCTGGTTCCCAGAGCCACTTGCTGGGCAGACAACAGCAGCACTTGCTGTCGCCGACATCGCCAAGGCGCCACACGCCAGGGCGCCGAAAGCCAAAATCTTGTTGAAAGTCTTCATGACACGCTCCAATGTTGTTTCATGATGGCGAGGTGGCCACGATCGGCTTTCCTCACTTGCCTCAGGAGATGCAGGAGTCGTGCCAACTGTGTTGTCCCCTTTAAATACAACTAGTTATAATTCTCTGGGAGGCTCGACTTAGATCGAGTGTAAAAACGACCGACAAGAATTTTCGGTCTTTTGCGTCGGCGAGCGCCGCCACCCGCTGCCGGATTTCCCGATAATCCCGTGTGAACCCAGCTTAAACCACTGATAAAAAAGCGAAAATAAACATTTCAGGCGCGCCTTTTTTAGCATTATCCCGGCATCGCCAGTAGCCGTAAAAACTGGCGACGCTCCGGGCCGCAGCTATGTATTTCACAGTAAATACAAGCCCTTGGGAGTCGGATCCGATCAGCCAGGCCCCGAGTTCGCCCCCAGATGTGTCGGGATACTTTACGATCGGTGGCGTCCGCGCGGCAGAATATGCCGAAAAGCCCGTTCAGGCCCCCGCATTGATCCCCTTGGCGTGCTCAAGCGCCCGCTCCAACCGCCCCAGCGTCAGCTCCCGCCCCAGCAACGCAACCGTCACATCGATCGGCGGCGACACCGGCCCGCCGCTCACGGCCACCCGCAGCGGCTGCGCCACTTTCCCCATGCCGACGCCCAGTGTCTCGGCCACGCCCTGGACCACGTTGTGCACCGCCGCGGCGGTCCAGTCGTCCAACCCAGCCAGCCGCTCCCGCAAAGCCTCCAGCGCGGGCACGGACGCCTCGCCCAGGTGCTGGCGGGCCGCCTTTTCGTGGTAGGCCTCGAATTCGCGGAAGAAGAAGATCGCCGCCTGGGCCATCTCGTGCAGGGTGCGGGCGCGCTCGCGATAGGCCTCGGCGACCGCCTCCAGCGACGGACCCGCCGAGCAGTCGACGCCGAGGCGCTCGAGCTGCCATTGCAGGTCGATGGCGAGGCGCGCGGCGGGCGCTTCCTTGATGTAGTGCTGGTTCAGCCACAGCAGCTTCTCGGGGTTGAAGCTGGAGGCCGACTTGTTGACGTCGGCGATGTCGAACAGGTCGATCATCTCCTGCATGGAGAAGATTTCCTGGTCGCCGTGCGACCAGCCGAGCCGCACGAGGTAATTCAGCAGCGCCTCGGGCAGGTAGCCCTCCTGGCGGTACTGCAGCACGCTGACGGCGCCGTGGCGCTTCGAGAGCTTGGCGCCGTCGGGGCCGAGGATCATGGGCACGTGCGCGAACACCGGCGGCTCGGCGCCGAGCGCGCGGTAGACGTTGATCTGCCGCGGGGTGTTGTTCAGGTGATCGTCGCCGCGCACGACGTGGGTGATGCCCATGTCCATGTCGTCGACCACCACCGAGAAGTTGTAGGTGGGGACGCCATCGGAGCGCAGCAGCACCAGGTCGTCCAGCTCGCGGTTGTCGAATACCACGCGGCCGAAGACCTTGTCGTCCACCACGACCTCGCCCTCGTCGGGGGTGCGGAAGCGCAGCACCGGCGGCACGCCGGGCTTCGGCTCCTTGCGGTCGCGGCAGCGGCCGTCGTAGCGCGGCTTCTCGCCGCGGGCCATCTGCGCGGCGCGCATCTCGTCGAGCTCTTCCTTGCTGCAGTAGCAGTGGTACGCGTCGCCCTGCGCGCGCAGCTGCTCGGCGACCTCGGCGTAGCGGTCGAAGCGGTCGGTCTGGTAAAGCGGGCCCTCGTCGGCGCGCAGCCCGAGCCACTCCATGCCGTCGAGGATGACCTGGATGGCCTCCTCGGTGGAGCGGGCGCGGTCCGTGTCTTCGATCCGCAAGATGAACTGCCCGCCATGCCTGCGGGCCTGCAGCCAGGAGAACAGGGCGGTGCGAACCCCGCCGATGTGCAGGAAGCCCGTCGGGCTCGGGGCGAAGCGGGAGCGGACGGGGCGAGACTCTGGCTGTGACACTAGGGAAGACCTCGAGGGAGAACTGGCCGGCATTCTAACAGCGCGGACCGTGGACTCAGACCGTGTTAGCCGCAATGCGGCCGCCGGGATTTACGCGGGGGGCGCCGCCCCCGCCCGCGCCCCTTCCCTGAGCTTCTCCAGCCGCTTCGCAATATGCCCCGGCGACTTGGTATTCCGCGCGATGACCGAATACGCCGCGGGGACCACGAACAGCGTCAGCACCGTGGTCAGGGTCATGCCATAGACGACCACGATGCCCACCGCCTGGCGGCTCTCGTGGCCGGCGCCGGAGGCGAGCAGCAGTGGGAGGGCGCCGATGGCGGTACAGGCGCTGGTCATGAGCACCGGGCGGAGGCGGATCGCCGCGGCCTCGATGACCGCCTGGTTGAACTCCATCCCCCGGTCGCGCAGCTGGTTGGCGAACTCGACGATCAGCACGCCGTTCTTCGCCGCCAGCCCCACCAGCATGATCAGGCCGATCTGGCTGTAGACGTTGATCGAGCCGCCGTAGGCCCACAGGCCGAGCAGCGCACCCGTGATGGCGAGCGGCACGGTGAACATGATCACCAGCGGGTGGCGGAAGCTCTCGAACTGCGCCGCGAGCACCAGGAACACGACGATCAGCGCCATCACGAAGGTGACGTACAGCGAGCCGCCGGAGTCCTTGAACTCGCGCGACTCGCCGTCCCAGCTGATGCGGATGTCGGGCGGCAGGATGGAGCGCGCGATGTCCTCGAACTCGTCCAGCGCCTGGCCGAGCGAGGTGCCGGAATCGAGCCCCGCGTTGATCGTGATCGAGCGCAGCCGGTCGAAGCGCCTGAGCTCGGCGGGGCCGGCGCGCTCGGCGAGGCTCACCAGGTTGCTGAGGGGGACGAGCCGGCCGCTGGTCTCGGAGCGCACGTAGATGTTCGACAGGTCGCTGGGCGTGGCGCGGCTCTCGGCCTGGCCCTGCAGGATGACGCGGTACTCGCGCCCGCGGTCGATGTAGGTCGTGACGGCGCGCGAGCCGAGCATGGTCTCGAGCGT
>JBLRWH010000080.1:0-10283 GCA_047921395.1 Gammaproteobacteria bacterium
GGGCTAGGGCCTGTTCACCCTCGGTTGGTCGCCGCGACGGAGGTCATTTTTCCACCAGCCAAGGCGCAGCGAGTGCCGTGTAGTCGTTCTACACAAGCGAGCTGCAACGCCGGCTGGTGGAAAAATGGCCCCGTCCCTCCGGGTTGTGCCCCGAATCGCGCCATGCTTCGTTACTCGTCGCTCGTTTGGAATCACCAAACTTCTCTCCTCGTGCCTCGCCTGGCGCGATTCGGGGCAACAACGCGGCGACCAGCTGAGGGTGGGGACACTGCTGATTTCCGGCTTTGGTGCCACTGCTCCCGGGGAGCAGTGGCACCAAAAGCCCGGATCAGCAGTGTCCCCTACCATCCGCCGCCGCCTCCGCCGCCACCACCACCGCCCGACGAGCCGCCGCCACCCCCGCCCGAGCTCGAGCCGGGCGCGGTCGAGGCCGAGGAGATCGCGGCGTTGAGTCCCTTGCCGACGTCCGTCGCGAACCCGCCGAGCCGAGCCGGGTTGAAATCGCCGCCATACCAGCTTGGCCGATAGCGCGCACTCTCCGCGGCGTCGAGCCGCGCGAACACGCCGGCGAACTTCTCGGCCCATTGCTGCTCCACGCCGAGGGCGAGCGCAAACGGCAGGTAGCGCTCGAACAGCTCGGGCGTCCTGGCTGGCGGATTGCGGAGGTTCAGCTCGTCCTTCTCGGCCACCTCGAGATACATCCGGAAGCCTTCCAGCTTGTCCATCAGCGCCCGGCCGCGCGCGGTCGGGGCCCGCATCAGGTAGGCGAACAGGACATGGGCCGCGGCCAGGACCACGAACACCGCGGTCACCGCGGGGGTGAACCCATCGAGCAGCTTGATACCGATGGCCAGGACGACCGCGGCGCCGAACGAGGGCATCAGCAGCGCGGTGTTGAGCAGGAAGTATTTCTTCTCGTAGTCGCGCCGCAGCGACTTCTTGTGCGCCGCCTTCGTGCCGCCGAGCAGGGCATGGTTCTTGTTGTCCAGCTCGACGGACCGCGCCGTCGCGAACAGCGTATCCAGCAGCGCCTGTTCCCCGGCGGCCAGCGGCTGCGCGGAGTCGCGGCGGTGCAGCGTGTACTTGCCGCCGGCTTCCGCGATCTCGAGATGGCCCTTCACCGCCAGGCTGAGGATGGCGGCGGTGAACACGCGGTTGTCGTAACTCATCCGCAGGATGAAGCGCGTCGAGGCCGGCGAATAGCCCGCCGGCGGCTGGTAGTGCGGGAAGATGACGCCGCGGCGCGGATCGCGGCCGTGGCGCGACCAGGCCCAGGCGAGGTACCCGAGGATGAACAGCGCGCCGATGCAGGCCGTCAGCAGGCCTCGATTGTCCTTCATGACCCACTGCAGCCGCTCGCTGCCGCCGGGCTCATGGACGTGCCCCTTGGGCCAGCCGACCACGATGGTCAGGCCTTCGCGCGCGCCCAGGCTGCGCGTCGCGGCAATGCTCGCCTCGCCGCCCGAGGCGACCGCCGCGTAGCTCTGCTCAGTGCTGCCCAGGTGACCTGTGTAGGCTTCCAGCCTGACCTCGCTCATCGGCACGCTGGACGGCAGCCGAACGACCGCGCCGGTGCGCTCGATCGGGAGGTCCCAGCCGTTCCCCGTGACGTTCCAGTAGAGCTCGTCGTGCGCATCGAAATAACCGAGCTGGCGATCGGTGCGATAGCGGATCACGTACTCATGCCGCCCCGGCACCACGAACTGGTTCGCGCGCCCCACGTAGACGCGCACACCGTTCTCGCGCGGCTCGGTATGGAACGGCTCGTCCTGGCCGTTGCGCGTCACGCCGAGGACCTCGAAGCCCACGCGGTAACGGTTCCCCAGGCGGTCACGGTAGTCGGTCGGGAAATCACGGTAGATGCCGCGCCGGATCAGCTGTCCCGCGGCCTCGACCACGATCGTCTCGGCGACAGTCATCGAGGCATCGGCATGCACCTCGATCTCGCTGCGGTAATCGAGGATGCGCTCCGCCGCGTGCGCCGGCAGGGTCCAGGCCAGCAGCGCGAGCAGCCCGAGCGCGAGGCGCCGCATCTCAGGCCGGCTCCACGCGCGGCGCCGCGCGCACCTCGGCGTCGTCGACCGCGAAGAACTCGGCCGGCGCAAACGCGAACGGCTTCGCCACCAGCATGTCCGGGAAACTCTCGATGCGCGTGTTGTAGATGCGCACCGAGCCGTTGTAGAACCGCCGCGCATACTGCAGGTGGTCCTCGGTTTCGACGAGGTCGTGCTGCAGCTGCAGGAAATTGCCGTCGGCCTTCAATTCCGGGTAGGCCTCGGCGAGCGCGATCAGCCGGTGCAGGACCGCCTCCATCTCGTCCTCGAGCCGCGCCTTGTCGCGCAGCGGGCCGGCCGCCGCGGCGCGCGCCCGCAACTCCGTGACGGCGCTGAGCGTGGCGCGCTCGTATTCGGCGTAGGCGCGCACCGCGTCGACGAGCCGCGGCACGAGATCATGCCGGCGCGTCAGCTGCACGTCGATGTCGCTCCACGCCGAGCGGACCTGGTTGCGGTCCCGCACGAGGCGATTGAAGATCAGCACGCCCCACACGACGAGCCCGGCGCACGCTGCGAGCACGAGGATCTGCGACACGGCTGGTTCTCCACCAGGGCTCGTCGCGGAGTATAGCGGCGCCCCGGCTCAGGCGCTGATGGCCAGCTTCTCGCGGTGGTAGAGGCGCGCGGCCACGAGCCACAGCAGCAGGCCGAGGCCGAAGCCTGCGCCGGCATAGACCAGCCACTCGAGCGGCGCGATGGCCTCGGCCCGCAGCACCATCAGGATCGCCTGGTTCTGCGCCAGGAACGGCACCGCGAACATCCACAGCTGGTTCTTCACGGGGCTGACCAGCAGGATCACCGTCGGCACAACCGGCAGCAGCATCAGCACGCTCATGTAGCTTTGTGCCTCCTTGACCGACTTGACGCTCGCGGCGATCAACGTCAGCAGCGTCGTGCCGATCAGCACCATCGGCGCAAGGATTGCGAGCAGGCGCCCCATCGCGCCGAACGAGACATCCACGCCGCGGAAGGGGCCGCTGTCGGCGAACTGGAAACTCAGCTTGAAGCTCAGCAGGATCAGCAGCAGGCTGAGCATGCCGAAGGCGCAGGCCGCCGCGATCTTGCCGCTCATGATGGCCTCGCGGCTCGACGGCGTCGCCAACAGGGGCTCGAGCGACTGGCGCTCGCGCTCGCCGGCCGTGATGTCGATGACCAGGTAGGCGCCGCCGAGGAAGCCGCTCAGGATCAGCAGGTAGGGCAGGAAGGCCAGCGCCATCCCGCGGCGCGCCTCGGGCGTGGACAGATCTCGGCGCCCGGGCACGACGGCCTCGCCGAGCGCGGGATCCACGCCGCGCGACAGCAGCCGCAGGGTCGCCACCTGGCGGCCGTAGCTGCGCAGCGCGCCCTCGACGCGCGCGACGGGGATGCGGGAATCCTGCCGCGAGCTGTCGTACAGAAGCTCGACCACCGCGGGGCGGCTCTCGCGCCACTGCGCGGCGAAGTCCGCGGGGATCTGCAGGATGATCTCGAAACGCTGCTCCCGGATGGCGGCCTCGGGATCCGCGGGCGGGTCGATCGCGCGGATGTCCTGGGTGCCGAGGAACGCCACCAGGTTCGGCGCGTGCTCCGCGCCGATCACCGGCAGCTCGAGCGTGCTCTCGAGCTGCGTGCGGGCGCGCGATTCCGCCAGCGAGCCCATGCCGAGCACCAGCAAGGGGAACAACAGCGGCGCCATAAACAGGCCGAGCAGGAGCGTGCGCCGGTCGCGAAACAGGTCGAGCAGTTCCTTGCGCATCACCGTCCAGAGGGCATTCATGCGGCGAGGCCCTCCTCCGAGCCGATCAGGCGCACGAAGGCATCCTCGAGGTTCTGCTCGCCGCTGAGCAGGCGCAGCTCCTCGGCGCTGCCCTGGGCCATGACCTTGCCCTTCGCGATGATCACGATGTGATCACACAGCAGTCCGACCTCCTGCATGATGTGACTCGACAGGATCACGCAGCGGCCCTCGGCCTTGAGCGCGAGGAGGAACTCGCGCAGCCCGCGCGTCGTCATCACGTCGAGCCCGTTGGTCGGCTCGTCGAGGATGACGTTCTTCGGGTCGTGCACCAGTGCGCGGGCAATGGCGGTCTTGGTGCGCTGGCCCTGCGAGAAGCCCTCGGCCTGGCGATCGATGAAGTCTTCCATCCCGAGCGCCGCCACGAGGCGCTTGGTGCGTGCGGCGATCGTCCGGGCGTCGAGCCCGTGCAGGCGCCCGAAGTAGACGATGTTTTCGCGCGCCGTGAGGCGCTTGTAGACCCCCCGCGCGTCCGGCAACACGCCCAGGCTGCGCCGCACGGCGGCCGCGTCCGTGACGGCATCGCGGCCGTCCACCCTCACCTCGCCGCGGTCCGGGCGCATGAGCGTGTACAGCATCCGCAGCGTCGTGGTCTTGCCCGCGCCGTTCGGCCCGAGCAGCCCCGTGATGCGGCCGTCCTGTGCGGCAAAGCTGACGCCGTCCACCGCGCGCACCAGGCCGGTCCGGGTCTTGAAGGCCTTGTGCAGGTCCTTGACGTCGATCATGGCGACAGGCTCCCGGTCAGGGTTCCCAGCCGTGCAGGCCGGAGAATGGCGGCGGCGGCGCGACGCGCTCGAGGCAGGCGGCATCGAGGCCGAGGGCATCGGCGCTCTCGACGAACTGCGCGGCGAGCTTGGGCAGGCAGCCGGTGCTGAACACGCTGTGGCCCTGTCCCCTGAGCACGACGTGGCGCGCGTGGTCGAGGTGCGCAGCCACGAGATCGCCATAGCGCGGCGGCGTGACCGGATCGTATTCGCCGGAGACCAGCAACACCGGCACGTCGCCGCTGAGTGGCTGGCGGAAATCCGCGGGTCGCGTGCCGCGCGGCCACACCGCGCACTGCGCCTGCAGCGCGTCCACGAAGTCATCACCGAGCAGCGTGCCCTGCGCCTCGGTCCGGCGCTCGATCTCGTCCGCGTCTTCCGTGCAGATCACGGAGTTGTGCATCCCCGAGGCGAGCTGGCCACCGAGATCGCGCACCATCATCTGCGCCATCGCCAGCAGCCCGGCGTAATCGCCATCGTCGGCCTGTTGCACGACCAGCGGCAGCATCGACGCGGTCAACGGCATGTAGGCATACAGGCGCAGCACGACGGCGAGGTGCCCGTAGCCCGGCGCCGCCTCGCGCCAGGCCCCGCTGGTCGGGTCGCGATACCGCACGGGCGCCAGCCCGCCGGCGCGCAGCCGCGCCATGACCCGCTCCAGGCGCGCGGCCGGGTCGCCGAAGGCCTCGGCGCAGGCGGGGGTCGCGCGGCAGCGCGCGAACTGGGCCTCCAGCGCATCTTGCAGGCTGCGCGCGTGCTCGGCGCCGAGCGCCAGCGCCATCGGCGCCACGCTGTCCAGGATCACCGTGCGGATGCGCTCGGGATACGCCTTGGCATATTGCTGGGCGACACGCGTGCCGTAGGAGACGCCGAAGAGGTTCACGCGCGGCGCCCCCACCAGGCGGCGCACGAGCTCGAGGTCGTGCACGGCCTCGGCGGTGGTGTAGAAGCGCAGGTCGGCGTGCTCCTCCAGCGCGTCCCGGCAGCCCGCCGCGAGATCGCGCAGCACCTCGGGCTCGGGCGGCTCCATGCCGAGCCCCAGCGCGCCATCCTCGAACTCCGGGCAGAACAGCGGGTTCGAGCCGCCGGTGCCGCGCTGGTCGAGCAGCAGGATGTGCCGGCTGCGCCGGAAATCGGCGAAGGCCGGCGCCAGGCCCGGGTAAGCCTCTCGCGCCGACTGCCCGGGACCGCCGGCGATGAAGAACACCGGGTCCGGTTCGGCCGTGCCCTCCGCAGGCACCCAGGCCAGCGCGAGCCCGATCTTGCGCCCGTCGGGCGCCGCCGGGTCCTCGGGCGCCTCAACGGTCGTGCACTGCGCCTCGGTGGGTCGCGGCAGGCCGGGCGAGGTGAGCACGCACGGCTCGAACGTCAGCTCGCCGAGCACGCTCGCGGCCGCGGGCGCCATGGCCAGCACGCCAACCAGCGCCAGCGCCCAGCCGAGCGCACGTGCAGAGCCTCGATGAATCATTCAGTCCGTCCCGTCGCCAGGGGTGCAGGCGGCCAATTCTAATGCGATTGTTTCGCCGATTACCCGGACCGGCCGGCGGGAGGCGTAAAATGACTGGCCTGCTCCGAGCGACCCGAGGATCTCCATGCCGGCCGGAAGCCCCAGCGAGGAACGTTACCGGAGCATGCGCCGGGTCACGCTCGTGGGCGCATTCACCAACGTGTTTCTCGCCAGCGCGCAGCTGGTTGGCGGCTGGCTGACGCACTCGCAGGCGCTCGTCGCGGACGGCGCGCACACGCTGTCGGACCTGTTCAGCGACTTCCTGGTGCTGTTCGCGGCGCGCAAGGCCAATGCCGCGGCCGACGCGCGCCATCCGTACGGCCACGGGCGCATCGAGACGTTGGCCACGGTGGGCGTGGGCCTGGTGCTGGCCGGCGTGGGCCTGGCCATCATGTTCGATGCGGGCCGCAGGCTGTTGTCCCCGGAGCAGCTGCTGGCGCCGACGCCGCTGGCCCTGGCGCTGGCCGCCCTGGCCATCGTCTCCAAGGAAATCCTTTATCACTACACGATCCGCAGCGCCCGCCGGCTGCGCTCCAGCATGCTGGAAGCGAACGCCTGGCATCACCGCTCCGACGTCGCCTCCTCGATCGTGGTGATCGCGGGCGTCGGCGCGACGCTCGCCGGGCTGCGGTTCATGGATGCCGTCGCAGCGATCCTCGTGGCCCTGCTCATCGGGCACATGGGCCTGCGCATGATCTGGAACAGCGCGCACGAACTCATCGACACCGGGGTCGAGCCGGAGGAACAGGAGCGCATGCTCGAGGCCCTGCGCGCGCTGGATGGCGTGCGCGGCGCACACGGCCTGCGCACCCGCCGGATGGGTGGCATGCTGCTGGCCGACGTGCACGTGCTGGTCGCCCCGCGAATCAGCGTGTCCGAAGGCCACCGCATCAGCGAATCGGCCTGCCGGGCGCTGCGCAAGATCGACGCGGAGCTCGGCGACATCCTCGTGCACGTCGACCCCGAGGACGACCAGAAGAGCGCCCCCAGCAGCCACCTGCCAGGCCGCCTGGCGCTGCTCGAGCGGCTCCAGCCATACTGGGCGGACATCGGCGTCCAGGTCGCGTCCGAGGAAGTGATCCTGCATTATCTCGACGGACGGGTCGGCCTGGACCTCGAGCTGCCTTTGAGCGCGCTCGATGCGCCCGGGCAGGCCGCGGAACTCAGTGAGCGCATTGCCCGGGCCAGCCGACAGGTCGAGGAAATCGGCGAGGTGCGGGTGCGCTTCAGGCCGCAGGCCGAACAACGAGGGCACCCGCCGAACAGGCCGACCCGCTCGAACTGGTGATCGTGCCGCGCACGCGCGACCTGGGCGGATTCGAGGTGCGCCGCGCGTTGCCTTCGGGCCTGTTCACACCCGGCGGGACAGGTACCGGCCGGCGTTGCCCAGCTGCCGCCACAGCAGGCTCCAGTCCTCCTCGCGCTTGCGTGCCCGCAGGCAACGCAGCAGGCGCACGCGGTCGGCCTCGGGTCGATCGTGCAGGATGGCCGCCCAGAGCACGTCATCGACGTTATAGGTTCGCCCCTCGGCCAGGCAGACGGGTATGACGCGCACCACATCGACGCCCAGCTCCGCCGCCACCGCGCCGAGCGCGGCAACGATCTGCGTCGCCTTCTCGCCCTCCGGCGGATCGAGGACATAGGGCGGCTGCCACTCGCGCAGCGGACGCAGGCGGTCGATATGCGTCATGACCACCAGCAGCGGCGGTGGGCGGCGGCGCGGGTCGGAGGACAGCATCGCCCGCAGCGCGTCCAGGCGTTCGCGTTCCTGGCCGCGATCCGCGCGGTCGGCCGCGGTCACCCACAGCACCAGGTCGGCCTCGCGCGCGACGCGTTCCAGCGCGCGGCTGCCGAACAGCGGGCCGTCGAAGCCGGGCGTGTCGAAGATCAGCGCCTGCGGCGCGCCGTCGCGCTCCAGCCGGTAAGGCTCGATCCCGGCGGTGGTATCCGGCAGCAGGTCCGAGGCGGCCGTCACCTCGCCGAACAGGGCGTTCACGAGGCTGGACTTGCCGGCATTGGAACGGCCCAGCAGCAGGATGCGCAAAGGCTCCTCGAGCACCGCCTGCTGCGCGTCGGCGGCCCGGCTGTCTGCGGCCATGCGGGGATCCGGCCGGTCCAGCGGTACCTCGTCGTCCAGGCGGACCAGCCCGCCGTAGAGGTCGATCGCGTGATAGCCCAACTTGCGGATGTACTCGCGCAGCAGCCAGGTCTGCACGCGCTGCGAGCCCTGTGCGGTCAACTCGTCGAAGACCGCCCGCCGGATTTCCGCCACGATCGCCGACTGCGGCGCCAGCAGCGCCCGCCCGGCCCGGTACCAGCCTTCGTGCCGCTTGAGCCGGTCACCGAAGTCTTTCGCGCGCGCCATCGTGCCGAGGGTCAAGCGGTGGCTGAAGGGGATGTGCTCGACCACTTCCTCGCGCAGCTCGCGGGCGGCGCGCTCGATGATGGTCAGGGTATGAGGCAGCGTCATTTCCAGCAGCGGCTGGTCGCTGCGCGGGTGAAAGTGCGCCGCCACCATCACGAGGACCTGCCGGGCGAGCCGCATCAACCCGGCGCCGTCGCTGAGCGGCCAGTCCCGGGGCGTGACCTCGCTGGCCAGGCGCTCGACCTTGTCCCAGCAGCGCTCGGCCTCCGCCGGCCAGTGCGCCGCGGGCTGCGTGGTGGAATCCGCCAGGGCGCGCTGCTCGCGCGCCACCGCCAGCCTGTTGAGCGCCAGCCCGACGGCGGCGGCCAGCGACGCCGCCAGCAGCCACCACAGGATCATGCCCGACTGCCACAGCGACACGGTCCCGAGCACGGGCAGCACGACAAGCGGCGCTGCCGCGACCGTGATCGCCGCGACGCGCAGCCAGCCGAACTGGGCGAGCAGGCCCCTCACGGCGTGTCCGCCCGCGCCTGTTGCTGGTCCTTCACGAGCCGCCGGCCGCGGGTGAATGCGGCGCGATACACCTCCCGCAGCGCATCGGCCTCAATGCCGTGACCTTCGCGGCGGCGCGCGAGGTAGACGCACGCCGCCTTGCCCAGCGCATAGGTCGTCGCCCCGGACGCGCTCGCGCCCCACACCGCGCCCACGGTCTGGCCCCAGCCCGGAATCAGCTTGAACATGCCGCGCCCGGCGAGGCGCAGGCCATAGGCCGTGGCGAACCCGCCACCCAGCAGTCCCAGGAACTCCGAGCTCGTGCGTGGGGTCCAGTGCAGCCGGTACAGCCCGGCCAGCAGCTGCAGCAGCCTCGCCTGCAGCACCGGCACGAGCGCGACATCGACCACCGGCAACGCCCCCACGGTCGCGGCGGCCAGGCTGTAGCCGACGATCTGCGGGTGCGCCGCGCGGCTGTACACGTCGCTCACCGAAGGGTCCGCCTTGAGGCGCGCCCTGAGGCCGAGCGACGAGGCCTGCTCGATCGCCGCCCACAGCGCGTCTATGCCGTAGTCGATTGGCTCGAACCCGTCTTGCGGCTGCGTGAAATCGATCGGCACCCAGCTCACGCCGGCTGCACCCGGAAGGCGGCCCACGTGCTCGCGTTGCGCATGCAACATCCGGCGCAGCCCATCCGGTACGCGCGCCTCCCAGCCAGGTTCCCCGTAGGGATAGGGCAGGATGTGGTCCGCGCCCTCGGGATAGCCCTTGTGGAGACAGGTCTGGGCGATGACCACCGGCCAGTCCGGATGCCGCCGGCGCACCGAGCGCAAGACCTCCAGCACGACCGCGGGACGGGCATCGTCGGCCCTGAGGACCGCGATCACCAGGTGCGCGCGCGACTCGCACAGGGCGATGTCGTCGTCGGGTGCATAGTCGACTTCGCCGAGCCCGCGCGTATCGAGAAAGCTCACCACCGGCGCCTCGGCGGGAAAGGCATACAGGCTGGCGGTGCGCGTGCAGGGCTGGAAACCGTTGCCGATTTCCGCGCGCGAGCTGCCCGTGAGGGCGCGGACGATCGAGGTCTTGCCCGACTGCGCAGTCCCCAGCAGCCACAGCACAGGCACGGACTGCCGCGCGGCCGCCTCGCGCAGCGCCCGCTCCAGCTGCGCGCTGTCGACTTCTGCACTGCCCAGCGCGCTGCGCAGCCTGCGCCAGGCGCCTGACCATCGGTTGGGTTCGTCGTTCACGGGTCTGCCCCGGTGCCGGGTCGTAGTTTCGAAGTCAACAGTGTAACGGCAGGGCCGTCGATTGCTGCCGGGGCTAG
>JBLRWH010000081.1:0-10195 GCA_047921395.1 Gammaproteobacteria bacterium
CTGGGGGAATTTGACCCGGCCACAGATGGGGGAATTTAAGGTGGCCGCCGGGGCTTGGCGACTTCATTCGGAAGATTCAGGCTTGCGCCAACGCACCCGTCTTCGTCGAGTACCATCTTCCAAGTCAGGGATGCGATTTCTCCCGCCCTGAGTCCAGTACAGACGCTAACCAGAATTAGCGCGTAGTTCCGTTCGGAATGCGTACTCCGCGCTTTGGCTTGTGCCAGCGCGATACCAACTACTTTGTCGGTCAGGTCAGCCGCGTGACCTTTACGGCGATTCAGCGTCTTGGTGCTCATGGAAATCCTTCAAAATCCAAAAAGGAGAACATTACTTAGTATTGTCTCCGTGGGCACCGAAACGCGAGCCTGAAAAGAATAATATAAACAGGCAGTTAGCGAGCAATACGATAGTCTATGGAAGAGTATCGTATTCGCGAAAAATATTTTCGAAAAACCTCAATTTTTCCCCGAAAACGTACACCTCGATGCCTACATAAGGGTGGAAGGCAAGAAATCAGTCCGTGCCTTCACGGTAGCGAGGCGATTAGCTAGCTGTAACTCCAATTACCGTTAGCAAGAACCGGAAATCCGGCGCATCTCAGTTCGTGAGGTGATGAGTCAAGTTGCTATTCGAGGACTAGGTTCGTGTGCCTGAAGGAAATGTCAGAAATGTTTACTGGTGTGTATGGGGAGTAAGAAGAATGTTGAATTTGAGTATGAAAAATGAAAAAAACAATGATGTTTATGACGAAGAATATTTTCGGGCTGCGTTCGGCATTGCGCCACTGCCTGCGGATTCTGAGCGTAGCAGTTGGATTCGCGATTCGCGCCTACCTGAAAAGCTAGTCGCAGCCATGGAAGAGCAATTCGAGAAGCTTTTGGGCGATAAGGAATTCGTCTATGTGACAGTCCATATGGATGTGCAAAACATCAGAAGGAAAGTCCTAGCAGAAAAGAATCCTAACGTCCTGCCATTGGGAAGAATGTTCATCCAATCAATAGACGCTGGAAGCCCGGTACAGACTGCCTACGAGAACATGTTTGTGGAGTTCTTCCGCCTAATTGAGCGTGAGCTTCAGTGCTATTTGGACTCGATACGGGTTTATGAAAATGACGGCAAGCACTTCAAGCGCGGTGCGCCAGTAACCCATGTTCACATGTGTATTCCGGTGCCGAAAGGACGCACCTACTACCGATTCATCAATGTGTTTGCGCGAGTGTTCGCCGCCAAAGTGTATCCAGTACCGATTCCGGCAGAAGTGGCGAAGAAACAAGTCAAACCTGAACTGACATTGAAGCAACTGAAGGAAAACCCGAAGGAGATTTGGGCAACCCAAATGCTTCACTTCAAACCGGGGTTCAAGGATGCCGAGGGTTCGTCGGCAGACTATTCAATCAAGCAAATTATCGACGCAGAAACCTTCAGTGACAGGTTCTTTGCTGATTTCAAAAACTAACAATCAAGGAGAAATGACCATGGCAGCAAAACCAATGCCCCTAAACCAAGTGAAGCGCAATATGAAGCACTACTTTGAAACCCGCAGTGCCACCGCCCTGTTTGACGAGTTCGTAGCCGAGGTCTACGACCTGAAGAACATGAGCGTTGATGACTTCATTGCCCTTCGCGACAAGATGAAGAAGCAAGCCCGTTCCGCAGGCGTGTTCATCCGCTTCAAGAAAGTCTAGGAGGTGGCGCGATGTTGATTGAAATTCCGAAGGTAGCAGTGCGAACACTATCCACCAGGACAGATGAGGAAATGTACTTCGCCACAAAGGCACTGGCACAGGCTGTCGGCACAGACCCGTCTACAGTCATTCGGCTGGCTGTTGCCGCGCTGCTGAATCGCGCTAGGGCAGTCAATCCCGTAACCGTCGAGCAACTAAAAAATGTCGCTCAATGATACGGTGATGATGGCGGCGGATGACTTCGAGGAATGTGCTCAACTGGCGAGGCGCATTGAGTTCCTCAAGCTGAAATCCTCCCCCATGTGGAAGTACCGAAGGGCGGAGATATGCGCAACTTATGCGGATGTTTGCGACACCCGTTTCGGCAAGCTGACGGAGACTCAATCAGAGCTGTAGGGACTGCCTTTTCGGCTTGTGTTTGGCGGAATCGAATCTAAGCCGAAAAGGCAATCGCGAAAAGATTCACAGCAGATTCACAGCGCATCTAACTAATTGATAATAAAAATCCACGGCTTGTCGTGTAGATGTATTGCGCCATGAGTCTCGTTCTGGAGGGTGGGTGTAAGGCGCGGCATTATGCGCCATGCGGGCCGCCGCGGGGAAATCCCGGCGCCGGGCGGGATAGCGTGTCAACTTGCCCGGCGCTGGTTTATTCTCAGGCTGAGCCTGTTCGCAGCGGAGTGTCGGGGTGTTCCTGAAGCGCAAGACCAAGAATGAGGTCAGGGTTCTCGCGGGAGACGCGATCGCCGGGTACGGATTCGGCGACGGGCATCCCTTCGGCCAGGACCGGCACGACGTTTTCCTGCGCAGCCTGCGGGAGCGCGACGTGGAGAACCGCGTCTGGATCGACGAGCCGGACCGCCCCGCGAGCCGCGCCGACCTGGAGTTGTTCCACACCGCCCGGCACGTGCGCTTTATCGAGCGGATGTCGATCGAGGGCATCGGTTTCCTGGACGAGGGCGACACGCCCGCGTTCCCTGGGGTCTATCACACGGCCGCCAGCGTGGTGGGCGCAACGCTGCAGGCCGGCGACCTGCTGGTGGCCGGCGAGGCCAGGCGGGTGTTCGTACCCATCGCCGGCCTGCATCACGCCGCGCGCGACAAGACCTCCGGCTTCTGCGTGTTCAACGATATCGGCGTGCTGATCGAGCGCCTGCGCAAGCGCCACGGCATCCGCCGCATCGCCTACGTGGACATCGATGCGCACCACGGCGACGGCGTCTTCTACGGCTTCGCCTCCGACCCGGACCTGGTGTTCGTGGACATCCACGAGGACGGCCGCTTCCTGTTCCCCGGCACGGGCCACCGAGAGGAGACCGGCACCGGGCCGGGCGCGGGCACCAAGCTGAACATCCCGATGCACCCGGGCGACGGCGACGAGGAGTTCTTCGCGGCCTGGGAGGAATGCGAGGCCTTCCTGGAGGCGGCCAGGCCGGAGTTCTACATCCTCGTGGCGGGCGCCGACAGCCTCGCGGGCGACCCGTTGACCCACCTGCAGTACAGCGAGGAGGCGCACGGCCGGGCCGCCCGGGCCATCTGCCGGCTCGCAGATTCCCATGCCCGGGGCCGCGTGCTCGGCCTCGGCGCCGGCGGCTACAACCGGCGCAACGTCGCGGCGGCCTGGAGCCGCGTGGTGTTCGAGTTCGCCGACAGCGTTTGAAGAGGGCTCGCGCGGAGGCGCAGAGAGGCAGAGGCGCAGAGAGAAGAAAATATAAAAAACCAAGGTTGGCGGGCCAGGCGTGGCTGAGTGTCGGTAACCTTCTCTTTCGGCCAGTTACGACCCTCTGTCTTGATCGCGGACCGCATAAGGACAATCCCGGCGTCCCATGTCGTGGGGCCCCAGGTGGTGATTTCGTTCGCCCCCCGGCCCGCAGCGTGGACCCGCTGCGCCACCCGGTGATTCCCTGTTCCAGGGGCAGGCCAAGGCGAGCCCGCCCAAGATCCAGCTGCCCACGTCCACCCCATCACCCCCATATTTACTTTTTCTCCGCGCCTCTGCCTCTCTGCGCCTCCGCGCGAGCCCTCTTCTCCCGGTCGAGGTGAAACCCAGCAACTGGGTTAAAATGTCGGTTTGACGCCCCCCAGCCGGAGAACCCCCCCCGATGTTCAGCCCCGAGATGAAGATTGCAGGCTTTGACGATGAACTGTTCGCGGCACTGCAGGCCGAGCGCCGGCGCCAGGAAGAGCACGTCGAGCTGATCGCCTCGGAGAACTACGCCAGCCCGCGCGTGCTGGAGGCCCAGGGCTCGGTGCTGACCAACAAGTACGCCGAGGGGTATCCCGGCAAGCGTTACTACGGGGGCTGCGAGTACGTCGATCAAGCCGAGGAGCTCGCCGTGGAGCGGGCCAGGGAGCTGTTCGGGGCCGACTACGCCAACGTGCAGCCACACTCCGGCTCGCAGGCCAACGTCGCGGCGTTCATGGCGATGATCGAGCCGGGCGACACGATCCTCGGCATGAGCCTCGCCCATGGCGGCCACCTCACGCACGGCGCCAAGATCAACTTCTCCGGCCGGGTCTACAACGCCGTGCAGTACGGGCTGGACCCGAGCGGCAGCGAGATCGACTACGCGCAGGTGGCCGCGCTCGCGGCCGAGCACCAGCCGAAGCTGATCATCGCCGGCTTCTCCGCCTACTCGCGCGTGGTCGACTGGGCGCGGTTCCGCGAGATCGCCGATTCGGTCGGCGCGTTCCTGATGGCGGACATGGCGCATGTCGCCGGGCTGGTGGCGGCGGGCGTCTACCCGAGCCCGGTGCCCTACGCCGACGTCGTCACCTCCACCACGCACAAGACGCTGCGCGGTCCGCGCGGCGGCATCATCCTCGCGAAGCACAACGAGGCGCTGGAGAAGAGGCTCAACACGCTGGTGTTTCCCGGCACGCAGGGCGGGCCGCTGATGCACGTCATCGCTGCCAAGGCGGTGGCGTTCAAGGAGGCGCTGCAGCCGGAATTCAAGGTCTACCAGCAGCAGGTCGTGGAGAACGCCCGCATGATGGCTGCAACCCTGATGGCGCGCGGCTACCGGATCGTTTCCGGTGGCACCGACAACCACCTGTTCCTGGTCGACCTGATCGAGAAGGACATCACCGGCAAGGATGCGGATGCGGCGCTCGGGCGCGCGAACATCACCGTCAACAAGAACTCCGTGCCGAACGATCCGCGCTCGCCCTTCGTGACCAGCGGGTTGCGCATGGGTACGCCGGCGGTGACCACGCGCGGCTTCGGTCTCGAGGAGTGCCGCACGCTGTCCGGCTGGATTGCGGACGTGCTCGACAACATCGATGACGAGGACGTCATCCGCCGGGTGCGCGGCCAGGTGCTCGAGCTGTGCGCGCGATTCCCGGTCTACGGCTGAGCCGCCGGCCGGGCTGAGCGCTGCCGGGAGCCGCCATGTACTGCCCTTTCTGCCGCCACGAGGAGACCAAGGTCATCGATTCGCGGTTGGCCGGCAACGGGCTGCAGGTCCGAAGGCGCCGGGAGTGTCTCGCCTGCGAGGAGCGCTTCACGACCTTCGAAAGCGCCGAGCTGGTGCTGCCCCGCCTCGTGAAGCGCGATGACCGCCGCGAACCTTTCGACGAGGGCAAGCTGCGCGCCGGCGTGATGCGCGCGCTCGAGAAGCGCCCGGTGCCCGCCGAGGCCGTGGAGGAGGCCGTCTCGCGCATCCTGCAGCGGCTGATGACGGCGGGCGAGCGCGAGGTGCCGTCGAGCTTCGTCGGCCAGCTGGTGATGGACGAACTGCGGCAGCTCGACGAGGTCGCCTACGTGCGCTTCGCCTCGGTCTACCGCAGCTTCCAGGACGTGGAGGAGTTCCGCCGGGAAATCGAGCGCCTGCGCGACGTCGCGCCGGCCGGCAAGGAGCAGATGTCGCTGCTGCCGCGCGAGGGCAAATGAGCGCCGCCACCGAATTCTCGGCCCTCGACCGGCGCTGGATGGCGCGCGCGCTCGAGCTCGCCCGCGCCGGCCTGTACAGCGCCGCCCCGAACCCGCGGGTCGGCTGCGTGCTCGCGAGCGGCGAGACGCTCCTCGGCGAGGGTTTTCACGCGCGCACCGGCGGTCCGCACGCCGAGGTCGAGGCGCTGGCCGCCGCCGGCGCGCTCGCTCGGGGCGCGACTGCCTACCTGGGGCTTGAGCCCTGCAGCCACGACGGCCGCACGCCGCCCTGCGCGGCTGCGCTGATCGCGGCCGGGGTCGGGCGCGTGGTCGCGGCGCTGGAGGATCCCAACCCGCGCGTCTCGGGCCGCGGCTTTGCCGCGCTGCGGGCGGCGGGCATCGAGGTGGCAGTGGGCCTGATGGCCGGGGAGGCGGCCGCGCTGAACGCCGGCTTCATCAGCCGCATGCGCCGCGGGCGCCCGCGCGTCACCGTCAAGCTCGGCGCCAGCCTCGACGGCCGCACCGCCATGGCCTCCGGTGAGAGCCAGTGGATCACCGGCCCCGCCGCGCGCGAGGATGTGCAACGGCTGCGCGGCGAGAGCTGCGCGATCGTGACGGGCATCGGCACGGTGCTCGCCGACGATCCGCGCCTCGACCTGCGCCTGCCGGAGGCGCTGACGCGCGGTCGCCAGCCGCTCCGGGTCGTGCTGGACGGGGGCCCGAGAATCCGCCCGGAGGCCAGGATCCTGGCCGCGCCCGGTCATGCGCTGGTCTGCACCGCGCGGGCGTCCTCGGCCGAAGCCGAGGCCCTGCGCGCGGCGGGCGCCGAGGTCGAGGCCCTGCCGCTCGGGCCCGCCGGGCTGGACCTCGAGGCGCTGCTGGCCCGCCTCGCCGGGCGCGAATGCAACGACGTCCTGGTCGAGGCCGGCCCCGCGCTGGCGGGCGCTTTTGTCGCCGCCGGGCTCGCCGACCGCCTCGTCGTGTATCTCGCCCCTGTGCTGCTGGGCGCAGGGGCCCGGGGAATGTTCGCCCTCCCGGGCCTGACGCGCATGGCCGAGCGGTTACAATGGCGCTTTACCGACGTCCGCCCGGTCGGCGAGGATCTCCGGATCACCGCCGAGCCGGCCTGACGCACCCGTCGCCGTCCAGGAGGGCTGTCCCGGCCATGTTCACCGGTATCATCGAAGCCGTCGGCACCATCACCGCGCTCGAGCCGCGCGGCGGCGACGTGCGCCTGTCGGTGCGTTGCGGGGACCTGGACCTGGCCGGCACGGCCATCGGTGACAGCATCGCGGTCAACGGCTGCTGCCTCACGGTCGTCGCGCTCGACGGCCAGGTGTTTGCCGCCGATGTATCGCGCGAGAGCCTCGGCCTCACGACGCTCGGTGCGCTCGAGCGCGGCAGCGCCGTGAACCTGGAGCGGGCCCTCACGCTGTCGAAGCCCCTCGGCGGGCATCTCGTCACCGGGCACGTGGATGGCATCGGGCGGGTCGAGAGCCGCGCCGACGATGGCCGTTCCGTGCGCTTCCGGCTGCGCGCGCCGGACGGGCTGGCCCGCTACCTGGCGCGCAAGGGCTCGGTCTGCGTGGACGGCGTGAGTTTGACGGTCAACGAGATCGACGGCCCGGTATTCGGCGTCAACATCGTGCCGCACACGCTGCAGGCGACCGTGTTCGGCGCTTATCGCAATGGCACCAGGGTGAACCTGGAAGTGGATATCGTCGCCCGTTACCTCGAGCGGCTGGTCGGCGAGTCCGGCGGCCTGAGTCGCGAGCGCCTGGAGGAGTATGGATTTGGCAAAGGTCACTGAGTTGCACGACGAGGGCTTCCGTCTCGACCCGATCGAGGACGTGCTCAAGGATCTGCGCGCGGGCCGGATGGTCATCGTGATGGATGACGAGGACCGCGAGAACGAGGGCGACCTGCTGATGGCCGCCTCGATGGTGCGCGCGGAAGACATCAACTTCATGGCGCGCTTCGGCCGCGGGCTGATCTGCCTGACCCTGACCACGGCGCGCTGCGAGCAGTTGCGGCTGCCGCTGATGGTGAACGGCACCGATCGGGCGCGCAGCACCAATTTCACGCTGTCCATCGAAGCCGCGGAAGGCGTCACCACGGGCATTTCCGCGCACGACCGGGCGCACACCATCCGCGCCGCCGTCGCGCCCGGCGCCCGCCCCGAGGACCTGCGCCAGCCGGGGCACATTTTCCCGCTGATGGCCCAGCCGGGCGGCGTGCTGACGCGCGCGGGCCATACCGAGGCGGGCTGTGACCTCACGCGCCTGGCGGGCGTCGAGCCGGCCGCGGTGATCGTCGAGATCCTCAACGAGGACGGCACCATGGCGCGCCGCCCCGACCTCGTGTCGTTCGCGCGCAGCCACGGCCTGCGGATGTGCACGATTGCCCAGCTGATCCGCTACCGGCTCGAGAAAGAGGAGTCCGTCGAGCAGATCTCGGAGGACGTGGTGGAAACCGAGTTCGGCGCGTTCCGGCTCGTGTGCTTCGAGGACCACGTGCACCAGGACGTGCACCTGGCGCTCGTGCGCGGCGATATCGGGCCCGGCACCGTGCCGCTGGTGCGCGTGCAGCTGACCGATACGCTGCGCGATCTCGTCGGCGTCAAGGCCCCGCAGCTCGGCTGGCCGCTGCGCGACGCGATGGCCCGGATCGCACAGGAAGACGCGGGCATCGTCGTGATCCTGCGGCGGCACGAGCTGGCGCGCGAGCTCGTCGACTCGGTGTCCTTGCTGTCGGGACGGCCGCTGGCGCCGGGCGACCATCGCGATGGCCATGAATCGCGCGTGCTGCGCACCTACGGCATCGGCGCCCAGATCCTGCGCTGCCTCGGCGTGCGGCGGATGCGTGTATTGTCGGCGCCCAAGCAGATGTACGGTCTCTCGGGCTTCGGCCTCGAGGTCGTGGACTACGTGAACCAGTGAACCGCCGCCGGAAGGGAAACGCGATATGGACAAGCTGAGAAAGATCGAGGGCGACCTGTCGGCGCGCGACCTGCGCATCGCGATCGTCGCGGCGCGCTTCAACGAGTTCATCGTCGACAGCCTCGTGCGCGGCGCGGTCGATTCGCTGCTCCGCCACGGCGCCAGCGAAAAGGACATCACGCTGGTCCGCGTGCCCGGCGCCTGGGAAATGCCCTGGGCCGTGAAGAAGCTGGTGGCGAGCCGCCGCTACGACGCGATCGTGGCGCTCGGCGCGGTGATCCGCGGCGCCACGCCGCATTTCGATTTCGTGGCCGGCGAGTGCGCCAAGGGCATTGCGCAGGCCGGGCTGGCGGGCGATACGCCGGTCGCGTTCGGCGTGTTGACCACCGACACCATCGAGCAGGCGCTCGAGCGGGCCGGGACGAAGGCTGGCAACAAGGGCGCCGATGCGGCCCTGTCCGCGATCGAGATGGCGCGCCTCCTGCCGCGCCTGGAGTCCTGAGGCGTGGCTGAACCCGTCAAGAGCAAGCCGCGCCGCGGGCGCAGCGCCTCGCGCGAGCTCGCGCTGCAGGCCCTGTACCAGTGGCAGCTGGGCGGCCAGGCCGGCCAGGATGTCATGCTCGAGTTCCTGGCCGAGCGCATGACGCCCGCGGCGGACATGGAGTTCTTCAAGGAACTCGTCACGCAGACGACCGGGCGCAGCGAGGAACTCGACGCCGGCCTGGCGGAGTTCTCGGACCGGCCCGTGGCCCAGCTCGACCCGGTGGAACACGCCATCCTGCTGATCGGCTTTTACGAGCTGGCCCATCGCCCGGAGATTCCCTGGCGCGTGATCATCAACGAGGCTGTCGACCTGTGCCGGCGCTATGGCGCGCAGGATGGCCACAAGTTCATCAATGCACTGCTCGACCGGGCCGCGCGCCGCTTTCGCGCGCTCGAGACCGGCGCTGCCGGTTGACCGGGCGAGGAGGCCAGTCCGATGCCGCTGCCGCCACCCGTCGAACGCGAAGCCATTCACCTGCGTGAGATCCGCTGCCGCGGCTTCCGCCGCGCCGACGGCCTGTGGGACATCGAGGGCCGGATGACGGACACGAAGGAATACGGCTTCGACAGCCGTTACCGCGGTCGCGTCGAACCCGGCACGCCGGTGCACGACATGTGGATCCGGCTCACGCTCGACGCTCAGCTCGAGGTCCGGGACATCGCGGTGGCCTCCGACGATCACCCGTTCCCGAACTGCGGCGGGATCGTGCCTGCCTACCGCACGCTGGTGGGCACGAGCCTCCGGCCCGGCTGGACCAAGCTGCTCATGGAGCGCCTCGGGGGCGTCGCCGGCTGCACGCACCTGACGCGGCTGGTGCAGGAACTGGCCGTCGTCGCCGTGCAGACCATCATGCCGCTGCGCAGCCGTGACGAGGCCGTGACCGAGGGCCAGCAGGGCAAGCCGGCGCACCTCGACGGCTGCCACGCGCTGGCGACCGACGGGCCGATCGTGCGCGAGATCGCGCCCCGGTGGTACCGGGCCAAGCCGTGAGTGGGGGCGAGTTCGCCCTGATCGCCCGGCTGGTGGGGGCGCTGCCGCTCAGGCGCGCCGACGTGCTGGCCGGGCCTGGCGACGATGCCGCGCTGCTCCGGCCGCCGCCGGGCATGGATCTCGTCCAGACCGTCGATACCTGCCTGGAGGGCGTGCACTTCCC
>JBLRWH010000082.1:0-9491 GCA_047921395.1 Gammaproteobacteria bacterium
ATGGACGTCATCCAGGAGGAGGCCACGGAGGACTTCCACAAGGTCGGCACGGTCGGCAAGCTCGACAGCAGCGTGCGCGACGCATCGATCGGGCTGCTGTATCGAAAGCGCATCGGCTGGCTGGTCCTGCTGGTCTTCGGCAACCTGCTGTCCGGCGCAGGGATTCACTATTACGAGGACACGATCGCCGCGGTGGTCGCACTGGTGTTTTTCCTGCCGCTCTTGATCGGCTCGAGCGGCAATGCCGGCTCGCAGGCGGCGACCCTGATGGTGCGCGCCCTGGCCACCGGCGACGTCATGCTCAAGGACTGGGGCAAGATGCTCGGCCGGGAGATCCTGATTGCCATCCTGCTGGGACTGACCATGGCGCTGGCGGTGTCCAGCATCGGCTGGTACCGCGGCGGACCGGGCGTCGCGCTCGCCGTGGCGCTGACCATGGTGCTGGTGGTGCTGGTCGGCAGCCTGATCGGGATGTCGCTGCCGTTCGTGCTCAGCCGTTTCAAGCTGGACCCGGCGACGGCCAGTGCCCCGCTGGTGGCCACACTGGCCGATGCCTCGGGCGTGTTCATCTACTTCGCGGTGGCGACTGCCATCCTGTTTCCGGCCTGAGCCGGCGGCCTCAGGCCGGCACGAGGTGGGCGCAGAACTCCTCTGTCGCCCGTTCCCAGCTGTGCTCGAGGGCCTGGCGCCGACAGGCCTCGCGGTCCAGGGCGAGCGCGCCGTGCACCGCCGTGGCGAGGTCCTCGTCGAGCACGCCGGTTTCGCCATTACGGACCACGTCGCGCGGACCTGGGACGGGGTAGGCGGCCACGGGCAGGCCGCAGGCCATCGCCTCGAGCAGGACGATCCCGAACGTATCGGTCCGGCTGGGGAACACGAAGACGTCGGCCGAGGCCAACAACGTGGCGAGCTCGATGCCGAACTTCGGCCCGAGGAAATTCACGTCGGGCCATTCTGCGCGGAGCGTGTCAAGCGAGGGACCGCCACCGACCACCCAGCGGGTGCCCGGCAGGTCGAGGCGCAGGAAGGCCTCGATGTTCTTCTCGACCGAGACGCGGCCCATGTACATCAGGTGCGGCCCGGGACCGGGCAGGCGGGTGCGTCGGTCCGGGTGAAAGATCTCCGTATCGACGCCGCGTCCCCACACCACCGGGCTGTGAAACCCCCGGGACGACAGCTCGGCCTGCTGCGTCTGGGTCGGCACGAGGGTGCGCGCCGCCGCATCGTGAAACCAGCGCAACATGCCCCAGGTCCAGGCCTCCGGAATCGGGGCGCGCAGGCGCACGTACTCCGGAAAGCGCGTGTGGAACGAGGTCGTGAATATCATGCCGCGCTTGCGGCACCAGCGACGCCCGGCCATCCCGATCGGACCCTCGGTCGCGATATGCACGGCATCGGGACGGAACTCATCCAGGATCCGGCTGGCCCTGTACCACGGCCACGCGGCGAGCCGGATCTCGGGATAGGTCGGGCAGGCAAAGGTGAAGAAAGGCAGGGGCGTCACGGCCCTCACCTGGTGCCCAAGCTGGCGTAGGCATCTTGCCGTTTCCCCCAGGGTGCGCACTACGCCGTTGGTCTGGGGCAACCAGGCGTCGGAGACCAGCGCGATCTTCACGCCGCGCTGTCCAGGGGTGGCAGGGTCAGTTCACGGGCCCGGATCTCCGCCCAGTGCAGCAGCTCGAGTCGGCCGTCCCGATGCTCCGCGAGCGCGGAACAGCTCTCGACCCAGTCGCCATCGTTGCAGTACAGGACGCCGTCGACCATCCGGATCTCGGGGCGGTGGATGTGCCCGCACACCAGGCCATCCACGCCCTCCTGCCGCGCCGCTCGCGCCACCGCGCTTTCAAAGTCGCCGATATACTGCACGGCATTCTTGACCCGGTGCTTGAGGAACGCCGCGAGCGACCAGTACCCATAGCCGAAGCGGCGACGAAAGGCATTCAGGTAGCGGTTCAGCCAGATCAGGAACTCGTAGGCGTTGCTGCCGATGCGCGCGAGCATCGGGCTGCAGCGTACGACGCCGTCGAACTCGTCACCGTGCAGGACCAAGAGCCGCCGGCCGTCAGCGGTCACGTGCATGCGCCGCGCCACGATCTCGACATTGCCGAACACGGTGCCGATATGGCTGCGGAACAGCTCGTCGTGGTTGCCCGGGACGTAGACCACGCGGGTCCCGTGACGCGCCATGCCGAGGATGGTTCGAACCACCTCGTTGTGTTCCTGGGGCCAGTACAGGCCTCGGCGCATGCTCCAGAAATCGATGATGTCACCGACCAGGTAAAGCGTTTCACAGCGGACCGAGTGCAGGAAATCGAGCAGCAGGCCCGCCTGGCAACCTCGGGCCCCGAGGTGAATGTCCGAGATGAACACCGTGCGGAAGTTCATTGGGCGCATGTTGTGCACTGATGACACCTGTGGCCTCCGGTGCGGGGTCGACGGCACAATGGCCCCGGTCCGTTACAGCGCCATCAAGGGCGGGTGACAATCGTGTTGCGATGCGGTGTCCAGAGAGGGCCGCACGGCCCCGCGAACCTGATAAAAATGTTCCCACACGCAAGGAGTTCTGCTGAATGTGGATACATGCGCCTGATTTATTCGAGATATTTGCATGTTGGTGGGAAAAGTATTCCTATTGTCCCTTAATTGAGCGGGCGAGGAGCCTTTCTTGATCGCCCTCATTCAACGGGTAACGGAAGCCTCCGTGACGGTCGACGACGAGATCGTGGGCCGCATCGGCCCCGGGCTGCTGGCCCTGGCCGCCGTCGAGCGCGGCGACGATGAGCGCAGGGCCATTCGGCTGGCTGAGCGGATCGTCGGCTACCGGGTGTTCGAGGACGCCGAGGGGCGCATGAACAGGACCCTGGCCGACACCGGCGGCGGCCTGCTGCTGGTCTCCCAGTTCACCCTGGCGGCCGACACCCGCAAGGGCGCGCGGCCGAGCTTTACGCCTGCCGCTGGACCGGAGACCGGGCGCGTGCTGTTCGACGCGCTGGTGTCGGCCGCCCGGCGCTTCCACCAGCCCGTGGAGACTGGCCGATTCGGCGCGCGGATGCGCGTTGCGCTGGTCAACGACGGGCCGGTGACCTTCTGGCTGCGCGTCCCTCCCGATGGCAGCGATGACCGCATTGATAGCGTATGATTGCCAGTCTGCGCGTGGTAACGGCCTGGGGCCGTCTAATCGGAGGATCGCATGGGTCTCGGTGGCATCAGTCTCTGGCAACTCCTGATCATTCTGTTGATCGTGGTCTTGATCTTCGGCACGAAGCGCCTGAAGAGCATCGGCTCGGACCTCGGGGGCGCCGTCAAGGGCTTCCGCAGCTCGATGCAGGACGGCGAGTCGGACGCCCGCAAGGAACAACTGGCGGACAAGAGCAAGGAAGACGCTGACTTCCCTGAGAAAGAGGTCAAGGAAAAGGACCAGAACAAGGTCTGACCCCGGTGTTCGACATCGGCTTCTGGGAACTCTCTCTGATCATGCTGCTGGCCCTGCTCATCGTGGGGCCCGAGCGGCTGCCTGGCATGGTCAGCACGATCGGCAACTGGGCCGGGCGCGCCAAGTTCATGGCGCGCAGCCTGCGGATGCAGGTCGAGCGGGAACTCGCCCGGGAA
This sequence comes from Gammaproteobacteria bacterium, assembly GCA_047921395.1. Taxonomy (GTDB): domain Bacteria; phylum Pseudomonadota; class Gammaproteobacteria; order Steroidobacterales; family XN24; genus XN24. The sequence continues at coordinate 3,610 of JBLRWH010000082.1, forward strand.
GTCGCCGAGGGCAAGAAAGAGCCCGGCGCCGCTAAACCGCCGGCCACGCCGCCCGCCGCGCAAACGCCGGTGCAGCAGGCCGCGGAGGCGGCGCAGGTCGCCCAGGAAGAGGCAATGAAGGCGGCGCGCGAGAAACAGCGAAGCGTCCAGGAGACGGTGGAGAACCAGGGCGATGAGCGAAGCCGAACGGACTGAGGGCCAGGGCGAAGGCTCGCTGCTGTCTCATCTCGTCGAGCTCCGCACCCGGCTCCTGAAGATGGTCGTGGCGGTGCTGGTGATCTTCATCTGCCTCGTGCCATTCGCCGACACGATTTTCACGCTCGCGGCGACGCCCCTGATGGCGCGCCTGCCGGAAGGCACCAGCATGATCGCGACGCAGGTGGCGTCGCCGTTCCTGACGCCCTTCAAGCTGGCGCTGGCGGTCGCCGTGTTCCTCGCCATGCCGATCCTGCTTTACCAGGCCTGGGCCTTTGTCGCGCCGGGGCTGTACAAGCACGAGCGCCGCCTCGTGGTGCCGCTGATGACCTCGAGCATCGTGCTGTTCTACAGCGGCGTCGCGTTCGCCTATTTCGTGGTGTTTCCGCTCATGTTCGGCTTCTTCACGAAAGTGGCGCCGTCGGGCGTGACGGTGATGACGGACATCTCGGCCTACCTGGACTTCGTGCTCGCGCTGTTCTTCGCCTTCGGCCTGGCGTTCGAGGTGCCCGTCGCGACGGTGCTGGCGGTCTGGGCGGGCTTCACGACGCCGGCGAAGCTGGCGCAGAAGCGCCCCTACGTCCTGCTCGGCGCCTTCGTGCTGGGCATGCTGCTGACCCCGCCCGACGTGATCTCGCAGACACTGCTGGCCGTGCCGGTCTACATCCTGTTCGAGGGCGGCATCATCATGGCCCGCGTCATGGTCCCCGGCCACAAGGAAGTCGAGGCCCAGCAGAAACAGGACTCGCAGGAAGGGCTCTAACCGGGACGTCGCGGCCCTCGAGCGCCTCGAGGCGCCCAGCTACTGCTTCTTGGCCCGCGCGAACTCCGCAAGCTGCTCCGGCGTGGCCTCGCGCTGGTGGCGCGCCTTGTACTCCGCGTAGGGCATGCCGTACACGATCTCCCGCGCCTGGTCGTAGTCCAGCTCGATGCCCCGTTCGGCCGCGGCGGCCGCGTACCACTTCGACAGGCAGTTGCGACAGAAATACGCCAGGTTCATCAGGTCGAGGTTCTGCACCTCGGGATGGCTGCGCAGGTGCTCGAGCAGCCGCCGCAAGACCTCCGCCTCGATCTCGTTGCGGGTGGCGCCGTCGATGGGGGTGCTGTCGCTCATGCCTGCCTGCCTGTGTTCATGTTGCGGGGGTCCTGTCGATGACGGATTGCGACGCGCCTGCCAGCGCGGTGCGAGGGCGTGGCGAAACGGCATTATAGCGGCGACATCGCGCCTGCTGTCGCCGGCCCGGCCCGGCAGTACAATGCCGGCTGTTTGCCGCGAGATCACCATGGAAACAGCGCCGTCCCGTCTTGCCATCATCGCGGCCTTCGCGATCGTCTACATCGTCTGGGGGTCCACTTACCTGGCGATCCGGATCGCGGTGCAGGAGCTGCCGCCGGCGCTGCTGGCGGGGGTGCGTTTCATTATCGCAGGCGTGGCGCTCGGGGCGCTGGCGCTGGCGCGCGGTCAGTCCCTGCCGAAAACCCGCGGCGAATGGGGCACCACCGCGATCCTCGCGATTGCGTTCATCGTCCTCGGCAACGGGCTCGTGACCTGGGCCGAGCAATGGGTGCCGTCGAACCAGGCTGCGCTGATCATTGCCAGCTCCGCACTGTTCACGGCCTGGTTCGGTACTTTCGGGCGCCGGGCGGTGCCGCTCAGCGGCGCGACGAAACTCGGGCTGTTCGCAGGGCTGGTGGGCACCGCGTTGCTGGTCTGGCCGGAACGGTCGGCGGAGCATGCCCCCGGCGGGGACCTGCTGTGGCCCAAGGCCGTGATCCTCATGTCCACGCTGGCCTGGTCCTGGGGGGTCATGTACAGTCGCAATGCCATCGTCAAAGTGAAGCCGCTGATGTTCGCGGCCTGCCAGATGCTGATCGGCGGCGGCATCCTGACGCTGGTCGGCCTCGCAAACGGCGAGCTCGCGCGCTGGACCTGGACGCTGCCGGGCATCGGGGGACTGCTGTACCTGACGGTCTTCGGCTCCTGCCTCGCCTATGCCACCTACATGTGGCTGCTCAACCAGACCACCCCCGCGCGACTCGGTACGGTCGCCTACGTCAATCCCGCGATCGCGACGCTGCTCGGCTGGTGGGTGCTGGACGAGGGGCTGGGCGGCATGCAGCTCACCGGCATGGCCGTGATCCTGGCCAGCGTGGCGTGGGTGACGATCAGCGCGCGGGCGATCGGCCGGCGCTGACGGCTCACCGCCGCCGCATGACGATGAGCTCGTAGCGACCGCTCTCGCCGATAAAGGCGGACGCCAGCCAGCCGAAGAAGCTGACGAAGATCGCGCCGAAGATCGCGCTCCAGAAGCCGCCAAGCGTGAACCCCTGGAACATCACGGATACCAGCCCCAGCATCATCGCGTTGACGACGAGCAGGAACAGCCCCAGCGTCAGAATCGTCAGGGGCAGTGTCAACAGGATGACGACCGGGCGCACGAACGCGTTGACGATGCCGAGCAGCAACGCAGCCCCGAGCACCGTGCCGAGTCCCTGCAGGTCCATGCCCGGCACCACCAGCGCGGCCAGCCACAGCGAGATTGCCGTGATCAGCATGCGTACCAGGAAACCGTTCATGTTTGCCTCCTCAGGTCTTCAGGATCTGTTCGAGGTCGAGTGCGGTCAACCGCCGGATCCGGTAGAAAAGGTACCAGAGCGTCGCGATCATGATCAGCATCGAGGGCACGACGATCACCGGGTAGGACAAGGCCGTCATCCGGCCAAGCTCCTCGTTGAACGCCGTGGTGCCCGGCTGGCTCGTCACGATCCACTTGGCGAGCACGAAGTTCAGCACGGAAGAGACGAAAAACGAGGCTGCGAGCATCCAGGAGGCGTGGACCAGGGTGCGGTCGAAGGCCTGGCGGTTGCCGCGGCGCTCCAGCGCCTCGTCCACGTCCTGGATGCGGATGATCTTGTCGTTGTAAAGGAAAGTGCGGACGATCGGGAAACGCGTGCGCAACGACAGCACGACGGCGATCCCGATGACCGCCGGCACCGCGGCCTCCTTGACGGCGATCCACTTCGGATCCAGCTGCATCAGGCCAATCCCGCCGGTCAGCAACACGCTGACGAAGCCGAGGATCGAGACGATGTTCCACTCGCGCCGCCGCGCGAAGTCCACCAGCCCGTAGCTGAGCGGAAACAGCAGCGCCACGACCAGCCCCCAGGCCGGACCCAGCGCGGTCTCTCCCGACAACTTCATCAGGATCACTGCGGGAACGGCGATGTTGATGCCCAGCGAGAGCAGTGCGTTCTCGCGGCGTTCCGGCGCGTTACTCATGCTGCATCGATGGCGCGGATGCGCTCAGTGTTCGTCGTCATGGTGAGCGATCGCGCCGGTCGTGAACAGGCGTCCTTTCAGCTCCTTGGAGAAAAACGGGTCGCGGCGGCGGATCCACTCGAGGACCATCGCGGCGTGCTCCTTTTCCTCGTCGCGGTTGTGGGCGAGGATCTCCTTGAGCTCCGCATCCTTGCAGGCATCCACACGCTGGTTGTACCAGTCCACGGCCTCGAGCTCTTCCATCAGCGAGATGATCGCGCGGTGCATGTCGCGCGTTTCGTCGGACAGTTCCTCGACCGGCTCGTGGTAGCCCTCGTTCGCCATATCGCCTCCTTCACCTTTTCAACGGTCTCATCGGTCTCATCGTTCGGGGGTCGCCACGTCATTAATAGACGATCGGCACGAAATTCTGTTCCTCGATCGGTGGCCGCCCGTAATGCTGGCTGTCGCCGCGCGGCGGCAACGACGGCGGATCCGGCATCACGTCCTCGTAGGGCACGCTCGCCAGCAGGTGCGCGATGCAATTCAGCCGGGCGCGCTGCTTGTCGTCGGCGGGGATCATCCACCACGGCGCCTCGGGGATGTCGGCGAACCTCAGCATTTCGTCCTTGGCGTGCGAATACTCGCGATACAGGCGACGCGACTCGAGGTCCATCGGTGAGAGCTTCCAGCGCTTCTCGGGGTTGTGAATCCGGGCCTGGAAGCGTCGCTCCTGCTCCTCGTCGCTGACCGAGAACCAGTACTTGATCAGCAGGATGCCCGAGCGCACCAGCATCTGCTCGAACTCGGGCACCGAGCGGGCGAACTCGAGATACTCGTCATGGTCGCAAAAACCCATGACGCGCTCCACGAGGGCGCGGTTGTACCAGCTGCGGTCGAACAGCACCATCTCGCCGCCCGTCGGCAGGTGCCCCACGTAGCGCTGGAAATACCACTGGTGCCGCTCGCGGTCCGTCGGCGTGGGCAAGGCCGCGACGCGGCATACGCGCGGGTTCAGCTTCTCCGTGATCCGCTTGATGGCGCCGCCCTTGCCGGCGGCATCGCGGCCCTCGAAGAGCACGACGATCTTCAGTTTCCTGTGCCGCACCCATTCCTGCAGCTTGACCAGCTCGACCTGCAGCTTGGCGAGCTCGCGCTCGTAGATTTTCTTCTTGAGATGTCCCTTGTTCGTATACCAGTTCGACGGGTGGCCGGGCGGCGGCGCCTGCAGGTCCGACGGGCTGTGGACCGGGCACACCGCGGCGCCAGACTTCTCGGCGAGCTTTTCTTTCTTGGTCTTTTTCATTGGCCCTCCCGGCCGATGCATTCACCCGCGCCAGCCGCCCACACTATAGCGCCGTGGGTGCGGTGCTGGCAGCCGCCGGCGCATCCACCCGCTCCAGGCTCAGGCGACCCGCCGGGTCACGCACGCGGCGCAGGATGAACGGATAGGCCGAGACGCGCATGCAGGTCGCGAAATCCTCTGGCGGAAACCACGGCCTGGCGGGGTCGAAAAACTTCGCACCCGAAGGGTCCTGGCGCACTTTTGCGCGCACCGGGTCGAAATCCGGGAATGCGCCGCGCAGCCCCGCCGCCAGGTACTGCGCGCAGGCCTCGTCCTCGGCCGTTCGCTCGGTCGCGTTCCAGCCCATGCAGACCAGCGAAATGCGCGCCGGCCGGCGGTCCTGCAGCCACGCGACGATCGCGCCCGCGTTGACGAAGCTCCCGGTGATGACCTCCTCCGCGCGCGTCGCGGCCAGCAAGCCCTGCACGCCCGCGCTGGTCCTGAGGACGAGGCTACGGCCGGCAAGCTCGGCGCGCAGGATCTCTGTCGGCGAATTGGAGAAGTCGAAGCCGGGCAGGGGCCGCCCGTCGCGCTCGCCCGCCAGCAGCAGCGAGGGGTCTTCACGCCGCAGCGCCAGGGCCTCTTCCGGAGTCGCGACCGGCAGGATGCGGGCGACGCCCCGGGCGAAAGCACAGGGCGCCAGGGTGAAGGCCCGGAACACGTCGATGATGACCGCCACCCCCGTGGCCCTTCGGGCGCCTTCCAGCAGGTGCAGGATCCGGACGTCGGCCGGGATGATCGGGACTTTCCTCAGGACCCCACGCCGCGCGCCATCATGGCGGCCAGCAAGGGGAGAAAGACGAGCAGCAACGAGATGCCGTAGGCAAGATCGACGATCACGATCTTCCGGGCGATGGCGGGCTCCGGCCGCGGCGAAAAGATGAGGCGCTCCGCGATCAGCGCGGCCATGACGAACATCATCGCCAGGTAATGAAACCAGGCCATCGTCAGCACACCAGTCATTCGCTATCTCCTCGAGCCTCTAAACCAATTCGGGTTGCGGGGGGCTGCTTTCGGCCATACGCTGCTTTCGTGCCTGCTTGTCCCGGTACATTGCCTTGTCGGCGACGACGATGAGCTCCC